>CAIMSU010000070.1 GCA_903844155.1 uncultured Pseudomonadota bacterium | reverse complement strand
GCGCGGAGCTTGCGAACGCAAGTTCCGTGCCTTCGATCAGGGTTGGCCACGGGAGGGCCTGCCTCGTGGATGCCGAATGGTTGACGGGTCAAGGACGTCACGAACAGATCAGAAACCCGAAATTGGCAGGCCCGACCCAGAGGAAACAGCTATCACCGGACCGAAGGGGCCGGTGTTGGCTGGTCATGGTGGCCTTTTTGGCGCGAAGCGGCACTCAAGGTGCGGTTTTTGGCGCGCGCGGCGCTGGACGAGCGGGGTTCCCGCCGATCAAGGCCCTGTCGGACCGGCGACTGTTGCGGCCGCACGCGGAAAAGTGGCGTTTTACCGTGAGCCGGTCGGCCCGCACGCTTGCGCCCCCCGGCTGGCCGGACGTGGCCGTGTCGTCGTCAGGCCTTGCAGGTCGAGTCCGCGCCAAATCGCCCACCATGAGTCCGTGCCCGCGCCAAAAGAGCGACCATGACCCCCTTCCGGCCACGGCGGCCTGGGCGTGAGGACGAGCGCCGCGTTGTGCCTGCGGCGTCTCAGGGCCGGCCGAGCGCCGCCAACCCGATCAGCCTGGCGTCGAGCGTGGGTGGGAACGAGTGCCAACCCCGCGAACGCGCCGTGACCCGCCGCCCCGAGGCTACACCGGGCTGCCGAGACCGCCGCGTGCCGACCCACGCCGGACACGGTAGTCTCACCAGGATCGAGGCTTTTCATGTCCACCTTCTACGTCGCAAACGACCACGCCGGCCTCCAACTAAAGGCCGAGGTCGCGCAGTACCTCTCCTCTGCCGGCCACACCGTCATCGACCTTGGCACGAATTCACCTGCTTCCACCGACTACCCGGACTACGCGAAGGCGCTGGCGGACCGTGTCGCAGCGGAACCGGGCGCCTTCGGGGTGCTCGTGTGCGGCACGGGGCAGGGGATGGCGATGGCGGCGAACCGGGTTCACGGCGTTCGAGCGGCGGTTTGCTCGGACACCTTTTCGGCGCGGGCGACGCGGCAGCACAACAACGCCAACGTGCTCTGTCTCGGGCAGCGCGTGGTCGGCGTGGGGCTCGCGCTGGACATCGTGAACGTGTTCGCGACGACGGCGTTTGAGGGCGGGCGGCATGCGGCGCGGATTGCGAAGTTTGATCCTAGCTGAAGGGTGGCCGGGTCAGGGGGTCGGGCAGGTCCAGTAGCCGGTCCAGGCGCCGGAAATGGATCCACCGCTGGAGGCGTACGTCATGACCCAGCTTCGGCCCGTCCATCGGCCGTAGGCGTCGTGTGCGTACGTGTCGACGTCGGAGCTCGTCAACGTGCCGTCGCGGTCGTTGTACAGGTAGGTGACGGTCTGAAGCGTGGTGCCGTCCCAGACGTAGTCCTCGGCGTAGTCCGCGAACCCGCTGCCATCCGCGTCGGCCTCGTCGTGCAGGTCGTTGCCGTCCGAGTTCACGGTCCACAGCCGTGTCGCGTCGATGGTGCCGTCGTCGGCGTCGTCCTGGAGCTCGTCGTAGGTGGTGTCCCCCTCGTTGTCGGTGGTGATCGCGGTCGTCCAGCGGAAGTCGATGGTGCCGTCGGGCCCGTCATCTTCGGTGAGGTCGACGACGCGGCCGGCGTCGTCACACCTGGCCACGTACACGGAGTCGATAGTGCCGTCCCCGTCGCGGTCGATCATCCCGCCGGCGAGGCAACCGTCGGCGTCGTACGTAAAGGCGACGAGCTCGTCATAGACGCCGTCGCCGTTGTTGTCGTAGGACGCCGTGGACTCCAAGCCGTCAGCGTACGTGTAGGCTTCACGGTAGTCGATGCTGCCGTCGCTCTTTTTGTCCTTCGTGAACTCGGTCTCCAAGCCGTTCTGGTAGGTGACCGCCTCAGTGAGGTCGGCCGCGTCGCCCCGGCCCCACTCGTAGACGTAGGAGACGTAGTGCCCGTCCTCGTTGTAGCGGTACTGGAACGTGTTCCCGTCGCCGTCCGCGCCGTCCAACTGACAGTCGGCCCAGGGAATGTCCGCGTTGACGGGCGGGTCGGAGGCGTGAGTCTCGCCGCTGTCACCGCCGGTCGCCGTATCCCGGTCGCCCGAATCCCCCGTCGCCCCATCCCCCGCCGTGTCGTCATACTGCCCCGACAGGTACTTGTCGGCGTAGCTCCGCGTGTCTGTGGGAGGGGCGGCGCACGCGAGGAGGAGGACGAGCATGACCGAAGTCTACACCTGGGTCGGGCTCAGCGCGAAGCGATTGCGCTCCTCCTACAGCTCGAACGCCCGGGCGTAGACCTCGCTGAGCGGCAGCCCTCTACGCAGCGTTCGAAGCGGGATCACGTCAGTCAGCGTCACGAACCGCTCCTGCTCCCAACCCGACGCCGCTCGCCGGAGGTGAAGCACGTCGACGATGTCCTGCTCGATGAAGATCACTTCCTTCAGGCTGGCGATGGTCTGGTAGTGCGCCAGCTTTTCCCCGAGGTCGTAGCTGCGCGTCGAGGGCGAAAGCACCTCGACGAGCAAGGACGGGTTTCGGAGCGTGCCGGTGCCCTGGACCTTGTAGAAGTCCAGCGCGCCGCACGCGACCAGGACGTCCGGGTAGGTGTAGAGGTCGTCGCCGGTCACGATCCGCTGCTCGGAGACGAAGGCGCGGCACGCCCGCCCGACGCGGCGGTGGAGTGCGACGAACGTGTTGCCGGTGATGGTGACGTGCCGGGTCGACGCGCCTGACATGACCAGAATGGCACCGTCGTAGAACTCATGGCGCGCCCGGGAACTCAGCTCATGTTCGAAGTAGTCCTCGACTGTGAATTCGTGGTGGCGGAGCGCGTACATGGCATCGAGTATAGCCGTCCGGTGACTGGCGAGCCGGGCCGACACCGGCGGCGCTCCGGAACGCGCCGCGCTAAATCCTCGAGCACCCCTCGGAGCCCCGCTGATGAACCCCGTCGCCGCCGCCGACCCCGCCATCTGGTCCTTGATTCAAGCCGAGGAAGCCCGACAGCGCGAGGATCTGGAGCTCATCGCGTCCGAGAACTACGCCTCCGCGGCGGTCATGGCGGCGGCGGGCTCGTGCCTGACCAACAAGTACGCCGAGGGCCTGCCCGGCAAGCGCTACTACGGCGGCTGCGGCATCGTCGACCAGGTCGAGGACATCGCGCGGGAGCGGGCACTGGCGCTGTTCGACGCGCCCGACGGGAACGGCGCTCGGCACGGCATGGGCGTCAACGTGCAACCGCATTCCGGCGCGCAGGCGAACGCCGCGGTCTACTTGTCCTGCTTGAAGCCGGGTGACTGCCTGCTCGGCCTGGACCTTTCGAACGGCGGGCACCTCACGCACGGCTCGCCCGCCAACAGCTCGGGCAAGCTCTACCGGGCCGTCCACTACAAGGTCGATTCGACCGGGCGAATCGACATGAACGTGGTCCGCGAGATCGCGCTGCGGGAGCGCCCGCGCGTGATCGTGACGGGCGCCTCTGCCTACCCGCGCCTCTGGGACTTCGCGGCCTTCCGGTCCGTCGCGGACGAAGTGGGCGCTTTGCTCCTCGCAGACATCGCGCACGTCGCCGGGCTCGTCGCCGTCGGCCTGCACCCGTCGCCCGTCCCGCACTGCGACTACGTCACCACGACCACCCACAAGACCCTGCGCGGGCCTCGGGGCGGCATCGCGATGGCGAAGGGTGACGCGATGAAGGCGCTCAATTCCGCCGTGTTCCCCGGCAGCCAGGGCGGCCCGCTCATGCACATCATCGCGGCGAAGGCCGTGGCCTTTGGCGAGGCGCTACGCCCGGAGTTCCGCGCCTACCAGCAGCAGGTGCTCGACAACGCGCAGGCGATGGCGACGCGCTTGCAGGAGCGTGGGTTCGCGCTCGTGAGCGGCGGGACCGACAATCACCTGATGTTGATGGATCTTTCGGACAAACCCTACTCCGGGAAGGACGCCGAAGAGGCGCTGGGCCGCGCCGGCATCACCGTCAACAAGAACACCGTCCCCAACGAAAAGCGCAGCCCCTTCGTCACCAGCGGCATCCGCCTCGGCACGCCGGCGATGACCACCCGCGGCTGTGTCACCGCGGACGCCGTCCGCATCGCCGACCTCATCGCCGACGCGCTCGACCACCGCGAGGACGCCGACCGGATTGGCCGAGTGAAGGCGGAGATTCACGCACTCTGTGCGGTCCACCCCGTGCCGGGGCTGGTGTAGCATGGCCGTCTCCGGCGCAGAGGGCATGTCCGACAAGGACATCATCGCCGCGTGCAATGATGGCGCGAAGCTGGTCTATTTCAGCTACACCATCTCGATCGTGGTCATGACGTTCAAACGCAGCTCGGACGTACACTTCATCAAGAAGGGCGAGAGCGGCGCGGTCAAGGGCTTGCCCTACACGCTGCTCACGCTCGTCGCCGGCTGGTGGGGCTTCCCGTTCGGGCCGATCTACTCGATCATGTCGCTGTACACGAACTTGAAGGGCGGCGAGGACGTCACCAACAAGCTGATCGTGCCCAGGGGGTAGGCGCTACTGCGTCGCGACCAGCGTGAACCCGAAGCACATCTCGTCCGTCGTGCCTTCGCCGAAGGAGACGTCGATGGGCGGATCGTTGTACTGGTTCGGGTTGTCCGCCGAATTGTCCCAGGTACACGTGACTTTCAGCTTGTCGCCCGCAACGAGCGGCTCGGGCGCGAGGAAGTTGGCGGTGACCTGGTTGTGGAAGTCCCACGAGTCCATGTGCAGGAGGCAGTCCTCCGTGCCGTCCGTGTGGGTGACGGTCTCGTCAAAGCCGGAGCCGAGCAGGTGCATGTGGGGCCAGACGGCGATGATCTCGTCGGAGGACGTCCACTTGTAGGACTTGTGGCTGCTGTAGGCGTTGTCGTTGGCGGGGATGGTGAAATTGGTCGGGCCGGTCGCGTAGTTGGTGGCGGTGTGGTCCACCGACGATGCGAGCTGCATGCCGTAGCCGCTCTGGTCCGTCTCAAGATTGGCACCGTCAAAGCTGTCGAAGTAGTGCATCTGCAGCACGACCTGCGAGTTGGGCGCGAGCGGGATGCCGATGCCCGCGGGCATGACGGTCGGGTTGTCGCCCGGCCCCCAGGCGCCGAGCGTCTGCCAGTTCTGCTGGCCAAGGCCGCTGCAAGAAAAGCCGTCGTGCGGATCGGTGCCGTCCGCGTAGAGATCGTCGGTGCCGTCTGGCTGGAAGAGGACGACGTGGTGGACGATCTTGGTGTTGTCGACCTCCGCCTGCATCGCCGTGATGTACTCCTGGGTCGCGTTGTTCAGGTCGATCAGGAAGCAGCGGTAGTCGTTCACGTTGCCGTTCGTGAAGACCGGGGAGTAGGGCTGCGACGCCTTGATCTCAAGGTCGTAGTACGACAGTTGCTCAAGCGTCGTGTCGCGGGTGTCGGCCACGACGTCGCCGAGCGGGGCGCCGGCGTCGGCCCAGGCGGCGATGGTGGCCTTGTCCGTGTCGCTGAGCAGGTAACGGTCGGAATTGGCGTACTCCCGGCACGAGGTGGTCGGCGCGGGAGGCGGCATGTAGCCGGACTGCGTGTAGGCCTTCATCGTAGCGGCTTCGCTCTGTGCTACGGCCGGGTCGTCGAAGGACTTGGAGATGCCGTTGTCGTTGTGGCAGCGCGCGCACGTATTGTCCAGGATCGGCCGGACGTCCTTGTAATAGGTCACGGACGCGGGAGCGGCGCTGTCGTCAACGTGCTTGCCGCAGGCGGCGAGGGTCAGGAGCAGGAGCATGAAGGGCCTCCGGAGTGGGGTGCAATGCGCGCGAGTGTAGCGCCGGCGCGGGCCTTCCGCTGCCTCAAAAGGTGCCGGAGAGCGCCACGCCGTTGGGCCGCAGCTCGATCGTCCCAACGCGCGGGCCCGGATGCGCGCTCCACTTCGCGGTCTCGACCACCAGCGGGATCCCCCACGCGCTCCAGCCCACGCACACGCTCACGAGGTTCGTCGCCCGCAACGTGACGAATTGGCTTGCGCCCGCCGTGTCACCCACGGCGATGCCCTCGGGATCGCCCGAGTGCTGGATGTTGGCCATCAGCACGCGCGTGACGAGGCTCGTCGCCAGTCCAGCCGTCTGCAGCGTGCCGAAAACCACGCCGGGGAGCGGCTTTCCCTCGACGAAGTAGCCGACGCCGAAGGGCAGCCCGAACTGCCACGGGTAGGGGTGCGGGTGCGCCTTCGGAACCGCAGCCTTGAGGTCGGCGCGCAGGTGCTCAAAGGCATCGCAGAAATCGGGCGGATGCTCCATCGGATCCATCGCGTAGTCGGGGTCCCGGGCAAGGAGCGAGGCCATGACCGACTGGGCGCCGGCGATGCCGGTCTCCGCAAAATCGATGTCCGCTAGCCAGGCGTACGCGTCCTCCTTGTCGTCGTCGGAGGTGACCTGCGAGTCGCTCAAGATCGAGAGGAGGATGTGCTTTGCCTGCGCCGTCTCGCCCGCCTGGTAGAGCGAGATCGCGGCGTTCACGCGGTGACGGGCCGCGGTGGTCGTGTCCACGATCGGGGAGGCCGCAGGCACGACCGGTGCGGTGACCGCAGGCGGGGTTGCTTGCTCGCTCGCGGGCTCGCTCGGTGGGGCCGGGGGCTCCCCGGCCGGTGACGGCTCGGCGGCATGCGCGAATGCAACGAGGCAGGCCCACATCGCTGCCCGGGTATCCCGCTCGCCCCCGGCCCGGCTAAGCTATGTGCCTTGCCGCACGGGAACTGTGCCTTGATCGGAAGCGTGATCGACAAATACGAGGTCCTCCAGAAGCTTGGGGAGGGCGCGACGGCCACGGTCTACCGCGGTCGGCACATGGCGATCGGCAACGACGTGGCCATCAAGGTGCTGCACCCGCACCTCTCCGCCTCCAAGCGCTACCGCGAGCGCTTCAACCGTGAGGCCCGCGCAGTCGGCCGCCTCTCGCACCAGAACATCGTGTCGATCCTGGATTATTCGGGCCAGGGCGCGGACGACTGCTACATCGTCACCGAGCTGGTCGACGGGACGACGCTCCTTGGGCTTTTGCAGGAACATGGGACGCTTCCGTCCGAGATCGCCGCGGTCATCGGCATCGAGCTCTGTAGCGCCCTGGGCTTTGCGCACACGGCCCAGGTCATCCACCGCGACATCAAGCCCGAGAACGTGATGGTCCGGCGGGATGGCAAGGTGAAGCTCATGGATTTCGGAGTCGCGCGGGTGCTGGACGAGGGCTCCATCACGCTCGACGGCTCGCTGCTCGGCTCGCCCGCGTACATGAGCCCGCAACAGGCGCAGGATCAGCCGTTGGACGGACGGAGCGATCTCTTCAGCCTCGGGACGTGTCTGTTCCACTCGGTGACCGGCCACGTGCCGTTCAGCGGCGGAAACGCCAGCGTCATCCTGAAGAACATCATCGATGGCAACCGGCCGGAGGTGCTCGAGCTTGCGCCGGCGGTCTCGCCGACGTTCGCGGCGGTGGTGGAGAAGCTCCTGCAGCCACTGCCGGAGGACCGGTATGCGGTGGCTGAAGACGCCCGCGTTGCGCTGCTCGCGACGCTGACCGAGGTGGAGCTGACGCTCGATCATCCGGCGTTGCAGGTTGCCAATTACCTGGTCAACCCGGAGGGGTGCGCCGCGGCCATCCGTGCTCACATCGAGCCTGTCCTGTTGCGCAAGGGCAAGGAGCGCCTCGCGGGCGGCGACCACCTCGGCGCCTTGCAGCTCTTCAATCGGCTGCTCGCGCTGGACGAGAACAACGCGGAAGTCCTGGCGTTGATCCAGGGGCTTCATCAGCCGCCAGCGCCTGAGGCCTCGCCGCGACGGTGGCTCGCCCTCCTCGCCTGTTCGTTCGGCCTGGTCGGCGCGCTGGGGGTGTGGTGGCTCCGAGCGTCGTCGCTGCCGCAGCCGGTCAAGCCGGTGGCTCCCGTCGTCGCAACCGCGGGATCGGTAACGACCCCGCCGACAGCCCCCGCCACGAGTCCACCGGCGGTCGCCGTCGCTGGCGATGTCGCCACGGCCGTGCCCGTGCCGCACACCGTCGCCCTCCCGCTCGCGCCCAGGCGCCTGACCGATCCGCCCGTCGCCGCTGCCATCGCCCTCGTCCCCACCGCGGCCCCGACCGCTGCGCCCGTGGTGACGACCGCCTCCCTCGTCGTCGTCTGCAGCGTGCCCGCCGAGGTCTGGCTCGACGACAAGCCCGTCGGCCACATCTTCGGCGGCCCGCCCGACACCTGGGTGGCAACCCGAAAGGCGCCGCTGACGGTCTCCGTCGGCCACCACACGCTCGTCCTCAAGAACCGCTCCACGGAGGACTGGTCGGTCGCGTTCGACGCGAAGCCCGGCGATCAAGTCATCGAACAGGCCGATCTCAAGCGGAAGCCGGTCACCGTCCTCATCAACCCGGACATCCCCGCGGAGTGCACCTACACCGTCGGCGGCGTGCCCTACGGCACCAAGGGCAAGGTCGGGAGCTTTGACCTGCTTGAACCCGAGCCGGGGACGCCAGTCGTGTTCACGTGTGGCGACAAGACGCTGAAGTCGGCGATCCCCAAGCGCTTTGGCGGGGAGACGGTCGTGGTGCCCGCCACGGTGGACCCCTGGGTGAACCCGTGACCACGACAGCGCTGTCACGACGGTGCTCAGCGAGGGTTCGCAGGCTGACGGGCGCTGGTGCGCCGAGCCGCTTCCAGACAGCATCGTCGACGGTGTGGCACGGCGTGTGCATCGTGGTTGGCATGGTCGCTCTCTCGCCAATCTCCGGATGCCTCTACTGGGTGCCCATCCCGTACGCGAAGAACGCGCCGCCCAAGACCAAGGGCGAGCCGAGTCCGACGAACACGGACCCCGTCGTTCTCGGCAGTTTCCCCCAGCATTTTGTCATGACGGTCAGTGACTCGGACGCGCTCACCTTCATCTGGACCCTGTCGCGCGACGGCTACCAGAGCGCCGCGAACCTCGGCCCGTTGACCGGCGATCAAACCCAGGAAGTCACCATCACCCCCTACGCCGGCTTCGGCACGCAGAAGCTCAAGGTGGACGTCTCCGACGGCGTCAACCCAGACCTCACCTACCAATGGACCCTGGAGGGCTCGTGAACCCCGTGCTCGCCATGACCGCCATGACCGCCCTTTTGGGCTGCTCGGAGATGTCGCTCAACGGCCGCCCGGGGGAGGTCGACAGCGCCAACGCCATGCAGCCCGGCACGCTCGTCGTCAATGTGTACCCGGGAGACGGCAACGGCTTTCTTCCCCAGACCAAGCCCATCCTGCCCTTGCAGGACGGCAGCGGCTACCCGGCGGCGGACATCACGCTGAAGGACACGATCACCCTCTCAGGCTTCCTCACCGCCGAAATTGCCCATCCGTGGAGCGCTGCCGGAGCGCCGACGGATCCGGAGCCGTTCGCGGGGACGGTGCAGCTCACCAAGTCCGGGACCGTCCAGAACGTCGCCGCGCACGCCGACGAGACCGGGTTCTTCAGCCTCCTGCTTCCGGCGGACTCCGGCTACGACCTGACGATCACGCCGAACGACGCGTCGGTCACGCCGGCGCACACGTTCGGGGGGCAGTCCTTCCTGCAGGACCGCGACCTGTCGCAGGATCTCTCCGAGGGCTCGCCGCTTTTTGGCCGGGTGACCGCTGAAGGTGTCGGCGAGGCCAAGGCGCCGTTGGTGTTGACGCAGACCGCTCCCGGGCCGGCGGTGTCGTCGTCGGTGTTCTACACGGACGCGGACGGCTGGTACGTCGCGCGACTGGCAGACGCGGGCGCCTACACGCTCACGGTCCAGGGCGGGCTCTCGGGCGTGGACGTCGTGCTGCCGAGCGTGTCCACGACCCTGGACGCCAGCACGGATGGCACCGCCGCGAACCTCGAGATCGGCGCGGTGAGCTCCGCGGTGGTGACGGGCAGCATCGTCGACCAGGCCGCCGCGCCCGTCGCCGGCGCGACCGTCCGGCTCACGTCCACCGCGCTCGACGGCGGCGGCGACTTGACCGCGGACACCACCACGGACGCGACCGGTAGCTTCGTTGTCCGTGTTGTTCCTGGGCAGTTCCGCATGGACGTCCTCCCGGCCTACGGCGATGCGCTCACTCCGGTTTCGACGTCGGTCACCGCGCGGGCGGGGTCGACCGACATGCCGGCGGTCGCGCTGGCTCCGGACCGCACGGTCACCGGCGTCGTGAACCTGCCGGAGGGCGGGCCGGCATCCGGCGTGACCGTGACCGCGACCGAGGTCGGCTGGTCCGGCTACGTCTACACCGCGACGACCGACGGAAAGGGAACCTACACCCTGACGTTCCCAGCGGTCGACTACACGCTCGCCTGCGCGCCTCCGGTGTCCAGCGGCGCCGCGCTCACCCGGGTTGACCTGCCGCTCGACGGCGACCCCTCGGTCAGCCTGCGGACGGGTGTGACGCTGGCGGGGCAGATCTCGTCCTCGGCCGGGGTCTCGGCGAACACGGTCGTGGAAGTGTGGGATGGTGTCGCGAATCTGCAGCTTGGAAGCGCGATCACTGGCGACGATGGGAGGTTCAGCATGCTCATCGTGGCGCCCACCGTCGGATCTGACACAGGCGGCGGCGCGGACTCCGGCGACGCCGGGGACACAGCGGGATCGGACACGGCGGCCTCGGACAGCGGCAGGGACTCGCAGGCTGCGGATTCCGGCCTGTCGGACTCGGGAAGTTCGGATTCGGGGGATTCGGGGACGGGGGACTCGGCGACGGCGCCGTGAATCGGCGGTTGTTGTCGACACGTCAAGAGCCGGAGCCGCTCGATGCGGATCGGGCTCTCGACACGTCAAGAGGTGCAGCGCGCGTGCGCGCCCACCCCTTTCGGGCGGCACCTGCCTTCCAAAGCTATAAGCCCCGCCCATGTCCGCCCTGAGCACCGCAGCCGCGCCCGCCACGCCCATCGTCCAGTACCCGCGCCGCGTGTTTGACGGCTGGGGGTACACGAGCCGCTCCGTGTCGATGTTCACGAAGCCCACTACGGTGGACGAGGTGCGCAGCGCCCTGATCCACGCCGGCGCCGAGGGCTACACGGTGGCGCTTCGCGGCGCGGGCCGTAGCTACGGAGATGCCGCGATGAACGGCGGCAATCTCGTCGTCGACCTCACGAGCATGCGGCGCGTCCTCGCCTGGGACCCCGCCACGGGCATCATCGACGTGGAGCCTGGGGTCACGATCGAGGACCTCTGGCGGCTTTGTCTGAAGGACGGGTGGTGGCCAGCGGTCGTGCCGGGGACGATGTTCCCGACGATCGGTGGGTGCGCGGCCATGAACATCCACGGCAAGAACCAGTTCGCGATGGGCGGCACGGGCGACCAGATCCTCGACGCGGACCTTCTGACCCCCGCGGGCGAGCTCCTCCGCATCTCCCGTACGGAGAACGCCGACTTTTTTCATGCCGCCATCTCCGGGTTCGGGATGCTTGGCACGCTCACACGGATCCGTCTGAAGCTCAAGCACGTCGAGAGCGGGCGGGTCTCCGTCGAGCAGGCCTGCGTCCGCGACCTCGGCGAGCAATTGGACTATTTTGAGCAGCACAAGGGCGACAGCGACTACCTGGTGAGCTGGGTTGACTGCATCGCAGGCGGCTCGGGTCTCGGGCGCGGGCAGGTGCACCGCGCGAAGTACCTGCATGCCGACGAGGATCCCGATGGCGAGGCCCTCCTCGAGCCCTCCCGCCAGGACCTGCCGGCCACGGTGATGGGGGTTCCCCGGGCGCTCGTGGGGGCGATCCTCGGGCTGTTCAACTTCGACCTTGGCATGCGCGTGGTCAACACGACAAAATACTACTCAAGCCTGGTTTCGCCGACGACACCCTACAAGCAGCCCCACGTCGCCTTCCATTTCCTCCTCGACTACGTGACCATGCGCGCGGCCTACCAGCCCGGCGGCTTCATCCAGTACCAGCCCTTCGTCCCGAAAGAGGCGGCGAAGCAGGTGTTCACCGACATCCTGAAGCTGAACCAGAGCCGCGGAATCGTCAGCTACCTTGGCGTGATCAAGCGGTATCGCCCGGACTCCTTCCTGCTCTCGCACGCGCTCGACGGCTACTCCATCGCGCTCGACTACCCGGTCACGGCGTCCAATCGGCAGGCGCTCTGGCAGATGTGCTACGAGATGAACGAGATTGTGCTGGCTGCAGGCGGAAAGTTCTACCCGGCGAAGGACTCGGTGCTCCGCCCGCAGGACTTCTCGCGGTCATTCGGCCAGGAGCGGCTGGCGACATTCCGGGCGCTGCGCCACCGTGCCGACCCCGGGCGCGTGCTCCGGACGGAGTGGGCGGCCCGCGTGGGCGTGGATGAGGCGACGGAAACCCCGATGACGGCGCGCTGATCGTGCCCGCCGTCGTCATCTCGGTCCCCCTGCAGGCCAACTGCCAGGCGCCGCGCTGGTCGCCAGACGGGACCCTGCTGCTGTACGAGAGCAACGACCACGCGAAGAAGACCGTTGATCTCTATGCCTTTACCCCCGCCACCCGCGCTTCTCGCCGCGTCATCATCCCCGGTGCGACCGCCAGCAGCAGCATGACGGACGGGTTCGTCGCCGCCAGCAACGACCACGTGTCGCACGAGCCGAGTTTTGCGCCGACCGGCAACCGTTTTGTCTACTCGGCCACCGGCTCGACCGGCGACTACGACCTCTACCTGGACACGGGCACGCGCCTCTCGCCGAGCCCCGGCGCCGACGGCAACCCGGCATGGTCCCCCGACGGCAAGCACATCGCGTTCACGACTGCGCGCACGGGCGAGGGGGACCTCTACCTGCTCGACGCCGCCGCGCTCGATGCCGCCCCGCAGCGCCTCACGACCGACCCGACCGCGAGCGAGATCTACGCTTCCTGGTCGCCCGACAGCGCCGCGCTCGTGTACGTCGGACACGCCGCAAAGGGCGACAACGTCTACCTCCTCGACAACCTGCAGTCTCCCGTCCCGAAGGCGCTCACCGCCTGGCCGCACGTCCAGACCCGACCGACCTTTTCGCCCGACGGCAAGCGCATCGCGTTCTACTCGGACCACACCACGCCCGACCGCTTTGACCTGTACGTCATGCCGCTCGGCGGCACCCCTACGCTCGTGGCCGCCGACGTCGTGATGAACAGCCGCGGGCCGACCTGGACCCCCGACGGCGTCGGCCTCATCTACGTCCAGCACGATCCCGACCGCTTCGACCCCGTGCGGGAGGCGCCGTGGGCGGATCCGACGAAGGTCACGACGATCCCCACGGGCACGGTCGGAAACGGGGATCTCGACATCGTCCGCAAGGCCGACGGCAGCGTGTGGCTGGCGGTCTCGGCGCTCGGCACCGCGGACGCGCCCACCGGGCAGCGTGACTTCGCCAAGGTGTACGTCGTCGGCCTGTGATAGCCGCACGGCGTGAACCCCGTAAGTGCCCTCGGTGCCGCCCTCATCGACTACGTGGCGGCGTTCGGCGGGTACCTCGCGTTTGTGGCGCGCGCGTGTGCGGGCGGGTTGTTGCCGCCGTACCGGATCCGGCTGCTGCTCAAGCACATGCACTTTGTGGGCGTGCAGTCGATGACGATCGTGATGATCACGGGCATCTTCACCGGGATGGTGTTCGCCTTGCAGGCGGACTTTGGCTTCTCCAAGTTCGGCGCGCAGGGGATGATCGGCGGGATCGTGACGCTCTCGCTGACGAGGGAGCTCTCGCCCGTGCTGACGGCGCTGATGGTGAACGGGCGCGTGGGTAGCTCGATGGCCGCGGAGCTCGGGACGATGCGGGTGACCGAGCAGGTGGACGCGCTGGAGAGCATGGCGATTGATCCGCTGCAATTCCTCGTCGCCCCGCGCATCCTGGCGTCGATCGTGATGGTGCCGGCGTTGACGATGGTCTTCAATACCATCGGCGTTTTCGGCTGCTGGTACGTGGCGGTAAAGCAGTTGCAGGTCCCGGCGGGCGGGTTCTGGGAGCGGACGTACTGGAACGTCGACCCGGACGACATCCTCGGCGGGTGCGTCAAGGGGGCGGTGTTCGGGTTCATCCTCGCTTCCATCGGGTGCTACCAGGGGTTCAACACCCGCGGGGGCGCTGAGGGGGTCGGGCGGGCGACGACGTCTGCGGTGGTGATCTCGGGCGTGTTGATCCTGACGAGCGACTACTTCCTGACGCGCATCCTGGCGCCGCTGGGCGTGGGATGAGGGCCTCGGACGTCGCGGGGTCAGCGGAGGAGGGGGCGACGGGGTCGACGGCGGCGGGGATCCGGCTGCGCGGGCTGAAAAAGGCGTTTGGAAGCCAGCAGGTGCTCGATGGTGTCGATCTCGACGTGCCACGCGGGCAGATCACCGTCGTCATCGGCCGCTCGGGGACGGGCAAGAGCGTGCTCCTCAAGCACGTCATGGGCCTGCTCCGGCCCGACGCTGGCACCGTCTTCGTCGGCGACGACGACCTCTCGAAGCTCGGCGCCGGCGCGCTCCGTGCCGTCCGCTTCCGGTTTGGGATGGTGTTCCAGAACGCGGCGCTGTTCGACTCGATGGACGTCTACGAGAACGTGGCGTTTCCCCTGCGAGAGCACGGGACCACCGGGGCCAACGGTCGCGCCCGGAAGATGCGCGAGGGCGAGATCCGCGAGCGCGTCGAGCGGATGCTCGGGTCCGTCGGCCTCGCTGGCGCCGGTCACAAGGCCGTCTCGGAGCTCTCCGGTGGCATGCGCAAGCGCGTCGGCCTGGCACGCGCCCTCGTCCGCGACCCGGAGTTCCTCCTCTACGACGAGCCCACCACCGGCCTCGACCCGATCATGACCGCGCAGATCGACAACCTCATCCGCTCGACCCAGGACGCTAACCCCGGCATCACTTCGCTCGTCATCAGCCACGACATGCACGCCACCTTCCGCATCGCCGACCACATCGCCATGCTCTACCAGGGCCGCGTGCGCCTGTACGGCGACGCCGAATCCTTTCATGCCACCGACGACCCCGTCGTCCGCCAGTTCGTCGAGGGGCGCCTGGACGGGCCGATCGAGGTGTGAGCCGCCGGAGGTTGCGGCGGGGCCCGTGGGGTGGGACGACCCATGAAACCGGCGGCCGGCCCGGACCTCTGCGCGACCGCCCGCCGGTACTCAGGCGCTCGCGGTCGCGCAAAGTCGCTCGATTCGCCCAAGCGAATCGAGTTAGGGCCCGGCCCGGGGGTAGGCCGCCTGCGGTGGCCGGAGGGGGGCGCCGGAGAGGCGCCTCCCTCAGAAAAGACGTTAACGCTTTCATCTGAACGCGATCTACCCCAGACCTCACCGCGCATTTCATGATAGCACACCCGGGCGCGCGGTTAGCTCAGTTGGATAGAGTGGTAGCCTCCGGAGCTACAGGTCACAAGTTCGAATCTTGTACCGCGCACACACCTTTCGTCGCTGCTCGCCGTGGGTCCACGACCCGCTCCACGGCGCCGCGCGGGCCGAGTTGAGCCGCCGGCCGGTTGACCGGTGACGAGCCCAGGGCGTGGTCCCGTCGCCGCCCGAGCCGACCCCGTGCTGCTTTTTCGGAAGCGCGAGACCTGCGGGGAATCGCCTCTTTCCGTTGACACGCGTGCAAAACCCGGAACCTTGCGCCGCGCGAGCGTGTCGGGCGCGCTACATACCCGGATGCCCGCGGCTGAGAGCGCAATGACCGTACGCCTGTGGGGGGTTCGCGGTTCGTTCCCCGTCCCGGGGACGGAGACAGCGAGGTACGGCGGCAACACGTCGTGCATCGAGGTGACCGCCGAGGGACTGCCAACCGTGGTTTTCGACTGCGGGACGGGCGCCCGTCGCCTCGGGCCGACGCTTTTTGCCCGTCAACAGCGCGAAGTCCACGTGGTGTTCACGCACTTCCACATGGACCACCTGTTCGGGTTCCCGTTCTTCGCGCCGATCTTTGCCCCGTCTTTTGAGATCACGGTCACGGCCCCTGCGTTCAGCCCGGATGGCACCAAGGACCGCATCGCGCGGTTCCTGAACGGCATCTTCCACCCGATCCGGATGACCGAGGTGCCGGCGAAGGTGCAATTCTCGGCGGTCCGGCCGGGAAACACGTTCAACTGCGGCCCGTGGCAACTCAAGGCGGCGCAGCTCAATCACCCCGGCGGCGCGTGTGCGTACCGGATCGAGCGAAACGGGCGTTCGATGGTGTATGTGACGGACACCGCCCCCTTGTCGAGGCCCGGTGAGGGCCTTGCCGGCGGGCAGGAGCCGTTCGGGCGGGAGCAGCAGCTCGTGGACCTGTGCCGGGACGCGGATCTCGTGATCTTCGACACCATGTTCACCTTGACCGAGTACCTGGAAAAGATGACGTGGGGACACTCGTATCCGGAGTACGCGTACGACTTGTGCAAGGCGGCCGGCGCCAAGAAGCTGCTGCTGTTCCACCACGCGCCCGATGCCTCGGACGGCGAGCTGGACCTGCTTGGGACGCACTGGTCCACGTTCACGGCCCCGTACGTCGAGGTTGCGCGCGAGGGCATGGAGATCGTGCTTGAGGCCGCGCCGTCGAGCGCGGTGGCGGTGTGATCTACGTGGACGACACCATCGCCAGCAGCGAGCTGGCCGGCGTGCTGGTCGTGGTCGGGTTGCTCTGGGCGTTGTGGGCGGCGACGTGGCTGGTCCGCGTTGAGGTCCATGCGCTCGCGGCCCCGATCGTCCAAAGGCTGCGGCTGCGGTGGGCGCGTGAGGGCGTTGGCACCCGGGTGATCGCGGTCGGGACGACTGCCGATGGCGCGCCGCTTCAGGTGCGATTCGGGCGCGGTTCGGAGCCCGGTTCCTTGCGGATCTGGCGACGGACAGGGGCCGACAAGAAGGCTCCATGGGGCGTCGTCGGCGCGGACGAGCTCTGACGGCGCCGCTCCGGGTCCTTCAGGTCGTCCACGGGTTTCCGCCGCTGCAGAACGCCGGGACCGAGCAATATGCGGCCATGGTCGCCGATGGTCTGCGGTCCCGCGGGCACACGGTGCAAACCTTCGCCGCGACCATCGACCCGGCGCGGCCGATGTACAGCACGTCCGAAGAGGACGGTGTCACCCGGTTGGTGAACAACCTGCCGGGGCGGGAGTCCCGGTCGGCGGCGAGCGATCCCGCCGTCGACGCGGTCTTTGCGCGCGTGCTGGCGCGTTTTCGGCCCGACCTGATTCACGTGCAGCACCTCATGGGTCTGTCGGTGAGTCTGCCGCGCGAGGGGGTGCCCACCGTCTGGACGCTGCACGACGCGTGGGGGTGGTGCGCGGCGGGGGGCACGCTGCTGACGTCGGGAGAGCGGGTCGACGAGCTCGTCCCGTGTCACGGCCCCGGGGCGGCCTGCGCTTCCTGTGCGTCCCGCTGGATGCGGGATCCTCCGGCCGTCGACGGCGCGCTTCGGATCGCCACGGGCGTTGGGAAGATCATCGACCCCTCGCGCCTGCACGCCGCGTGGAAGCGCGTCCCAGGGCGGCTCCGCGCGCGGGTGACGAACGGAGCGCCCCAGCCGCTGGTGCCGGCGCAGATCCTGGAGCGTGCCGCGGCGTTCCGTAGGTTTGCGGCCGGGTGCACGATGGTCTCGCCAAGCCGTTTCCTGGCGGACGCGGCGACGGCGAACGGCCTCGGCACGGTGGTGGTCTTGCCCCAGGGGCTTCCGGGAGCTGTCGTCGGGTCGGTACGCGCCACCGATGCTCCCTTCGTGTTTCTGGGGACGCTCGCGAAGCACAAAGGCCCGGACCTCGTCCGTGCCGCCTGGGAGCTCGCCGGTCGGCCAGCGCCGCTTCGCGTCCACGGCCCCACCGGCCCAGACCCGGCGTTTGTCGTTCCGAATGATGGTCCGATCGCGCATGGCGATGTTCACGGGTTGCTGCAGGGGGCGCGCGCCCTGGTGGTCGGCTCGATCTGGCCCGAGAACTCACCCTTCGTGATCCTGGAGGCGCGCCGGGCGGGCTGCCCGATCGTCGCGCCGAACATCGGTGGCATCCCGGAGATCGTGAAAGATGGCGTCGACGGCTGGCTCTACGCTGCCGGCGACGTCGCCGCGCTCGCCGCGTGCCTCAAGCGCCCGCTGCCCGCTGCCGTCCGCCCGCCGCCCGCGTTTGACGACCACCTCGACGGCCTGCTCGCACTCTACGCCGGGGCCCGGTCAAAACCCGTCACGTAGCCGTGCTTGCCGCGGCGCGCGGTTGCCATCCCCCCGGGGTTGGAATAGGGCCGCTCCGCGTTGGAGCAACCATGCGTCTTTCTGTCCCTTCCGTAGTCGTCTCCCTCCTGGCCCCCCTGCTCGGGACCGCGCTCATTCTGGGCGATGGCTGCGACAAAGGCGGCGGTACCAAGGGCGCTCCCGCGGCCACCGAGGCGTCTGCGGATGCCGACATCGGCGAGGTCATCGCGACCGTGAACGGCATGCAGATCGGCTCCAAGGAGTTTGAGCAGGCCGCGGCCCGCAAGACCCCCGCGAGCGGCGATTCCCTCTCGTTGGAAGAGAAGAAGGACGTGCTGAATTCCCTGGTAGAGGACAAGCTCCTGTACGCGGAAGCCGTCCGCAAGGGCGTCGACAAGGACCCCAAGGTGCAGAAGGTCATGGTCAACACCCTCGTTCGTGAGGACGTGTTCAACCAGATCAAGAATTCCGACTTCTCCGACGAGGTGCTGCAGGCCTACTACGATGCACACAAGGACGAGTTCATCGTCCCCGAGAAGGTCCAGATCAAGCGCATCCTGATCAAGACCGGCCCGGACCGCACGGACGAGCAGGCGAAGGATCAGGCCACGAAGATCAAGGCCCAGGTCGAGAAGACCCCGGACGACTTCAAGGACCTCGCCTCGAAGTTCTCCGAGGATCCCTACAAGCACCGCGGCGGCGACGTCGGCTTTGTGTCCAAGGAGGGCAAGCCCGGCCTCGACCAGGCGGTCGTCGACAAGGCGTTCAGCCTTGAAGTCAGCAAGGTCTCGGACGTGTTCAAGACGGACGACGGCTACAACGTCATCCTCGTCGCGGCGAAGCGCGAGCAGCTTGAGCGCACGTTCCAGCAGATGAAGGGCACCGTGCTCCGCAAGGCCAAGAACGCCAAGCAAGACGACGCCTACAAGGCCTACGTCGAGAAGTTGAAGACCGGCGCCAAGATCGACGTCGACGACGCCAAGCTCGGCGCCATCGAGGTCAAGAGCCAGCGTCGGCCCTTCGCGCCCGGCATGGGCGACGGTGAAGAGGGCGGTGGCGAGGAAGGCGCTGGTGAGCTGATGGGCGCGCCCGATGGCGCTCCGGACGGCGCGGCGACCCCCGGCCTGCCCGGCGCAGCCCCCGGCGCGGCGATGGGTCCGCACCCCGTGATGCCTGGCGCCGGTGGTGCCGGGATGCCCGCAGGCGCGCACCCGATGCCCATGCACCCGCCCGCCGCCCCCGGCGGCAAGCCCGTCGCGCCCGTCCCGGGCAAGTAGGCAACGTGCACGGCCGGCCCCGCGCGGCGTCGCTCCTGGTTGGCCTGTGGCTCGTTGCCGGGTCCGTGAGCCCGGCGCTCGCGGCGGGTGGCAAGCACCAGAAACCGGTGGCTGCTGCGCCCGTCGCCGCACCGAGCGCCGCTGCGCCGCCCGCCGCGCCGGAGCCGGTTGCCGCGCCCGCCCCCGTCCTGCCGACGATCACCGTCGCCGCGCCGGCCAGACCGTCGCCGACGGCCGGGGTGCTCGCGGACCGCGTCGTTGCCGTCGTGAACGACGACGTCATCCTGTTGTCGGAGGTCTACGCCTTCAAGGACTACATCGAGGGTCAGGCGGCTGCCTCGTCGGACCCCGCGGCTGCAAGGTCCAAGGCCGAGCACGACGTCGTCGACCGCATCCTCCAGCAGCGCCTGGTCGCGCAGGAGGTCACGCGGCTGCACCTGGAGGTGAGCGAGCAGGAGATCGACCGGAACATCGACGAGATCGCCCAGCGAAACGGCATGGATCGCGACCAGCTCAAGCTCGAGGTCCAAAAAGAGATGACGTGGGAGCAGTACCGGGCCGAGCTGGCCAAGGGGCTGCAGGAGCAGAAATTCGGCCAGTCGGTCCTGCGTCCGCGCATCAACATCACCGAGGACGAGCTGAAGGACGCGTTCATCCGCGAGACGCAGGACGCGCCGCAGGTCGCGCACGTGCAGGCGATCTTCCTCTCGTGGCCGGTTGGGGGGGACGAGGCCGCAAAAGCAGCAGTGCGGACGAAGGCGGCGGAGGTCATCAAGCTCGCGGCGACGGGTGATTTCGCCGCGCTCTCCAAGCAATACGACGAGGGACCGTTCGGCGCCGCCGGCGGTGAGATGGGCAAGTTCAAGGCCGGCGAGCTCGTCGGCCCGCTGGACGCCGCGATGCAGGCGACCGCGACCGGGGGCATCAGTGCGCCGATCGAGACCCCCCAAGGCATCTTCCTGCTGAAGGTCGCGGACCGTACTGCTGGCGCCAACGATTTTGAGGCGATGCGCCCGAAGCTGGAGGAGGCGGTCTTCCAGAGTCGCATGGCGGACGAGCAGGAGCGTTGGTTCGAGCAGGCAAAGCGGCAGGCCGCGATTCGAATTCTGCTCTAGCCGGTCGGCCGTGCCCCGCTCGCCGCTCGTCCTGACCCCTGGCGACCCCCTTGGCATCGGGCCCGAGGTTGCCGTGCGCGCGCTGCGGGCGACCGGGGTTGATGCGATCCTGCTCGGCGATGTCGACGCAGTGAGGGTCTTCGCGCCGGATGTGGTCGAGGTCGATGCCATCCGGCCGGGCGAGGGGCTGCGGGTCCTTGCTCCGCGCCCGGGCGACGAGCCGGTCGAGGTCCGGGCGATCCGGGACGCCGTCGCGGCGTGTCGCGCGGGCATTGCGTCCGCGATGGTGACGGGGCCGATCCACAAGGCCAGGCTCGCGGCGCGGGGTTTCCATCACGCCGGGCACACCGAGTTCCTCGCTGAGCTGTGCGGGGTGCAGCGCCCAGTGATGGCGTTCACAGGCGGGCAGTTTCGGGTTGCGCTCGTGACGGTACACCTGCCGCTACGCGCGGTCGCGGACGCGATGACGGTTGACCTCGTCCTGCACACGCTGGTCACCGCGGACCGGGCACTTCGCAAGCAGCTACGCCTGGCATCGCCGCGTCTGCTCGTCTGCGGCCTGAATCCGCACGCCGGCGACTCCGGCCTGCTCGGCCGCGAGGAGATCGACGTGATCGCGCCCGCCATCGCCCAGGCCCGCACGCTGGGCATCTGCGCAGAGGGCCCCGTCTCCGCGGAGACCGCGTTCGCCGATCCGGGAGCCAGCGACATGATCGTGGCCATGTACCATGATCAGGGTCTTGCCCCGCTCAAACGCGGGGACTTCGGCCGATCCGTGAACTGGACGCTCGGCCTGCCGATCATCCGCACGAGCGTGGATCACGGCACGGCGGACGGGCTCGTGGGGACGGGAAAGGCGCGCGCGGACAGCATGATCGCGGCGATTGAGCTGGCGGGGCGGCTCAGCGCGGCGCCTTCATGATCCCCGGAAACTGAACCCCCTGCCGCGGGTCCACGCCACGGTACTGCATCTGCGCGTGCCCGACCTCCACGTTGAAGTCGAAGTCCGGCAGGTACACCCGGCCATCCTTGGCGATCAGCTCGGCCGGCGGGTTCGGGAACGGCCCGGCGATCTTGAACGCCTCGATCACGCACTCATCCACCGGCCCGCTGCCGGATTCACGGCTGACGACCAGGTTTTCAAGCGCGCCGTCCCCGTCCAGCGTCACCTCGACCACGGTGCGGTACAGCGGCGCGGTCATCGGCACGGACGGCGGCAGGTTCTGGAGGTTCTGGTCCCAGTAGAAGTTCACCTGGCGCCGGATGCGGTTCATGTATTGTGCGCCAAGAAGCTCGATTGTGTTGAGCGAGACCGTGTCGCCCACACGCTCTTTGAGGAGATCGTTCTGCGGCGCGCCGGCGAGGGACTGAAGACCGGCGCTCGCGATCGTCGGTGATTCGAGGCCGGCTTTGTTCGTGAGCTGCCACTGGCTGGGAATGAGCGACTTTGGCGCACCGTTGTCGCCCGGGCCCGGGTCCACCTGGTTTCCGGCCGTCGCCCCACTGGACCTGGTCTTCGCGCCAACGTCCGCCGCATCATCCAGTTGGTACTTGGACTCCTCGCTGTACATGTTGGAGAGCACCTCGGGGTTGATCTTGTAGCGGTCGGTGCGCGTCTCTTCGGCGACGGCGTTGTTGTGTTCGGCCAGGTAGTCGGCTTTGAGCGGGATCTTTTCCTGGTCCGGTGGCGGGGTTTCGACGATCTGGCCGTCGGGCGGCTTCGGCTTTGGCGGGTCCGGCTTCTTCTCCTCGTCCTTCTTTGTTTTTTCGTTCGGCTTGGACGAGTCCTCGCGGGCGAGCTTGCGGAGGTCGTCCATCGAGGGGGCGTCCGGCAGGTCCCCGTCCACGAACTGGACGTGCGTGGGGAGGGCGTACAGCCCAGTTTCGCCCTGCTTTAACCAGCGGTCCACGAACGGGGTGGCTGCGATGTGGAAGGCGACGGAGGCGATCAGGAAGAAAGCCACGGCAAACCCCGGTCGCACCCGGAAGGGCGACTCGTCATCGTCGGGGTGCTCGTAGGGATCGGTCACGGGTCCAGCATAGTATGGCCACGGGCGGCCGGTTCGCCACCACCGGGTTGACGAACCGCCGATCACGGCGTCTGGGCGCGGCCGCCGCGGTACCGGTAGGTGTACGAAATTGCGAGGCGTCCCCAGCCCGGCGGCGGCGGCTCAACGGCGGTCGGAACGCTGGCGAGGGCAGCAAAAACCAGCTCCGGCGCTGCGTCGGAGCGTGTGACGGCCACGTTTGCAGTTCGGCCGTTCGGGAGGACGTCGAACCGGAGCTCCACGGTGCCTTCGACCCCGAGGGCGCGCTGCTCGGGCGGGTACGTCCAGCGGTCGCGAAGCTGCTGGTCGAGGCCGTCCATCCACGCGGCGAGCGGATGCGCGCTGACGGTGAGTGCGGTGATGGCGCCGACCGCGACGTCCTCGGGGAGCACCGCGAGATCGCCGGCGGGATCATGGGCGTCGTTGGTCGGGTTTTCGGGGGTGAGGGCGAGGGGCTGGGGCGTCCAGAATGCGTCGGGTGAGAGGGCGACAGCGGAGGTCTTCGCGACGGTCTGGGCCGGCGCGGGTGTGTCGTCCGGGGTTGGCTTCGCACGCTTCGACGGTGCGAGCGCCTCCTCGTCCAGCACGAGCGCGAAGCCGTCCGGGGCGCGGCCGGTCCAGGCGAGGGGCGGGAGCGCGGCGGGGGCCGGTGGGGCGGCATGGGGCGATGGGGCTGGAGGTGGGTCGGTCGGCGACGGAGCCTGCAGAGTCGGCGTCGCGGTCGCCACCTGGTAGACGTGGTCTGGCGCGGTGCTGGTCGGGGCGCGCATCTCGATCGCCGCGGTCTCCGCGCTGGTCCCGATGTAGCGTGCGCCCCTGCTCGTCGTGGCGGCCGTTGTGCCGCCGGTACGAACGAACCGCAGCGGCCCACCGGCGGCCTCGTCGTCGCCACCGCCCTCACCTGTGGCATCGGCGGTGCCGTGGGGGCTGGTCGTTGCGGTCGCGGCCGACGGCGTCGTCGCGACGGGCGAATTGGCCGGTCGGTCGGCACGATCTCCCGCGGGGTCGCCCGCGGAGGCTGGGGCCTGGGGTTGCCCGCCGACAGAGGTCGGGGACGCGGGATCCGCCGACGCCGGAGCCCCCGGCGCCTGGGCGCTGAGGGGTGAGGCCGCGGTCGATGGGGACCCCGCCGGGGACGTGGCTGGCCAAGTCGAAGGCGCGACTTCGTGCCCGGCACGAAGCGTGCCTTCGACGCGGTCAGCAGCGGACGCGCTCGCGTCACGCGTGGAGTGCGCGCTTGGCGGCGCGGTGGAGCCGGCCGTCATCGGCCGGGGCTCCGGGTCACTCGGCGCCGGGACCTGTACCAGCGCGGCTGGCTGCGTTCGCGCCCGCGTCTCGGCGGCGCGCGTCGATGCAGCGCGCTCGGAGGCCTGTGCCCGCGCTTTGGCGACGCGGTCAGTGGCCTCGACTGCCGTTGCGGAGGCCGTCACGGTCGCCGCGCGAGCTGTCACGACGGCGGCCTGGTCCGCTTCTGCGGCGGCTTGCAACGGCGCCAATCGGGTCGCCTGCGCCCGAACCCGCTCCGCGCTCGCCTCGACCGCCGCTGCCGCGAGTGCGGCCTGCATTGCGGCCGCGTCCGCCCGCGCGCGTTCGGCGTTCACACGGACCTGCGCGACGTCCGCAGCTGCCTTCAGGTCCGGCGCGCCTCCGTGCGGGCGGCGCTTTTCCCCGCTGGCCGCCGCGCTCGCGTTGGCTGCGGCGGCTGCGGCCAGGCTCACGCGATCCAGCGCCGCGCGCGCCTGTTCGTCGGCCTGTCGCTCGCCGACGACGGCCTCGCGCGCTTGCCGTTCCGCGTCGTCCTCCTCGACGGCCGCCATCCGAACGAGGCCGGCGCTGCTTCGCGCACGATCCTCGGCCTCGGCCAGCACCTCCGCTGCGCTCGTCTGATCCGCTTCGACAGTTTGTAACTCCCGCTCCGCCGCCACCAGCTCCTGCCTGGCCGCGGCTTCGTCGTCCCGCGCCCGTTGGAGGTCGGCCCGCAGCGTCGCCAAAGCATCGCGGACTGCCAGCGCGCGCGGAGAGGTCGCGGTCGTTCCCGATCGCCCCTCCCGAGGTACGCCGCCGACGTCGCCCGCACCGGCGAGAAGCGCGACGGTGACGGGCTCATCGCCCGATCCGCCGGGGTTCGGCCAGTACCACCACAGCGGCAGCAGATGCAGGCCCGCCGAGAGGGCGAGCGCGCTGGCGTAGCGGGTTCTCACGCTGGCATTCTACGCGGCGGCACAAGGACTCCGCCAGCGCTCCGTCACCGTTCTGCGTCCCGGCGGCGTCACCCCGGCTACCTTCTACGAGGGATCTGTGCTTCGCGGCCTTGCAAGCTGCGCCGTTGGCGGCAACACTCGGCGCATGGCTGATTCGCCTTCCCTGCGTGGGCTGCCCCTCCGCGCGCTCCGTCTGGGGCTGCGTACCGCCAGTCGCGCGGGAGGGACCGTCGTCGACCGTGTCCTGCGCGGAAGCGAGCCACCCCCGTTCGCGCCAAACGCCACGCCGACGAACGGGCGAACGACGAACGATCCGCGCGATGCCGTGACGATTCTGGTCGGGGGGCAGTCCGTCGTGGCGCGGCGTGGCGCCACCGTGCTGGAGGTCGCGACGTTGGCGGGGATCGACCTCCGATCCTACTGCGGCGGCAACTGCTCGTGCGGTACCTGCAGGATCGACGTGCGATCGGGCGCCGCGCACCTTTCCCGGCGCGGCCCGATGGAGGAGGTCGTGCTGGGGTCGGAGGCCGCGGCGCGCGGCGACCGGCTGGCATGTCAAGCGGCGGTCTTCGGGCCCGTTGAGGTGGTGATCCCGGAGTGGTTCTAGTAAGCTCGCCGGACCGGCCCCTCGAGTGCTGGCATCCCGGAGCCCCGTATGAAGTTCCTCACTGTCGTTCTCATCATCGCCGCCGCGGCCGCCGCAGGCTGGTGCTACTACTTCGGGCCGTACTACCTGGATGAGTTCCGGATGAACGACGTGGTCGGGAGCGCCGCGCTGTCGTGGACGGCGTATTCCGAGGATCGCGCCCACGAGACGCTGCGCCAGGAGATGCAGCACCGCGGGGTTGGCGAGTACCTGACCACCGAAGACTGCAACTTCTACACGGACGTGGGCGATACCAAGGTGGTGGACTGCTCCTGGTACGTGGATGTGCAGCTCCCGGGAAACCAGGGCCGCCGCCTGAACTTCCGGGTGGCCTATGCCGCCGCCCCAGGCGCGACGTCGGCCGAGAAGAGATGAGCCTGGTTCTCGACCCGGCCGGCATGGCTGCGGCCGTCGACCGGTTGGCCGAAGGCCTGATCACGGGCCTGCAGGGGCAAACGGCGCCGGTTGCCCTGGTCGGCATTCGCACCGGCGGCGTCCCGCTGGCCGAGCGCCTTCGCGCGCGCCTGGCCGCGTCCGGCATCCCGACCAGCCGAGGGCACCTCGACATCACGCTCTACCGCGACGACCTGTACACCGGCCTCGAAAAACCGCTGCTTGGCGATACCGATCTGCCGTTCGAGGTGACCGGCACGGGCATCGTCCTGGTTGACGACGTGCTGTTCACCGGTCGGACGATCCGGGCGGCGCTCGGGGAGCTACACGACTTCGGACGCCCGGCCTGGGTCCGGCTCTGCGTCCTCGTCGACCGCGGCCATCGGGAGTTGCCGATTCAACCCGACTTTGTCGGCCTGCGCGTCGAGACGCAGCTCGGCGACCGGGTCACCGTGGACTGGGCGCGCGACGAGGTCCTCCTGCGATGATCGGCAAGGATCTCCTCCAATTGCGCGGGATGCCCCGCGAGACCATCGCCACGATCCTCGACACCGCGGATCAGATGCGCGAGGTCGGGCGACGCCGCGTCAAGAAGGTGCCGCCCCTGCGCGGTCGGCTCGTCGTGACGCTGTTCTTCGAGAACTCCACCCGGACGAAGACGAGTTTTGAGCTGGCGGCCAAGCGCCTCTCGGCCGACACGCTCTCCTTCTCCGTCAGCACGTCGTCGACCACCAAGGGTGAGACGCTGATGGACACGGCGCGCACGATCTTCGCGATGCAGCCCGACGCCGTAGTTGTGCGCCACGGGTGCGCGGGCGCGCCCCATCTGCTGGCGCGAAACTTCGGCTGGCACGTGCTCAACGCCGGCGACGGCATCCACGAGCATCCGTCGCAGGGCCTGCTCGACATGTTGACGATTCGGGACCGCCTCGGGAGCCTCGATGGCGCTCGCGTCGCGATCGTCGGCGATGTGCAGCATTCCCGTGTTGCGCGGTCGAACATCTGGGGCTTGACCACGATGGGTGCCCGGGTGCTCGTCGCCGGTCCGGGGACGATGTGCCGCGCGGAGCTGGCCGGGTTGCCGGTGGAGATGCGGCACACCATCGACGATGTCGTGCGCGACGCCGACGTGATCATGCTCCTGCGGATCCAGCACGAGCGGCTCGGGCGCGGTGTGCTCCCCAGCCCGCGCGAATATGCGAGCTTCTACGGACTCGATCTGGCGAGGCTCAAGGCCGCGGGACCCAACGTCATGGTCATGCACCCCGGGCCCATCAACCGGGGCGTGGAGATCAGCGCGGACGTCGCCGACTCCGCGCAGAGCGTGATCCTGGACCAGGTCACCAACGGCATCGCGGTGCGCATGGCGCTGCTCTACTTGCTGCTCGGCAGCGACGGGGCGCCTGAAACGGCCGGAGGGACCAGCCATGCCGCGGATTGAGGGCGTTCGCGTGTGGGGCGAGACCGGTCCGCGCGTGGTCGAGGCGGCCGCGGGTCCACCCGGCGAGACGATCGACGGGCGCGGGCTCGTGCTCGTCCCGTCGTTCGTCGATCTGGGCTGCGACCCTGGGTTTCCGGGCTTTCCGGTCCGCGAGACCCCAGGCAGCCTCGCCGACGCTGCGCTCGCTGGCGGCTACGCCGACCTCGTCACCCGTCCCTGCGTCGACCCCGTCCCCGACCAGCCCGAGCACCTGGCGGACCTGCGCCGAACCCTGCCTGGCGGCGTCCGGGTGTGGCCGACGCCCGCGCTCACCCGGGGCCTCGCAGGCCTCGCACTGAGTGAACTCGGCCTCCTCTCGCGGTTTTCCATCCCCGGTGTGAGCGACGGCGGCCTGGCGATGGCGGACACGGTGATCCTCCGCAACGCGATGGAGTACGCGCGGGAGTTCAAGCTTCGGCTGTGGCTTCGTCCCGCCGATCCCGGGCTGGACGCGCTTGGCGTCGTGCACGACAGCCCCTTCGCCTGCGTGCTCGGCTTGCGCGGAAACCCGGGCGCCAACGAGGAGATCGGGCTCACGCGCATCATCGCGCTGGTGCGCGCGACCGGCGCACGCGTCGTCACCGGGCCGATCGGGACCCGCGTCGGGGTCGACCTGCTCCGTCGCGCCGCGGCCGACCGGCTCCCGATCCTGGGGTACGTCGCCGCCCGGAACCTCATCCTCGATGAGCGCGTGGTGGAGCAGGGGCCCTACGACACCCGCGTGCGCCTGCACCCGCCGCTACGCTCCGCGGACGACCGGGAGGCGCTCGTGGAGGGGGTGCGTGACCGTGTGCTGGCCGTCGCCGCCGACCACGGACCGCGCGCGCCCGAGGAGAAGGAGCTGGAGTTCGAACGTGCCGTTCCCGGCGCCACCGGGCTTGAAACGGCCTTCGCGGCTACGCTCACCGCCCTCGACGGCGACCTCGAAGCGACCGTCCACGCCCTCGCCCTCGCCCCGCGCGCCGTCCTGCCAGAGACCACCGGGGGCTGGGCCCTCGTCGACCCCGTGGCCGTCAGCATCGTCGACCCCGTCAGCCACCGATCGCTGGCCCGAAACGACGCCCTCGCCGGCGTGCGCCTCCGGGGCCGCGTCGTGGCCACGTTCCCTTCGATGGAGTTTCTGGTTACCTTGCCGGCATGAGCGAACGCATTCCCATGACCCCCGCCGGCTACCAGAAGATGCTGGCGGAGTTCAAGCACGTGCGGGAAGTGCTTCGGCCCCAGGTGGTGCGCGACATCGAAGAGGCGCGCGAGCACGGGGACATCAGCGAGAACGCCGAGTTTGAGGACGCCAAGGAGCGTCAGGCCCACATCGAGGGCCGGGTGCGGGAGCTGGAATACCGGCTCGCGCTCTCCGAGGTTGTGGACGTCACCAAGATGGTTCCCAGCAACACCGTGGTCTTCGGAACAACGGTGGACCTGGAGGACGAGGACTCCGAGGAGCGGTTCACCTACCGCATCGTCGGGCTTGAGGAGGCCAACGTCCGGGCCGGGCAGATTTCCTATTCGTCCCCCATCGGGCGTGCCCTGCTCGGCCGCCGGGTGGACGACGAGGTGCGCTTCGAGACCCCGAAGGGCACCCGGACCGTGATCATCAAGGCGGTCCTCTACAAGTAGAGGCGCTGGGGAGCGCCAAACCGCTGGTCGCCCTCGCGTGATCGGCAAGGATGGTCTTCATGTCGGATGAATCGGTGGTCAGCGCGGTCGACGTGCTGAACCGTACGTTGCTTTGGGTTTCCCGTTCGTCGGCTCCTGCGGCTGCTGTAGGCGCGGTCGAGGGGGCGTTGCGACGATGGCTCACGAGCGGGGCAGCGAATCCCGAGCACGGTGCGCGGTTTTCGACGATCGAGGCGCTCGTGGTGGGCCTGGGCGATGCGGAGGAAGGCGAACGCACCGAGCGGATCGGGATGGCGTTGGCGGAGCTTTCCGCGTTGCAGGCGCAGGTTGGGTCGCCCGGGGTCGCCGGCGAGCCGCGAGCCCAGTTGCTGCCGGCCGAGGTGGCGAGCGAGCGACGCGTGCTGGCGCCACCGCCGCCGCCTCCGGTCGTGGAGGTGGTGACTGCCGATATTCGCGAGGAGGTTCGTGCCTTGCGGGAGAGCGCCGGCGCGTTTGAGCCGAACGAACAGGCGGCAGGTGAGCCCGAGCGGCCGAGGCAGAACGACGACCGCGGGCCGAGGCAGGGCGACGAGCGGGGAGCCCGGCAAGGTGACGATCGTGGGCCCCGGCGAGGTGGCCGCGAGGACGGTCGACGGGACGACCATCGCCGCGACGAAGCGCGGGAGCCGCGGCCTGAGCAGGCTCGCCGGGACGAGCCCCGTGAGCCCCGTGAGCCACGACGCGACGAAGGCCGGCGCGATGAACCGCGGCGGGATGAGCCTCGTCGCGACGGACGAAACGAGGACGCGTCGGGTCGGCAGGGTCCGCCGGCGGAGGATCGGGAGCCGCGCCGCCGTGAACCCGAGCCCCCGCCGGAGATCCGGTCCTGGGCGCTCGGGCACCCCGAGCACACGGGCGCGCCCCTGGCCGCGCTTGGCGTGTACACGGACGACGAGATCGCCGCGCTGGATGAGGCGGGCGTCGAGGACATCGCGGGGCTGCTCCTGCGCGCGCCCGTCGCCACGGAGCGGGCAGGAGACCGGCTGGTGAGCGGCGTCTCGCCGACGGGACCGGTGATCGTGCGCGGGACGGTCCGCGGGCGTTGCACGCGGTTTGGTGCCGGAGCCCGGCGTTTTGAGCTGCGGCTCGTGAGCGAGCGGGGTTCGGTGGTCTGCCGCTGGTCGGCGCCTCCGGCGGACGTTCGGGACGCTGCTGGCGGGACGGAGCTTGGCGTTGCGGGCCATTGGGAGCCGGGCGAAGCGGCGACGCCTCAGGAGGGAATCGAGGAGGCGGGCGGGTCGCGGGTCTGGGACGGCGTTGTCCTGGAGGCCGAGCTGCTCGGGATCGACGGTCGCGGCGGCGATTGGTTGCCGCGCTACGCGATCCCCGGAGTGGACGACGCGCGCGTCCGGGCCGGGCTGCGGGTCGCGCTCAAGCGCTATGTCGACGGCCTCGCCGATCACCTTCCGCCCGAGCTGGTCGAGCGTCACAAGCTCATCGCGCTCGCGCCTGCGCTCAAGGACGTCCACTTCCCCGCCAACATGTCGCGAAAGGGCCGTGCACGCCTCGCGTTCGATGAACTCCTGCAGGTGCAGCTCGGCGTCGCGATGATGCGGCAGCGGCAGGGCCGGGAGCGTGGCACCGCCAACTCCGCGCTGTTCGGCCTCGTCGCCCGCTCGCTCGCCCAGGCCGGCTGGCAGCTCAGCGACGCGCAGGAGTCCGCGTTGGACGACATCCGGCGGGATCTTCGGCGTTCACAGCCGATGGCGCGGCTCCTTCAAGCGGACGCCGGCGCTGGCGCCCACGAGGTGCTCGCTGCCGCCATGCTCACCGTCGCCGAGGGCAAGCACCAGGTGCTGTTCCTCTGCCCCGATGCCCAGAGCGCCGAGCACCAGTTCCTCTTCGCCCAGGAGCTCCTTCGCAACGGGGGCGTCGAGCCCGTGCTGGTGAGCGGTCCCGCCCGGGGTGCGGCGGCGGATGCCATCAAGAAGGGCGAGTCGCTGGTCGTTTTCGGCACGCACGGCCTCGCCACGGACCCACCGCCGTTCCGCAAGCTCGGGCTGGTGATCCTGCAGGAGCACGGCAACTTCGGTGGCGTCGACCTGTCGCGGCTGGAGGAGGGGGGGCGTCCGGACGTCCTCGTCGTGACCCCAACGCCGGTCGCCGCGGCCGTCGCCCTCTCCGTCTACGGCCACCTCGCGCTGACGACCCTCCCGGCGCCAGTGCCCGCCGTGACCACATCCGTGTGGTCTGCCGAGCAGCGCACCGATGCCTACGCCGTCGCCCGCGAGGCGCTTGACCGTAAGAACCAGGTCCTGCTGGTCTTTCCGTTGCTGCGCGGGATGGACCTCCTGTCGTCGTCCGAGGCGCGCCACATGGCGGAATCGCTCCGGGAAAGCGCGTTTCCAGGCGCGCGTGTGGGGATCTTCCACGGCGCGCTGTCCAAGGAAGAGCGGTTCCGGGCGTTCGACGATTTTCTGCATCGCCGCGCCGACGTGTTGCTCGCGACGACGCATGTCGAGAACGGCCCGGTCATCCCCAACGCGGCCGTCGTGATCATCGAGCACGCCGAGGAGTTTGACATCGTGCGGCTGCATCAGCTCCGGGCGCTTGTCGGTCAGGGTGCGACGCCCGGCCGCTGCCTGCTCGTCATGGGCCAGGAGCCGGACATCGCCGCGCGCGCGCGCATCGACGCGTTCTGCAAGGAGACCGACGGCTGGCAGATCGCCGAGCTGTACGCGGGCCAGAGCGGCTCGGAGGAGATCCCCGGATTCACCTGGGCCGAGCCTGCGAAAGACCGGGAACTGCTCATCCGGACGCGGCAGGACGCGGTTCGGCTGCTCGCCGTCGACCCCGGGTTGAAGCGCCGGGTGCATCGGGCGCTGCTCGCGCAGGTGCGCACGCGCCTCGGGGAGGACGTTTCGCTGGACATGGAGGTTGAACGCCCAGTTCCTGCGGCGGGGCCGAGCACGCAGGCAACGCCGGCGCAGGCGCAGGCCCAGGCGCGGGCGAACGGACGCAAGCGCAGGCGTCGCCGCTGATGCCCCGGGTGTCGCGGACGATCGACGTCGCCGTGGCGCCCGCGGAGCTCTACGCCGTGATCGTGGACTTTCCGCGGTACCCCGAGTTCCTGGGGAACGTGCGGAGCGCCACGCCGTTGCTGACCGCTGGCACCGATGACTGGACGGTCGTGTTCGGCATCGAGGTCATCCGCCACCTGCACTACACGTTGCGGCTGTGGCGCCTGCCGGAGCGCGACGATGGCGCGATCGTCGTGCGGTGGTCGCTGGTGGAGGGGCAGGCGTTCCGGGCGAATGAGGGGAGCTGGACGCTGGTGCCTACGCCGGCGGGGGAGGATGGCCGCGTCGGGACGCGCGCGACGTACGAGCTGGCGATAGACCTGGCGATGTTCCTGCCGACCTCGCTGGCGACCACGTTGGCGGGGACGAGCCTGGGGGAGATGCTGGAGGCGTTTCGCGCGCGCGCCGAGGGCTCCTCCCGACCGGTTCCTTGATACCCGCGCAACACCGGAGCCCCCATGGAACCCTACGTAGCCGCAGAGTGGTCCCCCATCGAGATGCTGCAGCGGGCGTGGGAGCGGGCGTTGCCGCACCTCCCCATCCTGATCGGGATCTGCTTTGCGACGTGGGTGGTCCAGTTCGGGATCAACTTCGCCATCGGGATGGTCCAGGGCGTCGTGGTTGGCATCGCGACGGTGTTCGCCGATAAACGGGGAGGGGATGGTGCGCAGGCGCTGGTGGCGGGGATCCGGCTGGTCCTGCAGCTCGCCGCCACGGCGCTGACGCTCCCGCTCTCGGTGCTCGTCTCCGGGGCGCTGGCGCGGCTTGGCTTGTCGGTGGCGCGAGGTGAGGCGCCCGACATGGGGGTGTTCAGCGTCGCCTTCTCCCGGATCGGCTCGCTCCTCGGGGCGTTTTTGCTGATGACGTTGGCGATCGTGGTCGGCTGCTGCATGTGCTTCCTCCCGGGCATCGTGGTCGCCATCGGGCTGCAGTTCACGATGATGATCGTCATGGACACCGATCTCGGGGCGTTCGGCGCGCTGTCGTACGCGTGGAAGCTGGCGAGCGACCACCTGCTCAACCTCTTCGTGTTCGGGCTCATCGCGTCGTTTGCGGTGTTCGTGGCGTTTTGCGGCACGTGCGGGCTCGGGCTCATCGTGGTCGCGCCCATCGTGCTGGTCGCCCAGGGCCTCGTCTACGTGCATTTGAGCGGTCGCAGCCAGGACTTCATGCCCGATCCGTCGTTCTAGGCGAGCCCCAGGCACAACGGCCGTGCGCGTCCTCTGCGTCTCCGACCTGCACATCGCCGGTCCGGATTGCCCCAGGCAGCGGGCCTTCCTCGCGTTCCTGGCCGCGCTCGCGGAGGAGGGAAACGTCGACCAGCTCTGCCTTTGCGGCGACGTCTTCCAGCACTGGTGGCACTGGCCCGGCAGCGAAGGGCTCGTCCCGCTCCCGCAGTACGCCGAGGTCGTCGACGCGCTCCGCCCCTTCCTGCCGGGGCGGCTCGTGGTGCTCCCCGGCAACCACGACTGGCACGTCCACGAGTTCTTCGGCGCCCTCGGTGCGACGATTCCGGGCGATGAAGGCGCGGTTCGCGCTGAGTGGGCTGGGCGACGCGTGCTGCTCGCGCACGGCGACCAGGCCGATGTCAGCGTCGGCTACGCAGCCCTCTCGGCCCTGTTGCGTGGCTCGGCATTCCGGGCGTTCGTGAACGCGATGTCGCCGGGGCGAGCGTGGCGGTTCCTTGCCTGGCTCGCCGGCCATGGGGAGGTGCGGGAGAACTCGGCGCTGATCGCAGCGCAGGTCGCGTGGGCCAGCCGTCAGCCCGACGACGTCGTCATCTACGGGCACACCCACGCTCCCGCGCTGCTGCGCGTGCCGAGGCCCGAAAAGCCCGACCAGATCGTGGTGAACATCGGTGATGGCGTGACGCACGGGACGTTCGTCGCCTTTGACTCCGCCCTGGACGACCCGCTCCAGATCCGAGAATTCGCCAGTCCTTTGCACCCGCGCGCTTGACGCGGTCGCCCCTTGGCCGGTAGAAAGCCCGGGACGTCGGAGTACATGTGTCTACCAAGGTCTGTCCGAACTGTGGAACTGAAGTCCCCCAGATCGCGAACCTGTGCAAGAGCTGCTTCCACGACTTCAAGGCGATCCCGAAGACGACAAAATCGCCGTTGTTCCCGATCGTCCTGCTCGCGCTGGGCTGCGCGATCGTGAGCGCGGTCGCGTTCGGGTACATGCAGGACCAGAACAAGACGTTCAAGATCTCCATCGACAAGGAGACGCAGTCCATCGTCTTCACGACCCGGTACGCCACGCGCACCGAGGCCGACCGCGTGTACTTCAAGGATGTCGCGTCGGTGGAATACGTGTCCAACACGCGCCCGCGCCCGTTCGAGGTCGATGTGCTGACCGTCGCCGGCAAGCGGTATGTCTTCAAGCAAGGCGACGAGCCGCTCGATCTGCAGGCGCACCAGCTCGCGGATGAGATTGGCCGGCCGTACACCGAGCACGACCTGTCCAAGTCGGCCGATCAGAACTAGTCGTCGGCGGTTATGTCCGGCGACCACCCAAAACCCGCCCGAAGGGGCTCTGGAGGACTGCGGTGTTTGAGCAGGCCCTCGGGTTTTTGACCAACGACCTCGCGATCGACCTCGGCACGGCCAACACGCTCGTGTACGCGACCGGCCGTGGGATCGTCATGGACGAGCCGAGCGTCGTCGCCGTACAGCGCGGGCCCGGAGGCCACCTCGGCAAGGTGCTCGCAGTCGGGAGCGAGGCCAAGCGGATGGTCGGGCGGACGCCCGGAAACATCGTCGCCGTGCGACCGTTGAAGGACGGCGTCATCGCGGACTTCGCCATCGCCGAGCAGATGCTGCGGTGGTTCATCCAGGAGGCGCTCGGCCGGCGGACGCTGCTGCACCCGCGCATGGTGGTTTGCATCCCGTTCGGCGTGACCGAGGTGGAGAAGCGCGCGGTGCAGGAGTCGGCGCGATCGGCAGGCGCACGGGAGGTGTTCCTGGTGCCCGAGCCCATCGCCGCAGCCATGGGCGCCCAACTCCCGGTGCACGAGGCGATCGGGAGCTTGATCGTGGATATTGGCGGCGGGACGACTGAGGTGGCGGTCACCACCCTCGGCGGCATCGCCCAGAGCCAGTCGCTGCGGGTGGCGGGCGACGCGATGGACGACGCGATCACCGCCTACATGCGTCGCCGGTTCAACTGCCTGATCGGCGAGCGGACTGCGGAGGAGGTCAAGATCGCCGTTGGCTGTGCCGCGCCGATCACCCCTGTCCGGTCCATGGTGGTGAAGGGCCGGGACCTCACGACCGGCGTGCCCCGGCAGGTCGAGATCACGAGCGACGACATCGCCGAGGCGCTCTCCGACTGCGTCGCCAACATCATCGAGGCGGTACGGGTCACCCTCGCGACCACCCCGCCGGAGCTGGCGGCGGACATCGTGGACCAGGGCGTGGTCATGTGCGGCGGCGGCTCGCTGCTCACCGCGCTCGACCAGGTGCTGACGGACGCGACGGGCCTGCCGGTGATGCTGGCCGAGGACCCGCTGCGCTGCGTAGCGCTTGGAGCCGGGATGATCCTCGAGAACCCCGAGTTCCTGAAGCGGGTGATGCTTTGAGGAGGCGCCAGGCCCAAGGCTGGAGGTCTTAGGCTGGAGGAAAGAACGCTTTCCCGCCTCCCGCCTACAAAAGCCCCAAAATCTCTTCGGCGTGCCCGTTCGCCTTCACCGGGTCGATGACGTTGCGGACGATGCCGGCCTCGTCGATCACGACGGTGATGCGCGCGATGCCCATGTACTCGCGCCCGTAGAGCTTCTTCATGCGCCAGGCGCCGTACTTCTCGCAGAGGCGCGCGGGCTCGGCGTCGGTGTCGGAGACGAGCGAGAAGGGCAGGCACTCCTTGGCTTTCCAGGTTCCGTGCTTCTTCAGGGTGTCCTTGGACACGCCGAGCACCACCGCGTTCTTTGCCGCGATCGCTGCGTGGTGGTCGCGAAACCCGCGCGCCTCGATGGTGCAGCCGGGCGTGTCGTCCTTGGGGTAGAAGTAAAGCACCAGCTTCTTCCCGCGGAAGTCCGACAGGGAGACGGGACCGGACTCGGTCTGGGCGGTAAAGTCGGGGGCGGGCGAGCCGATCATGGGGATGCCGGGGCAAGGGGGGAGGGGGCGACAGGGGGTGGTGCGACAGGCGCTGCGCCCTGTGAGGGCGGGCGCGGGGAGGGCGCAATGTACTGGATGGCGTCCGTCGTCGCGACGAGGAGGCCAGCGTCCTCGCCGGGGCTCGCGGGGATCGCGACGGCGCGGCGCAGACGACCGGGGATCGCGAGCGCGACGCTGCGGTTGGCGAGGTCGACCACGAAGGTGGCGACGGCGGGCGGGGCGTCGAGCGCGCGGAGGACCTCGTCGTCGGTTGCCCCGTTCGGCTCGGGCCAGGGAGCGATGCGGTCGAGGGCGGAGGTCGGCCCGGCCGGGTCGTCGGCCGAAAAGGCGGCGACGGACGGTGGGGCCTCAAGCGCGCCCAATTCCCCGACGAGGTAGCGCCCGCCGCCATCGACGTACAGCCCGAACGCGGGGGCGTCGAGCGGGAGCGACCAGTGGGGCGCGAGGGTGAGCGGGTCGAGCGCGCGGAGCGTGCCGTCCGGCCAGGCGAGGACGTACAGCTCCTGGCCCGTGGGGTGGAGCGAGAGCGTGGCCGGCCAGGGTTGTACGGCGTCCGGCAGGCCGAGGCGGACGGCCTTGATACCGTGGCCTGTGCGGAGCAGCGTGGACCCGCCGCCTGGAAGCAGGGTGACGCGGCCCTGGTCGGGCGTCAGGACGAGCCGGTAGAAGCCGATGCGGTCGAGATGGTGGGTCGCGGCCGTGAACTGGTGGGCGAAGAGGACGCCCTGCGCGTCGGCATCGGTGTCCTCGGGCGCGGGGGTGGACTCGGCCAGCGGCAGGCCGACGGGCGGCGTGGGTGGATCGGTGGCGTCGAGGGGACGGGCGCACCGACCGACGTCCGGGCAGTCGCCGACGAGCTGGATGACGCCGGCTTCCACGCGCAGGCCGGAGATGCCGGCGTTCGGGCCGACGATGGCTGTGCGCACGCGCAGATCGGTCGGTGACACGCGCCAGAGGCCGTCGCGGTCGAGGACGACGCAGGTGGTGGCCGGGGGGGCGGCGGCAGTGGGAACGCAGGCGACGTCCGCAAGCGTGGGCCAGGGGGTGTAGCGCAGCGGGGCGACGGTGGGCGCGACAGGGCCCTTCGCGTGATGGCAGGCGGCGAGGAGCAGTACGAGCACGGCGGCGGGGTAATCCGAAAGCGTCGTCGTCGCCGGGGGACCGTCCCACCCGGTTTCTTGATACGCCCCAGCCCGAGGATGGTGCCGGTGCAGGAACGCAAGAAGCAGTTTGGGGGAACCCCGGGAAAGCCCCACCACAAGGGCGGAAAGCCACCGCTCAGCGCGGCAGCGATCGCCCGGCGGAAGAAGGTGGAGGAGCTGATGCGGCAGGGCCTTCCGTTGCCGTCGGCGCAGGCTGTGGCGAACGGGCAGCTCACCGTGAACGAGGCGGTGATCGCGCTCCAGCGGGAGGACGAAGCCGGGCGGATCGCCAGGCTGCACGACATCCCGGCCTCGCTCGCGATGCAGGTTGCGATGGGGCATGCCGACCTCGCGGCGGTGCTGAGCAAGCGCCGGATCGAGGCCTACGTGAAGGAGCACAGCAGCCGCACGATCTTCGATTCGATCGGCCCCACCTGGTCGATCGGCGTGTACGGCCAGGCAACCCGGCAGGTCGTCTTCGTGCGAAACGACAAGTACGAGGTGGAGGTGCGCGAGGTGCGCGACGCGGGGCCCGGCGAACCTGAGATGATCCACAAGACCACGGTCAAATATGCCTTCGCGCCGGCGGACTACAAGGCGATCCGAAAGCACCTCGAGTACGACAAGGACCTGCGCGCCCAGGCGGCCGAGCCGAGGTTGCGGCCGCAAGACCGCTACGCCTGCTCCGACAGGAAGATCGGCGGTTGGTGGGATCAGAAGACACAGGTCCGGCTGGCGACGATGGAGGGCGAGGTGTACACCGGGGAGATCGCGTGGTTCTCACGGTTCGAGATCGGGTTGAAGACCCGGGCGGGCGCCGAGCTGGTGGTGTTCCGGCACGCCCTCGCAGACGCCGCCGAGGCCCGCAAGGGTGAGCACGCGCACCCGGGAAAGAGCTGATGGGCGCGCTCAAGGGCGGCCTGTCCGCGCGTCGGTTCCAGGTCGTGGGCGAGATCGCCGACCACGCGCTTTGGACGGCCGAAGCGGTCGAGAAGCTCAACCAGAACGCGTTTCGCGACGCGCTCACCGCAGTCCACAAGGAGGAGCGGCTCGGCTGGGCGCAGGTCCACAACCTGCTCGACACCGAGTTCGACGACGTCAACCACTGGCTCTACCAGCAGTACGCCACGTTCTCGATGCGCGTCGATAAAAAGGTCATCCCCGCGACCCTGTTCCGCGCAATGTTCCAGAAACGCCAGCAAGCCTGGTGCAAGGCGAACAACCGTGAACGCGTGCCGTTCTCGGTGAAGGCGGAGCTGCGCGAGGCGTTGGAGACGGAGCTGCTGGAGCGCACGCTGCCCCGCATCACCATCGTGGACGTGATCTGGAACACGCACGAGGGCTGGGTGCTGTTCACCAGCCACTCCGAGGCTCAGGCTGACCGGTTCCGCAAGTTGTTCCTGCGGACCTTCGGCTTCGTGCTGATGCCGTTCACCCCGCTCGACTACGTCGCCGACCTTCCGGACGTGGCCGCGCGCCTCCTGAGCGTCGGCTCCACCGATCTGCGCAGCAGCGACTCCCGGGAGGGTGCATGAGCGACAGGACTTCCGACGAGGGCGGCGGTGTCGACAGCGCCCCGGAAAACGAGACGCCCCCGCACATCGCGAGTGATTTCTACCTCTTCCTGTGGTTTGCCAGCGAGGTTGGCCGTGGCGTCATCGAACCTGCGGACGGCTCGCCGTTCTCGTGGTGGGTGGACGACCGCCTGTCGTTCCGGCCGGCGGGCGAGGACAAGGTCAACGCGGTGCTGACGGGCGACAACCCGTCGACCACGCCCGAGGCGCGCGCCGCGCTGGCCGGCGGAAAGGTGCTCCGCGACCTGCGACTCGCGCTGCGCCGCGATGATCGTGAGTACAGCGTCACCCTGCGCGGCCCGAACGTGGCGATCTCCGGCGCCAAGCTCCCGCAGCAGGTCAAGACCGGCGAGCCGACCGAGATCCTGCTCGACCGGATGTTCCTGTACGAGGAATTGCACTGGATGCTTGGGACGATGTTCCGTCGCTACGCGGAGGAGCGGACGGCGCCGGGCTGGGCGGCGTACGCGGGTCGGATGCGGGAGTGGGCGTCGGGTCGGGGAGCGGACGGAACGCGGTAGCGATCACCGACCAGCGCCGCAACGAAGTAGAATCCCGGAGTGTCCAAACCTGCCCTCCGCGTCCTCGTCGTCGACGACGAGGAGAGCCTACGCCACGTGCTCGGGCTCATGCTCGGGCGTGTTGGCTACGAGGTCTCGGGCGCGCGCAACGGGCGTGAGGCGCTGGGCCGGCTCGGTGGTGTGGACGTGGTGCTCTGCGACATCCGGATGCCCGACATGGACGGGCTCGCGTTCCTGGACGCGCTGCCAGCCGGGGCGCCGCCGGTGGTGATGATGAGCGCGTACGGATCCGTCGACACCGCGCTTGAGGCGATGCGGCGCGGGGCCTACGACTACGTCTCCAAGCCGTTCAAGCAGGACGAGATCGTCCTGACGCTCCGGAAGTTGGAGGAGCGCGAGCGGCTCCTGACCGACCGCGGGGCGCTGGCGGTTGAGAACGCGCGGCTGTCGGAGCGCTCGGGCGAGCCGATCGAGGGGTTCATCTCCCATGCCCCCGCGATGCGCGAGGTGCTGCGGATCGCGAGTCGCGTCGCGCCGCACGACACCACCGTCTTGATCACTGGCGAGAGTGGCACCGGCAAGGAGGTGCTGGCGCGCGCCATCCACCGCCTCTCCACGCGCTCGCAGAAGCCCTGGGTCGCGATCAATTGCGCGGCGATCCCGGACAACCTCCTGGAGAGCGAGCTTTTTGGCTACGTCCGCGGGGCGTTCACGGGCGCGGACCGGGCCCACGCCGGCTTGTTCGAGCAGGCGAACGGCGGCACGCTCTTTCTGGATGAGATCGGCGATTTGCCGCTGGCGCTGCAGGGAAAGCTGCTGCGCGCGCTCCAGGAGGGCACCGTCCGACGGCTCGGTGCCCGCGCGGACGACAAGGTCGACGTCCGCGTCCTGGCCGCCTCGGCGCAAGCGCTGACGCCGCCGCGCTTTCGCGAGGACCTCTACTACCGCCTCGCCGTCGTCCACCTGCACCTCCCGCCGCTTCGCGAGCGCCCCGAGGACGTGCCCCCGCTCCTCGACCACCTCCTCGCCGGCCTGTCTGCCCGCCTCCGCCTCTCCCGCCCCGTCGTCGACGAAGACGCCCGCAGGCTGCTGTTGAGCCACACCTGGCCCGGCAACGTCCGTCAGCTCGAGAACGCGCTCGAGCGCGCGATGGTCGTCTGCGACGGCAAGACCCTGACCTGCGACGATCTCCCGACGGACATCGCCCGGCGGGCGGTGACGACCCCTTCGCCAGGCGATCTCTCGATTCCTCGCCAAACGGAGGCATTGGAGCGGCGCCTGATCGAACAGGCGCTCAAGGAGAGCGCCGGGAACAAGGCCGCTGCGGCCCGCGTGCTGGAGATATCGTACAAGGCGCTGCTCTACAAGATCCGAGACTACGGGCTGGATTCGTGAATCCTGAGCGTCGCAACGTCATCGTGACGGCGGTCGTGCTGGGGCTGATCGTCCTGGTCGCGGGTTGGTACGTCTACGCCCACTCGCTCGCGGCCGATCTGCGAGCCGGCGATCAGGCGATCGCGGCCGGGCGTCCGGATCTCGCCGAGGCGGCCTTTCGCCGGGCGCTCACCCGCGACCCCGACAACGAACGCGCCATGTACGGCATCGGCTGGGCCTGGCACATGGCAGGGGAGCAGGATCAAGCACGGGAAGCCTTCCAACTGCTGGAGCAGGTGCACCCGGAGAGTCCGCTTGGGTACAAGGGGATGGGGAGCGTTTGGATGGCTGGGTCCAACGGCAAGGAGGCGAAGGCGGCCTGGGCGAAGGCGCTCGAGAAGGCTGGCACCGGCCCGGAGGCCATCAAGATCGAGTACGACCTTGCGATGCTGGCGCTCCAGGGAAAGGACGGGGAGGCCGCGTTGAGCGGGTTTGACGACTTGCTGAAAACGGATGTGAATCGCCCCGAGTTCCACTGGGGGCGCGCCGAGTCGCTGCTCAAGCTCAAGCGGCTGGATGAGGCGCTGAAGGAGGCCGACGAGGCGGTCCGGTGCGCGGGCGACGATGGCAGCCGGTACGAGGCGATGGCGTTGGTGACGCGCGCGCGGACCCTCTCGGCGGTGAGCGGAAACCGGGTCGATCCCAAGGATTGCAAGGGCACCGCGCCCCCTACCTACGCGTGGTTGGCAGAGGCGGACAAGGACCTGGACCTCGCCCAGTCGCTCGGCATGGACGTGCCGGAGCTGCCCGAGGCCCGGCGCACGGTGCTGATGCAGCGCAGCAAGGTCGACGACGCCTGTCCGGGGCTGCGGGTGCTCGGTGCACCGGTCAAATAGTTCCCAGTTGGGTAAAAGTTTCCCGGCGGAGCGCTCGTCGCGCCGCTCGGGCGATGGCGTCGTGACGGGAAAATCCACGCGCCACGGGCTTGCTCGTCGTGCTCCCGTCGGGCTTCTCGTGGCAATCCGGGGTATGATTCTTGCATGCTGGCAGGGCATGGCCACCTCGCACGACCGCCGTCCCACCCTCGCACCGGAGCTTCCGGCGTGTGGGGGCGTGCTTGGTCTGCAGGGCATTCGCTCGTCGAACTCGCGGTCGTCATCGCCATCCTCGGCGTCCTCGCGGCGATCGGGTGGTCGAGCGGGCGCGGCCAGATCGGGCAGTTCCGCCTCATGAGCGCCGCCCGCCTCTTCCAGTCGGACGCGCAGAACCTGCGTGAGCTCGCGATCGGGACCAACCGCGAGGCCCGCATCGTGCTGACCGAGGCAGACGCGACGATGGACCCGAACGACGCGCAGGTCGGGATGTGGCTCCTGCAGGTGGGCGACAAGTCCTCCGGCAGCACCGAGTGGGACACCCTGCCCATCGACATGGGCGCTGTCGCAGTGAGCGACGCTGGTGAGCGCAGCCTGGACGTCGGCGGCAGTCAGGAGCGCCCGGGCATCAGCCTCGCGCCCTGGTCGACGATCCAGGGGCCGGGGCTTGGCAATCAGGACGCCATCGTCTTTTCGCCGCGTGGGTTCATCTCGAACCCGGGGGGCGACTTTGTCAACGGGTTCATCAGCGTGGAGCTGGTGAACAAGCGTGGGGAGCCCGCTGCGGACGGCACGCTCCCGCACGTCTACCTGCGCGCGGCGCGCACGGGACTTGTGCACATGGAAGCATCGGAAGGCACCGCGTTGGCCGACGGCGGCATCGGCGCAGGAGGAACGACAACGCAATGAACGCTCGCCACCAGACCCTGCGGCCCGCACGGCGCGCCGGCTTTACGCTGATCGAGGTCATGATCGCGTCCGCGATCCTCGGCCTTTCGCTCGTCGTGATGTTCGGCTTCCACAGTCAGGCCGTGCGCTCCAACATGAACGCACACCGCATGACGGACTGCACGTACCTGGCTCAGGCCCAGCTTGAGACGCTCCTCGCCGAGGACTGGACCCAGTCGAGCAGCCCGACCGATCTCGCGGACTGGGGTGGCACGGACCCCTCGACCCTGGGCATCAACGACGCTTTTGAGCACACGCCAACCTACACACCCGTGAACGCCGGGAACGACATCGTCACCGCTCACGGCCCGCTGCTCTACGCGATCTCCTGGGACATCCAGGGCATGGGCGGCAGCACCACAACCGGCGACGACTGGGTGCGAATCCGGGTACGTTGTACCTACCCGGACTCCCAGTTCAGCACCTACCACTCCGCCACCATCTCCAGCTACCGGTTCCGGGACTCCTGATGGCCCATCCCTCCCAACCCCCTCGCCGTCTTCGTCGCCTGCTGGTGCGGGCCGCGGTGCGCGCGGGCTTCACGCTCATCGAGTTGATGATCGCCGTCGTCATCGGCGCCTTCGTCGTTTCGGCGCTCTACGCCCTGTTCGTCGGGCAGATGCGCCAGTTCATGTACCAGGATCTCCAGATGGAGATGCACCAGAACATGCGGCTCGGCATGGACATCCTCACCCGGACGGTCCGCATGGCGGGCTACGGGACCGGATCCCCGGACGGGGCCTACACGGACGGTGTGTTCGGCGACGGCGGCGACAACAACGCAGCGCTCTCCTCGATCATCTCCTACGATGGCACGGGGCCCAACGGCGCGGACGCGATCACGGTCGTGTCGATGGACCCGGCGCTCGTGTTCGACACCTACGAGACATCGCCGCCCCCGTGTGGCTCCACATCGCTCACGGTCGTCCCGAGCGTGAACGACCAGCAGTCCAAGCTCGAGCAGCTCTCCAACGGCGAGCTGCTGCTATGCGTCGACTACGCAGGCATCGGGCACTTCACGAGCTACCTCTGGAGCATGGACGGCGCGCCAGACGCGGCGAACGGGGTCGTGAGCATCGCGTCCGGGTCGACGTACGCGGACTTTGAGACCGCATGCCCCTCGACCAGCAACCTGCCGATGATCATGACGTGCTCCCGCGCGGAGGTCGCCACGTTCTACATCGACGCGAACGACAGCGACGGCGTGGGGTCCGGCAGCGCCGACCACCCGGTGCTGATGATGGATCTCGACTTCCAGTCGCCGGACGACGACGACATCCCGGTCGTGGACAACGTCGAGGACTTCCAGGTCGCATACTGCCTCAAGCCGGCCGGTGCGACGACGGATTGCGCGGACGGGGGCCCGGACTGGTCGGACACCATCCCGGCGGGCAGCGCCAAGGACGTCTACATGGTGCGCCTCTCGCTGGTCGTGCGCTCGTCCCGGCCGGACCTGTCGGGCGACTACCAGGGGGCGCCGCTCAGCGTGGAAAACAACGCGCCGAGCGCCACGCCGGACCACTACTATCGCCAGTTGCTCACGACCCGCGTCGCGGTTCGTAACCTCCGTCTCCAGGCGAACCTCTGATGACGAAGCCCACATTGAACGCCCGTTTGCATCGTCGTTCCCGTCGCCATGGTGGTCGGGGCGGCTACGCCATGCTCATCGCGATGATCCTGATGGCGGTGCTCGCGGTCATCGGCGCGACGTCGCTCTCGATCGCCGGGGTCGACGAGCAGATCGCCATCCACAACATGCGCCACATGACGATCACCGACTCGGCGGACGCCGGCACGGATCACTCGCGCTACTCCCTGATGTACGCGGATCCCGTGAACGAGGGCTGGGACGCGGCGACGGCGCAGACGTTCGTGACCAAGGACGACGCCATGCCGATGTTCGAGGGCATCGCCTTTCCGGTCACCCAGGGAAACTACTGGGTCGACGCCAGCTATCTCAAGTGCTCCAACCCGCCTCCGGGGTACAGCACCGAGCAGGGCAAAGCGGCCTTCCGCTCGGACTTCTGGAACATGACCTCGCAGGCCGAGTTCATGGATACGAGCTGGACCGATATGAACCCCACACGCGCCACCGTGATGGCCACCTTGCGCAAGGTGGTCCCCGGTGGGTGCAAGATCCGATGAGAGGTGCCCATGACTGCCACCCGTAGGTCCGCGACCTCCCTCCTGCTTCAAACGACCTTCTCCGTCGCGATGCTCGCTGGCGTGGCGCTCCTCGCGGCGCCAACGCCCGCGTATGCGACCAGCGGAGACGGCACGGACGAGCTGCTGAGCGATCTGCAGCGCGTGCCGCCCGTCGTCATCTTCGTGGTCGACATGTCGGCGGACATGAACAATTCGTGCGACGGCGTGAGCACCAACTCCTGCTGGACGGACACCGTCACCGCCATCGAGAACCTCTCGCGCCACTACGACTTTGCCCGTTTTGGCGTGGTCGGCACGGCGACGTCCGCGGGCACGGACACGTTCACTCCAATCGCGCCAGTCGGTAGCTCCTACGCGGAGATCTCGGCGGACCTGGCGGCGGTGAGCCCGGGCACCGGCACGACCCGGAACATGGCGGAGACCCTCGAGGACATCGGCGACAGCTACCTCGGCGCCAGCACCCAGGATGGGGACGGCGTGGCCGCCTTCGGCGATTCGCCGATCGGCTACGCGTGCACGAGCACGTACATCGTCGTGCTCGCCAAGGGCGCGCCGGTCGACGACGACCAGATCGGCTTCGCGGCGTCCCACGCCTCGATCAGCCCGGACATCACCTGCGACTCGACCTACGTGGAGGCGACCTCGCCCGACTCCGAGTGCCTCTACGATCAGCTCGTGACGCACCTCTACAACACGGACTGGTCCTCGCTCTCGGGCACGCAGCGCGCGGTCGTGCACACGATCGGGCTCGGGTATGCCTCGGGCACGGTCGCGGACGACCTCTACTACAACGCCGAGTTGAACACGGTCGGCGAGGGCACGTACACGCTCGTCTCCACCGGCGACGAGATCCTCGGCGCGATCACCAACATCTTCGCCGAGATCGAGGCCGGTACCTACACGCGCTCCTCGCCCGTCATCACGACGGACGGCGCGTACATGATCTACGACTTCTACGAGATGACCGGGGACAACCCGCTCGCAGAAGGTCACGTCCGCGCGTACTCCCTCGTCACCGACCCGACCGACCCGTACTACGGGACCGTGGACTACACGGCCGGCGACGCAAGCTACGGCGGCGCGGTGTGGGACGGCGGCGACCTGCTCGTCAGCCGTATCGTCGAGCACGCCGACCACAACGAGTTCGACGACGACGGTATCCGTCACCGTGACATCTACTTCTGGGACGACAACGTCGCGACGAAGATGAGCTCGCAGGCCGCCGACCAGCGCCTCTCGTTCGACAACGACTTCGTCACCGCGGTCGGCACGTCGTCGCTGCTGGACAGCTTCCTCGACACCAGTCGTGTCGACTGGTCCGCTTGCGTCGCGGGCTCCTCCTCGCCCGAGGCCTACGATCTCGATCTGGACTGCGACGTCGACGACGACGATCTGCAGGCGATGGTCGACTTCGGCCGTGGTCTGCCGACGTCGACCTTCCGCTACATCGACCAGGAGCACGGCTCCTGGAAGTTGCAGGATTCTCCCTACGCGGTGCCCGTCGTCGTCTCGGCGCGCGACGGCATGTTCTCGATGGACACGACCTACCAGGCGTTCCTCGCCGGGTTGGAGGCCGATACCTCGAACGTCCCCACGATCGTCCTCGTCCCCGCGAACGACGGCATGCTCCATGCCTTCCGCCTGGAAGACGACCCGGACACGGTCAACGATGAGAAGGGCCAGGAGCTTTGGGGCTGGATCCCTGGCTACCTGCTCCAGCGCGAGCATGACACGGAGTGGGCGAACCACCTCGTCGATCAGATGTTCTACGGCCGCACGTTCATGTTCGACGCCACGCCGGTCGTCGAGGACGTCTGGATCGACTCCGATGGCGACGGCACCAAGGCGGCTGACGGCAGCGAGTGGCACCGCGTCGTCGTCGTCTCGCAGGGGCTCGGCGGGCCGGTCACGATGGCGCTGGACATCACCAGCACCCGGTACCCGACGTTCCTCTGGGAAGAGACCAACACGACCGATGCCACGGCGATGGGCTACACGACCAGCCGTCCGGTGGTGTTCAACGTCAACGACGGCTCGCGCAACCACGACCAGTGGGTCGCGATGTGGGGCGGCGGTCGGGCGGCCGGGTTCACCGGGAGCAGCGGCACGGCCTACTACCAGTCGGCCGAGGCGAACCTCTACATGTGGAACGTCGGCGACACGCCGTTCTCCACCTCCGAGAACGTCGGCTACTCCGACGCTGGCGACAACATCGGGGACCAGCACCCCGAGATCCTCGACAGCCACGAGAGCGCCAGCGCGCTGAACTACGACTCCGACTCCAACATCGAGAACACGTACATCTCGGCCGCGCTGGCCGTGGTCGACGCGGACGGCGATGGCGACGCGGACGTGATGTACTTCCCCGTCACGACCGCCTACACGCCGACCGATCAGGGCGGCGCCGGCCCGAGCACGCCGCTCGTTCCGGGATCGTCGTGGATGTACAAGGCGCTCATCAACACCGCGGACGTCGACGACCTGACCTGGTGCGAGTGGTACGACCCGCTGAACGGCACGGACGGCTCCAACGGCGTTGGCGCGCGCCCTGAGGTCTACTACGCGGCGACCACGTCCTGGCGCTCGGACGGCTCCCTCGGCGTCTACTGGGGCACGGGCACGCCCTTCAACCGCGACGGTACGGACACCGGCTACTTCTTCGCCATGTACGATGCCGATCCGACAAGCTGCACGTCCACGGCGCAGCCGATCACCTGCAACGGGAATGACGGGTACCTCCCGCTCGACTCCGGCGAGGGCTTGACCTCGGACCCGCTCGTCTACGCCGGCGTGGTGTACTTCACGACGTACACCCCCAACGCCGACCGCTGCGAAGACGGCACGGGCAAGGTCTACGGCATCAAGTTCGACGATTGCTCACCCGGCATCGACACCAACGGCGACGGCGTCGCGGACAGCTCGGACGACTCGTCCGTGTCCATGTCTGGCTACACCTCGGGCGTCACCGTTGGCAACGGCACCGTCTACTACGGCACCGCGACCCCCACGACGGACGGCTCGGACGCTGTCGTCGATACGATCACCGCGACCAACGCCGTCTTCATGAACACGGCGACGGTCGCGTGGATGGAGATGTACTGAGGGGAGGAAGGCTGGAGGCGTCAGGCTGCAGGAGGAAGGCGTCAGGGTGGAGGACGGGTGAGGGCATCCCGGCCTCCAGCGTCCCTACTCCTTCCCCATCTGCGCGAGCTTCTGCAGGTTGGCCCTGGCGGCCTCGTTCTTCGGGTCCAGCGCCAGCACCGCCTTGAACGAGGCTGTTGCGCCGTCGTAATCGCCCTTGACGGCCTGGATGTGCCCCAGCTCGAATCGGGCGGCCACGCTGTCCGGATCGAGCGAGAGGGCGTCCCGGGCGTCGCGTTCGGCCTGGTCGGGCTGGTTGAGGTTCAGCTTGGCGCCGGCGCGGATGGCCAGCGCCTCGGCGTTGGGCTTGACGCTGAGCGCCGTGTTCGCCTCGGTGATCGCCAAAGTGTACCGATCAGTCGCCGCGTAGACCTCCGCGAGGAGGAGGTGCGGCTGCCAGGGGGGGGAGGCCTCGCGGGCAGAGTCGGCCACGGCCTCGCGCGCCAGGGCCTCAGCCTCCGGGAATCGGCCCAGATCCTTGTAAAGCGTGGCAAGCGACTGCTTGTCCCGCCACGACTCGGGATGGCGGGTCACAGCGTTGCGTAGCGCCTCTTCCTCACCCGTCAGGTTGCCGCTCTCCCCGCGCGTTCGGGCCAGCCCGTCCAGCGCTTCGAGCGAGTCGGGGTCTTTTTCGGCGCATGTCGTGTACGCCTCCTCGGCGCGCGGAAGCTGGCCGCGAAGCTCGTCCATTCGGCCCTCCACGCACCAGGCCTCCCCGAGGTCGGGGTAGAGCAGGCGGGCGTTGGCGAGGGCCGTCTCGGCGGGACCCCAGCTTTTTGACGAAGGGCCCTCCTTGCCGGCGTGCTCGATGAGCGACCGCGCCCGGTCCAGGTAGCCACGCACCAGCGTCTCCACGCTGCGGCCGCCGCCGGGAGCGGTCGACAGGGTTCGAGCGGCCTTTACCGCGGCCTGCATGTCGCCTGCGGCAGCCTGGGCGATCGCGTCCTGGAAGCGCAGGAGTGACTCGTGCCGGGCCCGGAGGTCGGGAGCCTCGGCCTCGGCCCCGGCCCAGGCGGTGGCGGCGTCGAAATTGGTGGCGTTCAGGCGGGCGAGCGGGTTGGGGTCGCCGACCGCCAGCCGCTGGGGCATCCGCAGCCCGGACGGCGGGTCGCCGGTTGGGATGATCGTGCCATCGCCGAGCAGCAGCCCCGCGAGGTCGTTGGGGCTCCGGATCGCGTCGTGGCGCAGCTCTTCGCGGTCGGTTGCGATGCAGGAGGCGAGGCGGGACCAGGCGAAGGTCGGGGACGCCTCGGGCCGGGCGACGAAGATGGCCGTGTCGACGCCGACAGGCGGGAGCCAGACCGTGACCGACGGGAAGGCGGCGCTGACGGCGTTGGCGAGGCCGATGAACGCGTCTGCGTCGATGCGGGTGGTCGAGACGGAGAGGACGTAGACGCCGCCGGGGAACAGCGAGCGTCGCGTCGCGGAGAGGGCGGCGGGTGAGGGGAGGGCCTGGCGCGCGTCCGTCCAGCCGTTGCGCAGGATGTTGACGACCACGTCTGCGGGCGCACCCCCCTGCGCGACGAATGGCGCTGGTAGGCCGAGAATGCGCGTGGCCGGGTGGGTCCACGCGGCCTTCGCCAGGGGCGCCAGATCAGCCCACACCTGCATGCGAGCGGGGTCGGGAACTGCTGTGTCGACCGCGTGAAAACCCTGTGACAACAGCGCCTTTACGGCGATCCCCATGTCGTCGCCCGCCACCCGCGCCTGCGACCGCCCGTCCGTGAGGCAGGCGCCGAGCGTTCCGGCAAACCGCTCGCCACGGGCGGCCCGGCTGTCGGGATCGACGACCGAGCCGTCCAGCTCGGCGAGCAGCTCCCCCTTCTTTCCACGCACCAGAGCGGGGCCCGCGGCGGTGAACGAGGCGAATTGCACGGGCAGTCGCGCACGCTGAGCGTCGAGCCGCTCGCGCATCCCGGAGTCCGCGCCGACGCTGACGAGCGCGGAGGCGGCGTGCTCAGTGGTCTCCGTGGACAGGAGCGGCAGGGCGAAGGGCAGGAGGCCAGCCGCCGCCACGGCAGCCCACGCCTGCTCGCGCGGGCGCGCCTGGATCCCGTTGAGGATCGCGCCGGCGGCCAGGCCTGTGGCCGCCAGAACCAGGAGTGCGGGGCGATCCGTTTGCGTCAGGGCGGCCGAATGCGCCGCCAGCCATGTCGTGAGCGCCGCCATTCGGGGCGGTAGCGCCCCGGCGAGGAACGCGATTCCCGCGGCGCCGCTGGCGCCCAGCGCCATCCACACCCGCCCCCAGGCGCGCGAGCCGGGGAGGGACAAACCCGCGATGACCCCCACGAAACCGGCCAGCGCGCCCGCAGTCGCGGGTGTCAGCGGGCTTCGGAGCACCGACAATCCCGCGCCCAGCCCGATGAGCACGGCGAGGAAAGCAAAGGTGCGCGCTACCTTATGCGCGATCCCGTCCGTCGACGTGCGAAAATCCGCCGTTACATCCGAGCCCGCCAGCCACGCGCCACAGCCGCCGAGGGCGATGGCGCTGAAGAGCGCGGGCAGCACGCCGAGCTCGTAGCCGGCACAGGTGCCTGCCAGCAGAAGCGAGCCAGAGAGGGGGTTCAAGGCGAGCGATTGACATGCCAACAGCGGCGACACGCCCCACGCGGCCAGGACGGCGAGCCCGAACGCGCCAGCGGGCACCAGATCGGCGGGGAGGCCGGCGAGGACGGACTGCGCGCCGAGGCAGCCCAGCGCGCCAAGGACCGGGCCGATCATGGCGAATCGGCGATGTCGCGGTTGGGGAAGAAGTACGGCGCCGAGCGTCAGGGCCGCGAGGGTGCCTCCCATGACCAGCAGCCCCGAGCCGAAGAGCGACGTATAGCTCGCGATATATGCCGATACCCAGAGGCCGAGGCCGGCCCACTGCAGCCCCGCTGACAGGCCTGCGCGCGGGTTCCTCTGGCGGGTTCCGGGGGTCATCGTCATGGGTCTTCTCGTATCGCAGATCGACAATCGTTGACTCGGGGGGATAGTTCTTGGTACAACCGCGTGCCGGGCTGCACCTGCTCGGCAAGAAGGATTCCCCGTTGGCTCTCATCGCTCGCACCAAGAACGCCATCGCGCTCGACATCGGTTCCAGCCACGTCAAGTTGCTTGAGCTGGAGCAGGAACGCTCAGGGAAGTACCGGCTCAAGCACTTCGGTGTTGCGCCGCTTCCCCCGGAGGCGATCGTGGACGGCGCGTTCATGAACACCACCGCCATCGTCAGCACCATCCGGGACCTCGTCGCCCGCAACAAGGTGAAGACGAAGGAGGCCGTGGTCGGCGTCTCCGGAAACTCGGTCATCATCAAGCGCATCTCCCTGCCGGTGATGACGCAGGACGAGCTTGACGAGTCGATCACCTGGGAGGCCGAGCAGTACATCCCCTTTGACGTGAACGACGTGTACATCGACGCGTTCATCCTCCAGGGGCAGGCCGACGAGGCCGGGCAGATGGAAGTCCTGCTCGTGGCAGCCCGCAAGGAGCTCGTGAACGAGTACCAGAGCGTGTTGCTGGAGGCGGGGCTGAAGCCGGTTTGCGTGGACGTCGCGGCCTTCGCGATGGAGAACATGTACACGCTCAACAACGAGGTTTCGGCGGACCCCGTCGCGCTCGTGAACGTCGGGGCCAGCACCGTGAACATCAACGTGCTGCGGCGCGGGGTGAGCGCCTTCACGCGCGACCTGCAGATCGGCGGCCGCAACTACACGGAGGAGATCCAGCGCTCGCTCAACGTCTCCTTTGAGGAGGCCGAAGCCTTCAAGGTCGGCGGGGCCGAGCGTGATCGCAGCGCGGTCGTTCCCGAGGAGGTCGAGCGCGTGCTCGCAAACGTCTCCGAGAACATCGCGGGTGAAGTCCATCGTTCGCTCGACTTCTACCTCTCGACCGCCGGTGGCGGAGCGCTCGGGCGGGTCGTGTTGACGGGCGGCGCGTGTGTGACGCCTGGGCTCAAGCCCAGCCTCGAAGCGCGCTGCGGGTGTGCGGTTGAGATTGCGGACCCGTTCCGCAAGATCCAGGTTGATGAACGCGCCATCAACCCGAACTTCCTCCAGAACATGGCGCCTCAGGCTGCCATCGCCGTCGGTCTGGGGTTGCGGAGGGCGGAAGACAAATGATTCGGATCAACCTTCTACCGGTACGGACGTCCAAGAAGCAGGAAGCGGTACGCCGTGAAGCGTTTCTGGCTGCCGCCGGGGCTGCCCTGGCCCTGTTCGCGGGGCTCGCCATCTGGGGGGCGACCCAGCTCCAGCTCTCGCACGTGGAGGCGGACAACACCGCGCTGCAGAACGAGATCGACAAGCTGTCCGCCGACGCCAAGCGCGTCGACGAGATGGAGAAGTTCGAGAAGGACCTCCAGCGCAAGCTCGACGTCATCGACGACCTGCGCGGCAAGAAGGCCGGCCCCGTTCACATGCTGGACGACATGTCCACGGCCGCGCCCGAGAAGCTGACGCTCACGCGGATGACGCAGAAGGGCGACAGCCTGACGATTCAGGGCATCGCGGCGACCAACACGATGATCTCCGAGTACTTGCGGGCGCTCGACGCCTCGCCCTACTTCGAGCAGGTGTTCCTGAAGAACATCGAAGCGGTGACCCCGGACAAGAATTCGTCGACGACGCTCAAGAAATTCGAGATCACGGCGCGGGTCACCTCGGTCAAGGTCGACGCGAACGGGAAGGCAACCGCCGCACCCGCTACCACCGCACCCGCCGGCGCGAGTCCTGCGGCCACTGGCGCTCCTCTCGAGTCGCCGGCCGCGCCCGGTGCAAAGCCGGCTGACGCCCCCGCAGCGCCTGCGGCACCCGCCACGGGCACCCCGCCTGCCGCCCCAGCCGCAGCCCCGGCGGCCGCACCCGCTCCGGCTCCGGCCTCTCCGCCCGCCCCTGACCTTCTCCCCGCGCCCGCGGCAGCGCCGCCGGCCGCCCCCGCTGGAGGTGGCACGTGAATCGGTTCATCGACCAGTTCCAACGGCTCCCGCGCTCGCAGCGCTGGCTCGTGGCGGCACTCGGCTACATCATCATCCTCGTCGCCGTCTACTTCTCGCTCATCGCGCCCACGTTCGAGGGTATCGACGTGGCGAACGCCAAGAAGAAGGATCTGACCACCAAGCGGGATGCGGTGCGGGCCCGGGCGTCAAACCGGCCCGCCTTTGAGGCGCGGCTTGAAGACCTCGCGGCGAAGCTCAAGCAGGCGCTCAAGGAGCTGCCCAACGACCGGGAGATCCCTGGCCTGCTGAGCGAGATCGACGGCCTGGCGCGCAAGAGCGGTCTGGACGTTCGGAAGTTCCAACCCCTGCCCGAAGTGATGCACGACTACTACGCGGAGGTCCCCGTGGAGATCGTGATGGATGGCGGCTACCACGAGGTCGGCATCTTCTTCGACCGCGTGAGCAAGATGAGCCGAATCGTCTCGGTCACGGACGTGGACATGGGGTCGCCGCAGCAGAGCGGTGAGGAGGTCAGCCTGACGGTCAGTGGCAAGGTGGTGACCTACCGGTTCCTGAGCGACGACGAGATCGCCGCGAACCTCGCGCATGCGAAGGACAAGAAGGGCGGCAAGGCCCCGGCGGGAGGCAAAGGTGAATAAGCACGTCACGATCTTCCTCCTTGCGCTCGGTGTCATGGGCGCCACCGCGGGCTGCGGCGACCCGATTCCGACGGGCAACGCGCCTGTCGCGGCCCCCGCTGCCAAGAAGGCGGACGTTGCCGAGGACGTCGCTGCCGGACCGGCGGTGGACGAATACTTCTACAATCCCGCCGGCAAGCGCGATCCCTTCAAGCCGTTCTACGACACCGGGAAGGACAAGGGGGTCGGAGCCCCGATCGACCCGAACACGCCGCCCCTGCAGCGCTACGATGTCGACAAGTTCGTGCTCTCAGGCGTGATCTGGGCCACGAACGTTCCCCGGGCCCTGCTCATCGACCCCGAGGGCACCGGCCATTGCATTCAGGTCGGCACCTACGTCGGCCGGAACTGGGGGAAGGTCACTTCCATCTCGGATGAGGCGGTGGTTGTCACCGAAGAGTACCAGACCATCGACGGCGAGCTCGTCGTCAACCCGGTCACTGTCCATTTCCCCGGCAAGGACACCAAGAAGTGATGTCAGAACGCGGAGTCTCCATGCAGTTCCATGCCCCTCGGAATCCCCTCACCAGCTCAAGCCTCGTCCGAGGGCTCGTGTTGGCGCTCGCGCTGGGGACCGCCCTCGCGCGCCCGGCGTACGCGGCCGATCCTGTCACCGTGTCAAGCGCGGTGATCGGCACCGCTGCGGACCTGACCGTGGTCCGCATCGCGGTCACGGCCACGGGTTCGTCGCCCACCGTCAGCCCATTCCGGGAGACCAATCCCGAGCGGCTCGTGATCGACATCGCCGGGGCCAAGCTCGCCGAAGGCAGCACTGCGCCTGCCGGCGGGATCGTCACGAAGTCGGAGTTCTCCGCCTTCAACGACGGCTCCGACAACGTCCGGCTGACGTTGTACCTGGAGAAGGCTGCGACCTGGGACGTGAAGTCCGACGGGGGGGCGATCATCCTCACCCTGAAGGCCGGCGAGGCCGCTGATCCGCTTGCTGCCGCCCTCAGCGCCGCTCCAACCGCTCCGGCTGCGACCGTCGCCCCCGCGCCGGTGGAGACGTCGTCCGGCTCGGGGGAGGCCCTCAAGCTCTCCGGCCCTGCCGCCCTCCCCGCCGGCGCGACCCTGGCAACCCTCGACTTCCAGCAGAAGGACCGCGTCAGCCGCGTGCTGATCGGCGCGAAGGACGTGGAGCCGGTCATCACCCAGCCCGAGAAGAACCTCATCACGGTCGACCTTGCCGGCGCCTCGATGCCCGCGAGCCTCAAGCGCGAGTTGAACAGCCAGTTCTTCTACAGCGCGGTCGACTCCGTCAAGGCCTACACGACGAAGTCCGGCGTTCGCATTGCGGTTCGGCTGCGCGAGGGTGCAGAGTACTCCGTCGCGAAGGAAGGCGGGCTGGAGGTGCTCTCCATCCAGATCCCCAAGGACCAGATGGACGCGCGGGATGCCGCGGTGGACAAGGGTTCCGACGTTGCGCCGTCGACCCCCGCCACGAACGGCGGGCAAGGGCTCTCCAACTCCAGCGGCGGTGAGCTGTTGATCGGCGGCAAGGGCAACCAGATCGACGCGCAGTCGACGCTCGCCAACGGCACCGGTGGCTCCTCGGACCTGTCATTCGCCAGCTCGGTCGGGGACTCGTCCACGAAATTCGTCGGTCGCCGCATGAGCATCGACCTGCAGAACGCGGACATCCACGCGGTCTTCCGGTTCATCGCCGAGTTCGCGGACGTGAACATCGTCGCGTCGGATGAGGTGAAGGGCACCGTCACGGTGCGGCTGAAGGACGTGCCGTGGGACGAGGCGCTCTCTGCGGTGCTGCAGGCCAAGGGCCTGGCGGCACAGCGCATGGGGCACGTCATCCGCGTGGCCTCCATCGAGACCATCAAGTCCGAGCAGCAGGACCAGCTCGAGGCGGAGAAGGCGCAGCACGCCCTCGAAGAGCTGCAGGTCTACGTTGCGCCGCTGAACTACGCGAAGGCGGACGAGGTCAAGGACCAGGTGTCCTCCGTGCTCAGTGACCGCGGCTCCGTGGAGACGGATACCCGCGGCAACCAGCTCATCATCCAGGATTTGCCGAGCAATGTGGCGCAGGCACGCGCGCTCATCCGCAAGCTGGACTCTCCGGCGCGCGAAGTGCGCATCGAGTCCCGTTTCGTCGAGGCAACCTCGCAGTTCACCCGCTCCCTCGGAATCCAGTGGGGGTCGGACGTGAATGCGTCCGCGAGCACGGGGTACCCCACCGGGGCCTTCTTCCCGAACTCCATCGGGGCGGATGGCGCTATCGGCAAGACGACCACCGGCGGGACCCACTTCTACACGTCCGCCGCGAGCGACAGCTTGTTGATGGACCTCGGCGCGACCGCGGCCACCAGCGGCGTGAATCTGGCCCTCGGGTCGATCCCGGGGCTCTTGAACATCGACGCCCGCCTCACCGCCGCGCAAACCGAAGGCTGGGGCAAGATCGTTTCCAGCCCGTCCGTGACGGCCCTCGACAACGAGGCGGCGACGGTGACCCAGGGCGCGCGCATTCCCTACCTGTCCACCAGCCAGAACGGCACGTCCGTTCAGTTCCTCACGGCCGCGTTGGAGTTGAAGGTCACGCCGCACATCACCTCGGACAACACCGTTTCGCTTGAGATCGCGCTTACGAACAACCGCGCTGACTTCTCGCAGGCGGTCCAGGGGCAGCCCGCGATCTCCACGAAGGAGATCACCACGCGGGTCCTCGTGGCGGACGGGGACACGGCCGTTCTTGGCGGCGTGTACGCGACCTCCGAGTCGCAGTCCGGAGGCCGGGTTCCTGGTCTCGGAAGCATCCCGATCATCGGGTACCTCTTCAAGAACTCGCTGAAGTCAAGCTCGCAGAACGAGATGCTGGTGTTCATCACCCCGCACATCGTTCCGATCACGGGGTCGACGGCCGCCAGCGTCTCCACGTCCTCCAAGTAGGCCGGGCGGGTCGGCCAGCGGTCAGGTCGTGAAGCGCATCGCCATCGCCGGGCCCTCGGGGGTCGGCAAGTCCACGGTTGGGAGCTTGATCGCCGCCCGATCGTCGCTGCGCTTTGTTGATCTGGACGCCGAGGTCGAGCGGGTTGCCAGGGCGAGCATTCCCGCGATCTTTGCGCGGGGTGGCGAGGCCGAGTTCCGCCGCTGGGAGAGCGCCGCGCTGACGGCGGTCGCGGCGTTGACCGACGTCGTGCTCGCGCTCGGGGGCGGGACGGTCGGCGAGGGGCTACCGAGGCTCATGGCATGGTCCCGGGTTGTGCTCATGGCGAACGCGGAGGTGCTGGTGGGGCGGCTCAGCCGCGATGCCGTGGCGCGGCCGATGCTGCGTGGCGACCGCGCGCTTGGGGTGAGGCGGTTGCTGGTGCAACGCGAGCCCGGCTGGCGCGGGTTCGGGGTCTGGGTGCACACCGACGGGGTGTCGCCCGAGCGCGTCGCCGCTCGGGTGGAGGCGATGTGGTGAGCACGTCGTTCGGGACGACGTTGGTCGCCGTGGAGGGGAGCACCTATCCGGTGGCGTTGGCGGCCGACTTGACGGGGCTCGGGGCGGCCGTGTCAGCAGTCCTGCCCCCCGGGCGGGTCGTCGTCGTGACCAACGATGTCGTCGGTCCGCTGCACGCGGCCAGAGCCGAGGCATCCCTGCGTGGGGCGGGCTGGGATCCCGTCCGCATCACGCTTCCCGACGGGGAGGCCCACAAGACGCTCGGGACGTGGCAGGGGCTGGTCGAGGACGTCCTCGCCTTGCAGATCGACCGTCGGACGCCCGTGCTGGCGCTTGGCGGCGGGGTGACGGGCGATCTTGTCGGCTTCGCCGCAGCGGCCATCCTGCGCGGATTGCCGTTCGTCCAGGTGCCCACGACGCTGCTGGCCATGGTGGACGCGAGTGTTGGGGGAAAAGTGGCGGTGAACACCGTGCACGGGAAGAACCTGGTGGGCGCGTTCTGGCAGCCGAGGCTGGTGTACGCGCCGTTCGACGTGCTCGACACGCTCCCGGACGACGAGGTGCGCTCCGGCCTGGGCGAGGTCGTGAAGCATGCCGTGTTGTCGGGGGAGGACGCCCTCGCCCAGCTCGAGGCCGACCGGGCCGACCTCAACGCGCGATCCCATGAGGCGCTCGCCCGTGCGGTGCGCGCCTCCGTCGCGTGCAAAGCGGCCGTCGTCGCCGCTGACCCGCGCGAATCCGGGGTGCGCGCCACGCTGAACCTCGGGCACACGCTGGCACACGCGTTGGAGTCGGTGGCCGGGTACGGGCGCCTCCGCCATGGCGAGGCTGTCGCGATCGGCCTCGTGGCGGTGACGGCCTATTGCGAACGCCGGGGATGGACGGAACGGGGGCTCGCGCGCCGGATCGAGCAGGTCTGCGCCGGCCTGCGTTTGCCTGTCGCCCCCCCCCTCGACCTCGACCGCAGCGCGCTCGTTTCGGCCGTGGCCTTCGACAAGAAGCGGGACCGTGCTACAATCACCCTCGTTGTGCCCGCGGCCCCAGGTCGCGTGGAACTCCGGAGCCTGCCCCTCGTTGAGGTGCCGGCGCTGGTCGATGTGCTCTTCGACTCCCGGCCCCAGGGCCCGTCACCCTCTCCGTCCGCCTGATTCGCTCCCTTCGGAGGCTAGTATGTCCAGCTCCCTCGCCCCGCTCGCCGCTTTTGGTTCCCTCATCGCCGCCTTCGCGCTCGCCGGGTGCGCTCCGGGGCCGATCGCCGCGCCGTACGGTTCCCAGCTCGTGATGCCGGAGGACATCTCGTTCGCGGTCGATTCGTCCTGGACCACGCCGGGCGATCAGGTCGGTGGCCTCTTCTACACGTACATCGGCGTCCTCGGGCCCGACGGCGAGCCGCTCAACGACATCCAGATCGAGGTGACGTCCGGCTGGACCGGCGCGTACCTCATCGCGGAACAGGCCGTGCGCGTTGTGGACGGGTACGAGACCAACTGCGCCACGAACCCGCCGACGGACCCGACGGACCCCTGCTATGCCTGGTTTGACGTGGAAGGTCAGCAGTACATCGAGTTCAGCGGCGACTACGCGGAGCTCGGTGGTTTCCAGCCCACCTACATGTCCGCAGCGACGGACAACCGCGGCATCCTTCCGGTCTACGTCTTCGTCGACTCCGTCGGCGTCGACAGCAGTGATTCGCCGGTGAACATCCCGATCTTCGCCAGCATCGGCACCGAGACCCTGTCCTTCCAGCTCGCGCCTACGTTCTAGCGTTGGCCTCGCTCGACGTCGAGCGGTACGCTCAGAAAGTCAAGGAAGATCCAAGGTCACTTGCGTTCGTTGCGCTGGCAGAGGCGCTGCGGAAGGCGGGGCGGGCCGACGAGGCGCTCGCCGCCCTTCGGCAAGGCCACGTCCATCACCCCGATCAGCCCTCGGCTCGATTCGTGGCGGCCAGGCTGCATGATGACGCTGGGCGACCTGCGCTGGCCGCTGACATTCTCGTGGAGGTCGTCCAGCAGGATCCCGCGAACGATGCCGCGCGCGGGCTGCTCGTCCGGCTGCTGCTCGGTCAGCGGCGGCTCGCGGAGGCCCGAGCGCAGCTCGACGCCCTTCGCATGGCCGGAATCGGTGAGGCGACGGGGGTCGGCGTGACGCTTCCGCCTGTGGAACGTCCCGCCCCTCCGGAAGATCCGTTTGATTCGGACTCGCTTATTCGGCAGTGCGTGTCGTCCGGCGACTACGGGCGCGCGCTTGCCATCGCGGGCCGGGCCGAGCAGGGGGCGCCGAGCACGGGTGGCGCGGAGCGGTTGGCCGACCTCGCCTGGGCGGCGGGCGGGCGGCCGGTTTCGTGGGTCGAGGCGCTGGAGCCCCGCGCGTACCGGGTGCTGCCTGGACGGGCCAAGGTCGCGGCTGCCCTCGCCGGGGAGACCACGGAGCGCCCCACAGGGGCTGAGCGGTACGCGCTCTCCGCGGCGCTCTGGCCGGCTGGAGGCCCGTCGTGAGGATCCTCGTGTTGTCGGGCCCCAACCTGCAGATGCTTGGAACACGCGAGCCGGACCGCTACGGCTCGACCACGCTGCCAGAGATTCATGCGCGGCTGTCGGCGCTGGCGCAGGAGCTCGGCGTCGCCGTGGACTGCGAGCAGTCAAACCACGAGGGGGTGGTCCTCGACCGGATCGCGGGCGCTCGGGGTGCATTTGCCGGCATCGTCATCAACGCCGGTGGTTGGACGCACACCTCCGTAGCCCTCCGGGACGCGCTACTTGCGGCGAACCTCCCTTTTGTCGAGGTGCACTTGTCGAACGTCGCGGCGCGTGAGCCCTTCCGTCACCACTCCTACCTCTCGGACGTGGCGGCGGGGGTGGTGTTCGGCTTCGGCGCGGAGAGCTACCTGCTCGGGCTGCGGGGCCTCGTGAGCCGGCTCCGGGCGGCCTGAGGGCTACTCAAACAGGAAGACGAACGTTTCGACCCGGCTTCCGTCGACCTCCACGCCCAGCTTGAGCTGCAGCGCGACCGCGAACAGGTTGGCGGCCGGCGCGGGAAAGATGACGGTACCGACTGCCGAGGGGGCGGGCGCGGTGGTCAGGTACGCGGTCCGGAAGGCGTCGGCGTTGCGGAGCCGCAGTTGCGCGTCGGGCGGGAGGCCGCCGCGAGCCTCGTAGCGGGCGAGGAGCAGGAGTCGGGTGAGGATCTCGTCGGGCTCGATGGCGGGCGGGAAGACCTGGTCCGTGGTGTTGACGGCGAGCTCGGTGTGGCGCGGGTCCCACTGCACCGAGGCGTGGTCCGGGTCGGGGTGGATGGCGATTTCCATTCCGAACGCGACGGCGTCGTTGACGAGGCGCGCGGTCCCGTCGGGCCAGGAATTCCATGCCTCGGCTTCGAGCCGGGCCGGCGTGGCGGTGACCACGACGCCGCCCTGCGAGCGCGTCTGCGCGGTGTAGGCGACCGCCGGGCCAAACCCGACGTTGTGAGCCAGAAAGAGGTTTTCGCTCTCGGCGATGTCCGCCGCGAGTTGGCCGGGGGGCTCGGCCGGGGCCGCCGGGGAGGTCTCGCCGGCGACGTGGAAGCAGGCGCCGATCGGCAGCACCAGCAGCATGCAGCAACGCGCCGCCTGGAGGCAGCGCCTCGGGAGGCCGGTTCTCGCGCCTTGCACGTTCACGTCAGGTGAATATAAGCCGCGGCGGCTACGGTGGATGTAGCTCAGTTGGTAGAGCACTGGATTGTGATTCCAGGTGTCGCGGGTTCAAGCCCCGTCTTCCACCCCAGCTTTCGTCGTATGACACGGGCTCCTAGCTCAATTGGCAGAGCATCGGACTCTTAATCCGCAGGTTCCGGGTTCGATTCCCGGGGGGCCCACCATCCATGCGGGGAGGCGCTGAACCCTCAGCACTCCCCGCATCTGATTTTTCCGGAACTCTCCGGCTGCCTGCTAGGCGAGAATGGCGGAACTGGCAGACGCACCAGACTTAGGATCTGGCGGGGCAACCCTTGGGGGTTCAACTCCCCCTTCTCGCACTCCCTTTCGATGGCGCGATCGCACCGCGCCTCCCACTCGACCTCGAGGTTCCCATGTCCGTTCAGGTAGACCAGATCTCCGCCACTCAGAAGCGCATCGCCATCACGGTCCCGCAGGCCGAGGTCAAGAAGAAGGTCGACGACGCGTTCAAGCGCTACGCCGGCAAGATCAACCTCCCCGGGTTTCGTCGCGGTCACATCCCCCGCAACATCATCGAGGCGCGCTTCGGAAAGCAGATCCGCGCAGAGGTCGCATCGGACCTCATGAACTTCAAGTTCCGCGAGGCTTCCGTGGACGTTGAGTACCTCGGCCAGCCCGAGGTCGAAACCGCGGAGGACCTGTCCGTCGCCAGCGATTTCGCGTTCAGCATCAAGGTGCAGGTCAAGCCGAGCGTCCAGGTCAGCAACTACGCCGGCGTGAAGGTTGATTTTCCGGTCGTGGCCGTGAGCGATGAGCAGGTCGAGGCGCAGGTGCGCGCGCGGCTCGGCGCCGCTGCCCGGCTCGTGGCGGTTGAGGAAGACCGGGCTGTCGAGCGCGGCGACCTCGTCCTCACCGAGATCGCGGTTGGCGACGACGTGGTGGAGAGTGGCACGATGGTCAACACGGTCGGCGATCGGTACTACCCGGGCGTGGACGCGCTGGTCGTCGGGTTGAAGCGCGGCGGTAGCGCGAATGGCAGCGTGAGCTTCGGCTCGAACGCGCCGGCCCAGTCGCTCCGCGGCCAGACGCGTGACGTGCGCGTCACCGTCGTTGGCATCCAGGTTTCGCGTGTCCCCGAGCTGTCCGACGAGGTCGCCACCGAGCTTGGTTATGAGGGTGGCGTCGAGGCGATGCGCGCGGCCCTCCGCATGCAGGAAGAGAACACGGCGAACGAGGCGGCCCGCAACCAGGCGCGCGTGAACCTCCTCCAGGTGCTGCTCGCTCGTCACCCGATCGAGGTGCCGCCCGCGATGGTCGAGAGTCACCTCCAGCTCCTGCTGGAGGAGCTCAAGATCCAGGCTGCCCAGCGCGGTCGCGATCCCCGGAACCTCCGGTACAGCGAGGCCCAGTTGGCGGACCTGCGCGAGCGCGGCGCGTTCGCGGCCCGTTCGTCGATCCTGCTCGACGCCGTCGCCAAGGCCGAGGCCATCGTCGTGACGGACGACGATCTGGACGCGAAGTACCAGGAGATCGCCGACATGCGCGGCCAGCGCAAGGAGGCCATCAAAGGCTATTTTGCGAAGGACAACGCGGTCGAGGAGCTCCGCAAGCGGCTCTCCGAGGAGCGCACGCTGGACTGGTTGCTGGAGCGCGCCGAGCTGGTGACTGCCGAGGCGCCCGTCGCCGAGCCGGTCGCCGCCGAGCCCCTGACCATGCAGGTCGCCGCCGAGCCTGCCGCGGAAGACGCCCCCCCGCCCAAGAAGCGGAAGGCCGCGAAGGCCGAGGCTGCTGCGGCTGCTGAGACGGCCGCTGTCGAGACCGCCGCTGTCGAGACCGCGCCTGCGGTCGAGGCTGACGCCGCCCCGAAGAAGAAGGCCAAGAAGAAGGCGGAGTAGGGAACGCGGATAGAGCGTTCCGGCAACCCGCGCCCGTTCGTGATATGCTGCCGGCGCTTGCGTCACGCGAGCGCGCGCCCGTCTTCCCCTCGCCCCCGCCATCGCTGAGGTCCGTCCATGTTCATGCTGTCTCTCGCCCTCCTGCAGTCACCAGCGGCCCCCATGGCGTTTGCGGCGAATGACGACGAGCCCACCGATCTTGAGGAGAGCGACGCGGACAAGGGAGGCAAGAAGCACAAGACCACGTCGACATCCGCGAAGAAGGATGCGCAGGTTCGCGAGATCGTGCGCGGCTTCTACGCAAAGGCGAACGTCGGCGGTGCGCTCTGGGTGCTCCCGCCGTTCTCGCAGTCGATCAGCTCAGGCACACTCGTCATGCTCGGCGTTGGCGACGACTTCGTCGACAGCGAGCACCTCTCGATGGCGTGGGAGGTCGGCCTCGCGCAGGGCCTGCACAACGGCATCGACAACGACGGGGACAACGTGGCGGACGGCTGCTTGAGCGGCGGTGCGTGCACGGAGGGCGACCTTCGCACCTACACGTTGCAGGCCAATTACGAGATTTCGACCTATGTCACCCGTCGCGTCGGCATCGGCGCGCGCGTTGGCGGTGGCGTGATGTACAGCCCGCTCCTGATGAACCGCGACTACTTCAATCAGAACGTGCTGCCGATGTACGGCGGGCAGGCGAGCCTTCAGGGCAGCCCGGTGCCGATGGCCTTCGGCGGGCCGACGATCGAGTACTACACGAAGCTCTCCCACTTCTCCGTGGGCGTGGACGTGGACGCCGCCTATTACATCGGGTGGAGCCTGGCGATCAACGCCTCGGGCGCCCTGAAATACACGTTCTAGCAGTGATTTGCGCATGCAGCACGCCGGCCCGCTCCGCATCCTGAGGCGGCTCCCCCGCGCCGGGTGGAGCGTCTGCGCGGTGCTGGCGAGTGGGTGCTTAGGGCTGACGTCGTTCCCCACGAAGGACGGCGTCGGCGGGTCGGACTCTGGCGACTCCGGCGCAACGGCCGGCGCGCTGACCGTGGACAAGGCGTCGCTCGACTTCGGCACCGTGGCGCCGGGATCGACGGCCACGCAGGCGCTCGTGCTCTCGAACAGCTCCGCGGACACCCTGCGCGTCGCGGCGGCTGTGAGCGGAGCGGCGGTGTACGGGCTCTCCGACGCGAGCATCGCCATGGCGCCGGGAGGTGACAGCACGCTCTCGGTCACGTTCTCGCCAACGTCGACGATGACGTACGACGCGAACCTCGGCCTCGATCTGGAGGACGGCACGAGCCTGACGGTCCCGATCACCGGGGTCGGCGGAACGGGCGGGGACAACGGCGGGAACGGGGGTGACACCGGGTCCGGGACCGGTGCGCTCACGATCACGCCGTCCACTAAGGACTATGGCAGTGTGAACGTGGGGAGTTCGGGGAGCTACTCGTTCACGGTGGCGAACGGCGGCTCGGCCGCGGTGTTGGTCGACAGCGTCGCGAGCTCCAACCCTGCGTTCACGGTGAGCGGTGGCACGTTGACGGCGCCGTCGGAGGTCCCGGCCGGGTCGAGCAAGACCGTCAGCGTGGTCTTCGCGCCGACGGACGCGCGCGCCTACACGTCCACGCTCACGTTGCACACGGATCTCACGCCCGCGAACGTGACCGCCAGCCTCTCGGGTACCGGCGTGCAGGGCTGCACCGTGTGCTCGCCGTTGATCACCGTCGACACGGGGGGCGACCCCTACTCGGTCACGGACTTCTTCACGTTCGGTTCCCCGGACAGCCGCAACTGGACCATCCGCAACGACGGTGACGAGGACCTGACCGTCAGCTCGGTGAGCGTCAACAACGACTTCATCGCCACCTGCGGAACGTTCCAGATCTCCGGCTTCACCGGACCAAAAACGGTAACGGCCGGCAACACGACCTCGTTCACGATCAGCTATTCGGGCACGTCATGCATCGACGTGCCCCAAAAGAGCCTGGACGCCAACGTCGTCCACATCCTCTCCAACGACCCCTCGCAGCCGGACTACGTCATCGAGGTCGGCGGGATCGCGCTCTGACGGACCTGGACCCCTCCGACTTCGAGAACCCGCCCGTCCCTCTCGCCCGGATGGTCTCGTTCCTGTGCGGACTTGGCGCTGCGACGGGCGCGTTCGTCGGCGGGCTCGAGTGCATGGCGCTCGCGCACACGCTCTCCCTGCAGATGACACGCCTGGAGATGGGCGAGCTGGCCCTCACCGTGATCGCGATGGACGCCGGCGTTGGCCTCCTGGCGGCGTTCCCACCGGCGTTGTGGGCGAAGTACGCGGATCGCCTGCCGCGCGCGCTTGGCGGCGACCTCCACCTCGCGCGTCGCTACCAGGTGGCGTTCACGCTCGGCGTCCTGCTCCTGGCCAGCTTCTTCTTGGTGCCGCTCGCCCGGGAGCTGTGGCTGAGCGAACGAAAATCCGCCGGCTTCGGCATGATCTTCCTGGCGCTGCTCGTCTCGATGACCGCGTGGTTCCACGGCGGCTATTTCCTCCGCCGCTGGCTTGTGGGCGCCGGTCCTGCCCTGGGCTACCGCGCTGTGATGTTCACCGTCGCCGCGGTGCTGGGGGCGATCAGCGTGATCGTCCAGGCCCCCGCTGTCGCCGAACAGACCGTCATCGGCAGTGACGACAACAACGTGATCCTCGTCACCATCGACACGCTGCGGCGCGATCACGTCGGCATCTACGGCAGCCTCGTCCCCACGCCAACGATCGACGCGCTCGGTCGGGCCGGGCTCATCTTCGACGACGCCATCACCACCATCCCCGAGACCCTCCCCAGCCACGCGGCCATGCTCACGGGCAACCAGCCCGCCCGCATCCACGTCCTCTCCAACGGCGATCACGTCAGCCACAGCTTCCTCACCGTCGCCGAGCAGTTGGGGGCGGCCGGCTACCGGACTGGCGCGTTCGTCTCCAGCTTCGCGGTGGCCGGCGCGACCGGGCTCGACCAGGGCTTCCAGGTCTACGACGACGACTTCTTCCCTTACCTCCGCGGTATTTCGTCGACGAGGGCTGCGCGGACCGGCCTGCCGCTGCTCATGCGGGCGGCGAACCCCGCCGATTTTCCTTTCCTGCTGGAGCGCGCCTCGGCGGAGACGATCCGTCGCGCGCTCGCGTGGGTCGACAGCGGGATGAGCGAGCATCGACCGACCTTTCTGTGGGTCCACCTTTTCGACCCCCACGCGCCCTACGAGCCGCGGGAGGGCTTTCCGGTCTCCGACGAGGCCCGAGCGATCGACCATCGCGCCATCCTCGCCCAGGAGCCCGGCTACCTCTACAAGCCCGAGGAGGTTGCGGGACTTCAGGAGCTTTATCGCCAGGAGTGCGCCTATGCGGACAGCCAGGTGAAGGTGCTGCTGGACGGGCTGCAGGCGCAGGGGATGCTAGACCATGCCATCGTCGTCGTCGCCGGCGACCACGGCGAGAGCCTGGGGCAGCACAACATCTACTTCAACCACCACGGCGTCTACGACGACGTGCTTCGTGTGCCGCTCGTGGTGTGGGACTCGGACATGGGCGGCTACGACGGCAAGCCCGCGAACCCGGACCGGGCGGGCAAGCGATTTGACCACACCGTGACGACCGCGGACATCGCCAACACGCTCCTCGGGTTTTCGGGGATCAGCCCGCTGACCGGCACGCAGTCGACCAACCTGCTCGGCTTTCTCGACGGCGACCAGAGCACCGCGGCGTCGCTCCCCGTGCAGGGCCGGGACAGCGCTTCGCTCGCAGACGGCCAGCTCTGCGGCGTGCGCTCGCCGAACGCGAAGTACATCCGAAAGCAGGATGGGACCGAGCTTTTCTTCGATCTGGTGAACGACCCGGGGGAGCTGCACGACATCTCCGCGCAGGAGCCGGACGCCGTCGCCCGGGGCCGTGCGGGGACGACCAACTGCATGGCCGGCCTCGCTGCGCGTGCCGCAGCCCCCGCAGCAGCCGCGCCGGATGCGGACGAGTGCGCCCGGCTCAAGGCGCTCGGGTACAACGACGGGAGGTGCCCTTGATGGAGATTGCCGGGATTATCGGCCATAGCGCGGGGTCGGGTCTGTTTGCTTGCTTGGCGGCGCGGGGACCGGCAATCGGCGGGTTTTCCCGGCTTCGGAGCCCCTGAGTGCCCCGGTCCGTCGCGCGCGTGGACCAGGGTGGGCGTCCGCCTGACGTGACCGTGATCAGCGTGGTGCCAACCTCCCGGCGCCGGGCACCGTACGCAACCGCGTCGTCCGCACGCCACGCCCGGGACAGCGCGCGCGAACCCGTCGTCGTCGTGACCGGGAACGTCCACGGCGACGAGTGCACGGGCGTCGGCGCGTGTCTGCGGCTCGCGGAGGAGCTGGACGAGGTCCTGACGGCCGGCACCCTGCACCTCTACCCCTCGCTCAACCCCGAGGCGCTGGAGCGCCGCACCCGTCGCCATCCCGACGAAGACGTTGATTTGAACCGTCTCTTTCCGGGAGAGGTGCACGGCAGCCCGGCGGAGCGGCTCGTGCACGCGACCTGGACCGACATCTCCGCCCGTCGCCCCGACCTCGTCGTCGACATCCACGCGGACGCCCCGGGCGCCATTCCGTATGTGCTGGTGGATCGCGCGGTGGCCTTGCGCGGCAGCGAGCGCACCAGGCTGGAGGCGGAGTGCCAACGGCTGGCCGAGGCGACGGGCCTGACGGTCCTGCAGGAGTACCCGGACGAGCGGTATTCGAGGTATCGCCTCGATCGTTCGCTGACGGGCGCGGTGCTGAACCGGATGCAGATCCCGGCGCTCACCATCGAGGCCGGGCCCCGGCTGGTGATGGACGCGCGTGCGATGGACACCGTGCTGCACGCCGTTCGCGGCATCCTCGCGTCGCTGCAGATGCTCCCGGGCGAGCCGACGCCGCACCCGACCCAGCTCCCTGGCGCATGGCGGAGGGACAGCGGGCCGAGGGCAGGGGCGGCGGGGGTGCTGATTGCGATGGTGCAACCTGGGGTTGCGGTGCATCGCGGCGACGTTCTGGCGGAGGTGCGCACACTCGGCGGTGGCGTGTTGGAGCGAATCCGCGCGGAGGGGGAGGGGTTTGTCGTCTCGTTCGTGGAGCGGGCGCACGTGGTGAGCGGTGTTCCGGTTTGCACCTACGGGTTTGCCGTCTGAGCAGCATGCCGGTCACCAGCCGAGGGCCGCCGCGTTGGCGTCGAGCTGTTCGAGGAATTCGGGAAGGGCAACGCTGCGTAGCTCCGCTGCTTTCGCCGCGATCATCGGGAGCATCGAGGGTTCGGATTGGGCGACTCGGGACCGGTCCGCGCGTCGATCTACCAGATCTGCTCTCTGCAGTTGTGGGAGATCGGGCGGTGGCGGGAGGTAGGGAGGCTGGTCGGGGCCGTCGGTTTCGAGGAGGAGGCGGTCGGGGCGGACGGCGCGGAGGGCGGCGATGGGGCGGGTGGCGGTGGGCCAGGTGATGAGCCCGCCGAAGGAGAGGTGCAAGCCGAGCTTTTCGTAGACGGGCACGAGCCCGGCGCCGCCGGAGTAGCTGTGGATGACGCCGCGGATCGGGCCGTTCCTGGCGATGAACTCGGCGAGAAACCCCGGGAGGATGTGGTGGCAGCGGACGCAGTGGAGGACGATGGGGAGGTCGTGTTTGCGGGCCGCCTCGGCATGGAGGCGCAGGAGGGCGAGTTGGTCCGGCATGGGCGTGGGGTTGGGGCGGTGTAGACCGCATTCCCCGATTGCTTGAGCGCCCGCGGACTCGTGCCGGAGAATCTTCCCGAGCAACTGGAACGGGAACTCCATGAGGCCGCTCGGGATGAATTGGGGATGAAAGCCAAGGCCGATGAGCCAGCCTCGCGCGCCCCCATCGTGTCGGAGTCTGTCGAACTCCCATGGGCGCACCCCCGGCACCAACACCCGCACCCCCGCCTCCAATCGTCGTCGCTCCACCCCCTCGCGGTCCACGTAGCGCGGATCATCGAGGTGGCAGTGGCTGTCGAGGAGGCCGCGCACGGGCGAGAACTAACCGCCCGTCGTCCCCTGCACCGGCGCGCCCGCGCCGTAGGTGATGACGAATTCGGCGCGGCGATTCTGGGCATACGCGGTCTCGCTGTCGCCCTGCGCCACCGGACGCTCCTCGCCGTAGGAGACGACCTTGACGCGGCTCGTCGAAACGCCCTTCGCGAGCATGTATTTCAGCACAGCGTCCGCGCGCTTCTGCCCGAGCGCGAGGTTGTAGTCGGTGGTGCCGCGCTCGTCCGCGTTGCCCTGGACCTCGACCTTGATGTCCTGGTACTGCTGCATGATGGCGACGTTGGCGTCCAGGGCGGTCTTGCTGTCCCCGGAGAGGATCGCCGCGTCAAAATCAAAGTAGACCTTGGAGAAATTCTCGACCATCTGTTGCACCTGGGGCGGCGCCACTTTGGGCGGGGCCTCCGGCGGCGCGACGACGGCGATGGGCGCGTCGGGGATATCCGAGGGCGGCGGCTTCTTCTTGCAGCCCGGGGCGAGGATGAGGCCGCAGAGCAGCGCGGTCAGGGAGAGGGCGCGAGTGAGGGTCATGGAGGGCTCCGGGTGGGGGCGATTGGCGGGTGGTGGCGGGCAGGTGGCGGTGAGGGAACACCGCTGAGGGGGGTTGCATGCCAACTATACCCATGTCAAGAGCTGAGCAACATCCGGCTGCGCTTCGCCCCGATGCTGGCTTTTCCCCCGCTGCTGGGGTAGCCTCTCGTTCCCGTGATTCCAGGAGCCTTGCCGTGAAGTACGCTGGTTTTTGTTTCGGCTGTCTCGCCGTCTTCTTTCTCGTCTCGATGTTCGCCACCGGGCCGATCATCGCGATCATCGCGAACTCCAACCAGGACCTGGGCATCACCCTGGCGCCGCTCAGCGCGACGATCAGCTACGTCAACAGCGGCTGTTGCTGCCTGTCCGGCGTGTTGGCGATCGTGTTCCTCGCCGTGGGCTTCATGGGTGGCAACAAGGACCCTGACGCGTGATCCCGGGCGCCTGGGCCGCGCTCCGAGGGCACTCGGTGTGCTCGGCGCCGGACGCAGGGTTGATCAACCAGACCTACGAGATCGGCCATCCGCCGCGCTTTGTCGCGCAGCGGGTCAACCCGATTTTTGGGCCGACCGTCCACGAGGACATCGAGGCCGTGACCGCGCATCTGGCGCGGCAGGGGCTTGCCACGCCACGGCTGGTCCGGACGGACGATGGTGCACTATGGGCTGCCGACGCCGATGATGGCGTGTGGCGGGTGTGGACGTACGTTCCAGGGCGAACGGTCCACCGGGTGACGGACGCGGGCGTCGCTGCTGAGGCGGGGGCGCTCGTGGCGCGGTTTCATCGAGCGACGGACGCGTTGGAGTGGGCCTATCGTCACGTCCGCGCGGGCGCGCACGACACGCTTGCGCACATGGCGCGTCTGGGGGCGCGAATTCGTAGTGGCGGCGTGCCGGGTGAGGACGTTGCCGTCGCCGAGCAGATCCTCGAGGCCTGGCGCCGCTGGGAAGGGTCGCTCGACGAGCCGCCACGGCACGCGCATGGCGACCTGAAGATCTCCAACCTGCGTTTTGACGGCGATGGCCGCGGCGTGTGCCTGCTCGACCTCGACACCCTCTCGCTGCTCCCCATCGATGTGGAGCTTGGGGACGCGCTGCGCTCGTGGTGCAACCCCGTTGGTGAGGACAGCCTCGACACCTGGTTTGACCTCGATCTTTTTGAGGCTGCCATGCAAGGGTACCTCTCGGTCCGTCGTCTGACCGACCGGGAGCGCTCCGCGGTGGCCGCGGGGCCCGAACGCATCGCGCTGGAGCTGGCGAGCCGCTTCTGCCTCGACGCGATCGAGGACCGCTATTTCGGCTGGAATTCCGCCCGCTTTCCGTCCCGCGTCGCGCACAACCGTTTCCGCGCGGAGGGCCAGCTTCGGCTCGGACTGTCCGCGCACAGCCAGCGGGACGCGCTTCGTCGCGTCCTTGCCGATGCAGGTGATTAGTAGTCTGGCGTGCACCCGCTCATCCTGCTGATCTCCGCCGTCGCTTTCGCCGCGGACCCGTCCCCGGCGCCGGCCGGCACGCCCGTCGCCTCGCCCGCGCCCCTCCCCGCGCCGGTCGCACCCCCAACCGCAGCTGAGGACAACGCCGCTGCGGCGGAAGAGGCCGGTGGCGTCGACGTGGACGTCCTGGCGGATCCCGCCGTCGCCCGCGCCCGCGCCCAGCTCTTCCAGGATCTCCGGGACAACGGATACCGCAAGGGCGACCACAAGAACAACCGCACCGTCTTCAAGAGCTACGTGCCCTACCACCCCCGCGTCATCGTCCACGACGACGGCTGGGTGTACCTGCAGCGTGAGCCCCCGCGCATCCACATCCCCGGCCGCACCTTTGCCGACCAGGGCGCGCCCGCCAACTACCTGTGGTGCATCCTCGCGCCGACCGCCTGCATCTCCATCGGCGGCTGGATGGTCGGACCCCACAAATACCGTTCGATGGAAGGGGATATCCTCGATGCCACGCATCAGGACGTGCTGAACCTGAACGAGGCCGTCGCCCGCAAGCAGCTTGAACTGCGTGTGAACAACGACATCCCGGCGGACTGCGAGCAGATCTGGTCGCAGAAGCTGCCCGAGGACGCACGCCGCCGGCTGCTCTACACCTACTGGGACACCCGGAACGACAACGCCGACGGCGACTACGCCCGGCTGGCGATCATGAACTTCATCAAGGGCGTCGTGATGCAGTCGTCGACCCCGTTCACGGAGGACGAGATCGTCGAGATGAACACCCATCGGCATTGCACCGAGGTCTTTGACCCGAGGCTCGTCCGCTGATGGCTGAGGACTGGGACCGCGCGGCCGGGTCCTACGATTTTGGCGGCGACAGCTTCGATCTGGCGGACCCCAGGGACCGCGAGCTCGTGTGCTTTGTGCTCTCGCAGGCGCTTTACGGCGAGGCAACCGGCGTCTACTGCGGTAAATCACTCTACGCCGCCGGAACGCTGGAGGCGGCGAGGTTCTACCTCCGGCAAGCGAGACAGGAGTTGAACCACCTCGAATTGTTCGCGGAGATCTTCCGGAAGCTGGAGATGGAGCCAGTCCGGGCGCACTGGGTGATTCGCCTGTTGTCGGCGCACAACAACTACTACCCGCTCAAGGTCCTGATGGAGCATGCGATCGGAGAGGGCATGGTGCTCGACATCTTCAAGGAAGTCCTGATCCAGACGCTCCCGGACGCCGACCCGCGGGTCCCGGAGATCAAGAAGAAGCTCGCCGTGGTCTGCCGCGAGGAGGAGGAGCATGTGGCCTGGGGCGAGAAGGAGACGAGGAGGCTCCTCGCTGAGAAGCCCTGGTTGCGTCATCCCTTTTATGGCATCCTTCTGCTACAGCTCGCGGTCGCGCCCTTCGTCGTGCGGGCGTTTGCGGACCGGGCCCGGGGGCATCGGGTCCTGCGGCACTTGCCGGGGTTCGTGGCCTACGTGCAGACGCAGGTACGCGCGCAGGGGCGGGCGCTCGGGTTCGTGCCGGCCGTTGAGCCAGCCGGCCTCGTTCGCGCGTTGTGCATGCTCTCGGGAGCCTTGCTCTTTGTACGGTCGCAATTCGCCCGCTCGCGTAGCGTCCTGGAGCACACCTACCTGACCGAACTGGGCTTTCGAGCGTAGCCCCCCGTCGACCCAGATGTATCAAAACCGACGACGTCACTTTTCGTATGGCGCCTTGGAGGCCTGATGTCACCGACCCAGCTCTACTTTCGCCAGCTTTTCGCCGGCCGCGATTTCGGCGCAGACAACCCCGTTTGTTGCCAGATGGAGAACTTCGTCTACCTCATCGGCGACCGCGAGACGCGCGAGTGCGTCGTCGTCGACCCCGCTTGGGCCATCGACGACATCGTCAACGTCGCTGAGGCCGATGGCATGCGGATCGTGGGGGCGCTTGGTACCCACTACCATCCCGACCACGTAGGCGGGTCGATGATGGGCTTTCGCGTCGAAGGCGCCGCCGGGCTGCTCGCGCGCTGCGGCTGCAAGCTGCACGTCCACCAGCTGGAGACGGAGTGGGTGCGCAGGGTGACCGGCTTGTCGGCGAACGACCTCGTCCCCCATGCGTCTGGCGACCACGTCGAGGTCGGCGGGGTGCGGATCGAGTGGCTGCATACCCCCGGACATACGCCGGGATCAAGCTGCTTTCGCGTGCCGATGGGCGGACAGGCGGGGCAAGGAGACGCGCTCGTTGCGGGGGACACGCTGTTTCTCCAGGGGTGCGGGCGCGTGGACCTGCCCGGGGGCGACTCGGACGAGATGTTCCGGACCCTCTCCCAGCGCCTTTCCACGCTCCCTGGCGACATGGAGCTGTGGCCGGGCCACGCCTACGGTGGCCACCACGCGAAGCTGTCGGATGTGCGACGAACGAACCCGATGCTGCGCGCACGCGACCTTCAGCAGTGGCACGCCGTTCGGGGCTGAAAGGGTCCGTTGGTCGCCGCCTCCACATCGAATTGACAGCGCCGGCCTGACGGTGTTCTATACTTCGGGTGCCCGTCATCCCCGCACGCTCCCGTTGTTGAGGTGCTTTCCGTGTTCGCCGTCGCCTGCTCACTCCTCGCTCCCCTGCTCGCCCGTTTCGCGGTCGGCACGGCAGAGGCCGCCGGGTTCCAGGCCAAGACGATGCGGGCACCCCTCGCCACCACGGACGTCGAGCGCGGCTTGATCATCGGCCGCGGATGGCTGGAGTTCGACCTTGGCGGCGACTACAAGGAGGCCACTGGGTACTGGGGCGCGGACGGCACCGCCCAGACGTTCCTGGATGACAGCGGGCACGGCGCGCACTGGCTCTACACCACCGAACGCGCGGGCCTGCGCTACGGCATCGCCCGCCGGGCCGAACTCTACCTGAACGTGCCGTTCCACTACGTGAACCTGAAGAATGGCCTGCTGGGGACGGACACGAGCGCGTTCGGAATCGGGGACCCGAAGATGGGCTGGAAGATCGAGTGGCTGCGAAAGCACGCGCCAACAAGCTCCGTCATCACCGACCTGTTCCTGAAGGTGCCCGCGGGGGGCGAGTCGCCCGGCACGTTCATCGGCGGTCCCAACACCGTCTCCACGTTTCCGCTCTCGACGGGAACCCTGGATGTCGGCCTGGAGTTGGCCGGCAAGCAGCAACTTGGCCCGATGGCGGTCACCGCGGGCATCCGAGCGACGCACAAGTTCTCCGGCGTGACCCAGTACGTCATCGAGGTGGAACAATACCAGTTCCTCGGCCGATTCAAGCCGGGCGATGAGCTACGGCTGCGGCTCGATCCCGAGGTTCAGCTCGGGCCCGTTGGCGTGAGCGCCGAGCTCGCGTACGCCGCGCGCGCGCAGGCTGCGATGGGCACCACGTCCGGCGGCATCATCCCCGACCAGCACCTCACGCCGATCGCCGGCTCGGACGGCTGGTCGCTCGACCTGACACCGGCCCTGACCGCCAACGTCACCCGCGGCTTCGACCTCGTCGCCGCCGTGGATATCCCCCTTCGCGGCGAGGATCTCACGTTCTTTCCGTTCGAGGACCTCACGCCGACGCGCGGGCTCACCTACAGCGCGACGCTGGAGCTGAGGTACTGATGCGCCGCGCCCCGATCTCGCTCGCCGCGCTCGCCCTGCTCCTCGCGCTGGCCCCACGTCCGGCGCAAGCCAGCGGCCATCCCGACCTCCAGTGGTACTCGATCGAGACGGAACACTTCGTCGTCCACTACCCGCAGTCCCGGAACGCCAAGGACAACGCGCACTACCTTACGGCCGAGTGGACCGCGAAGAAGGCGGCGAAGGTCGCCGAGGAGATCTACCCGCGCGAGTGCGCGAACTTCAACTATTGGATCAAGGAGCGCGTCAACATCGTCATCACGAACGACACGGACGACCTGGAGGGGTTCACCGTGCCGCCATGGGACTGGATCGAGATCTCGGCGAACCCGGGGTCGGACTTCTACCGGCAGCGCGGGCGCATGGACTGGCTTCCGGACGTCCTCGCCCATGAATTCGCGCACGTCGTCTCGCTCAAGGCCGAGGCGGCCATGGCAGAAGGCGTCGAGGCGGTCGAGATCGGCGGGCTGTACGGGGAGGGGAAGTCCAACACCGAGGCGGGCGGCGACGTGATCTTGCGGGAGAACCCAAGCGAGTTCTGGGTCGAGGGCGGCGCCGAATACTGGTCCGACGAGTCCGGCTACAACTGGTGGACACCCAGCCGGGACATGCACATCCGCACGACGATCCTCGAAGATCGGCAGTTGACGTGGCAGGAGTGGCAGATCCAGAACCAGGACTGGACGTGGAACGACCCCGAGCGCTACTACCAGCAGGGCTACAGTTTTGCGCTGTACCTCCGGCACCGGTTCGGGCACGACACGTACCAGAAGCTGGGGTTGGAGAACGCGAAGGGCTGGCACCCGGACTGGAACGTGGTCTTCAAGAAGGTGCTCGGCGTGGACGGCGAGACGCTCTACAACGACTGGCTGGCCACCATGAAGGATATCTACGGCAAGCAATATGCGGCGGTGAAGGCCGAGGGTGAGACCGTTGGCCGCGAACTGAAGACGAGCGTGGACGACTGGGAGTACACGGACCCGGATGGCCGGGACAAGTGGTACGACCTGCGGTGGAAGCGCAAACACGGCGTCACCGGCCCGGAATTGGCGCAGCAGGAGCGCGAACGCGCGAAGCTGAAGTCGGGGACCTATCAGGACACGCCGCGATTCTCCGACGACGGCAAGTGGTACGGCTACAACTCGCGTGGCAGCGTCGTTGTGAGCCAGACACCCGAGCGCGCCATGACCGCGTTTGGCGCCGACGGCAAGCCCGATCCTGGGACGCAGGCGCGCGTCGACGAGCACGGGCACGCGATCCCCGCAGGGATGATGACGGAGTGGGACTTCGTCCCCGGACAGGATTCCCTCGTCGTGGTTGGGACCGAGCGGGCGCAGGGCCTCGCGACGATGCTGACCGGCGTTCAACTTGGCACATCCACGTACGACTGGAACCAGCTCTGGGTCGCGCCGCTGGTGGAGAAGACCGAGCGCGAGAAGAACCTGGAGTACGAGGGGCACAAGGATCGCACGTTCATGGGTCGGCCCGTCCCGCAGTCCCCGGCGGACTGGAAGAAGTGGCGGAAGATCCCGAACACGCTGCGCGCGATGGAGCCGGTCGTGAGCCCCGATGGCCACCACGTCGCCTACTTTGAGTACACCGACGGCACGCTCAATCTCGTCAGCATCAACCTGGATGGTTCCCAGAAGATCTACCTCACGAACTTCAACGACGGCACGTGGATGCAGCGCGCCGACTGGTCGCCCGACGGCAAGCAGATCGTGGTCGGGATCTATCGGAACGACCAGCAGGATCTCTACGTCCTCGACGCCACGAAGATGAACACCGCGGCCGACATCCACCCGTTGATGTGGGACAAGTGGGAGGACATGGACCCGTGCTGGGCGAAGGACGGGAACATCTACTTCTCGTCCGACAGCTCCGGCATCTTCAATGTGTATGCCTACAATGTCGCGACCCGCCACATCCAGCAGGTGACGAACGTGATCGGTGGGGCAGAGGCACCGTCGCTCACGCCCGAGGGGAACCTCGTGTTCGCGAACTACACGGCGCATGGCTGGAAGATGTGGGGGTTGGACAAGGCGGATTTTCTGTGGAAGGACGCGACCGCGCGGTACCAGACCACCGTGGCGCCCGAAGTTGCGGCGGCAAGCTGGGACTCGCGCGAGGATCTGAGCATGTACAAGGCCGAAAAGTACAAGGGCCAGATCATGGCGCCGGCTGCCGTGCCCATCATCCGGGGCTCCAACGACAGCGCGGACGACTTTTCGATCCAGGCAGGCGCGTACGTCTTCGTGCAGGACTACGTCCAGAAAAACACGGTTTCCATCACGGGTCTGCTCGGTGAGGACAACCTGATCGAGGGCCAGTACAGCTACACCGGGTGGTACCCCGACTTCACGCTCACGATGCTCCGGTATGAGGGCAAGTTCACCTACGGCTACCTGCTCGACACGGACGGCAACACTGCCACGACCACCGATCAAACCACGTTTGAGGGCAAGAACCAGCAGTACGAGGACCTCGCCAACCTGAATGTCCACTACCCGTGGAACGACCAGTTCTCGACGGACATCAACGCCAACTACCTGGAATATGGGTTCCGCACCTCGTCCGATACCAGCTACCAACCGTTCCAGGCGGGCGGGATCGTCAGCCTGGACATGAACTTCTCGAACATCTCCTACGCGAGCCGCCGCGCGAACCCGATGGGCGGCCGAAACATCGATCTGAGCGTTGGGCGTGGCCAAACGGACATCGTCTACGCGCCGTATGGTGGCCACCAGGTCGATGACGGCCAGCTCCTGGACAACTACGGCTATGACCGGATTGAAGGGCGTTGGACGGAGCAGATCCAGGTTCCGGCGTGGGGGACTGTGCTCCAGGCCGCCAACAGCCACCGCCATGTGATCCAGCTCGACTTCCAGGGCGGGGTCATCGACCAGAACGTGAGCTTCAACGATGAGTTTCGCGCTGGTGGCCAGCACCCCTACAACTTCGGGTCCGACTCGCTTCGTCCCAACACGCTCTTCTCCGGCTACCCCGCGAACAGCCTCTCGGGCGAGACGATGGCGATCCTGAACCTCGCCTACCGGTTTCCCATCCGCCGCTACCTCAACAAAAAGGTCGGTCCTTTCTACTTCTACGACGTGACCGCGCAGGTGATGGGGACCGCGGGCAACCTGTGGTCCTACCGCGCGCCGACGGACCCGAACAACTACTACGTCAACGAGTACGGGGACCGGGTCGCGCGAAACCCGGCGTCTGTCCATCGGGAGATCCCGTTCGTCGACAAGGCCTACAAGAACGGCAACTACATGCTCTACGACGCGGGCGCGGAATTGCGTGTGAGCGCCGACCTTTTCACGATCCCGTGGAACTGCTTTGTGCGCGCGGCCTGGGGGTTCAATGAGATCCACGGAATCGGCGACGTCAACGGCGACGGCATCCAGGACACGACCAACACCGGCATCGGGAACGGCCTCTCCAATGAGACCGAAAAGCCAGGACCAAGGTTCTACCTTGGCCTTGGGACGGGGTGGTAGATGAGGACCCTGCTCGCCTGCTGCCTCCCCGTAGCGCTCCTTGGCGCTGTCTCCTGCCAGCCCAACTACGAGGATGCCCCGGTCAAGCTCGTCGGCGTCGGCTACAACCCGGAGGAGATCGGCCCTGCGCCGACACCCTACGGGGGCGTTGTCGAGTACAGCTGGGTCAACTTTGCGGGCGGGGGCTTGTCGCTCGCGCTCATGGGCCTCGGCGCGTTTGACGAGGTTGGGCCCGGCCTCTCGGGGTACAAGCCGCCCTACGCGGCCGTATACGGGTTCAGCTACATCTTCGACCGCAAGCTTGCCTCAGCCGACAGCCTCGGCGGCGTCACCTCGGTGCCCCCAAGCGTCGACGACACCTGCTACACCACCTTTGAGGCGACCGGCCCCATCGGCTCCTTCAAGACCTCGGACGTCGGCAGCGGAATCTCCATCCTGACCGCGGACGGCACCGGCGGCCTGGTCCTCGACCGTCTCCCCGGCGATTATCCGGCGAACCGGCAGGACATGTTCATCTACTACAGCGCCATCGACTTCTGGAACGAGACCGTTCAGAACGGGTACGTGTACAACGGCGAGAAGAAGCCCTCGCAGATGACGCAGAGCGTCGTTCGACGGAACAATTTCCCGTTTGGCCAGACCGTCGGGTTCTCCTTCCCCGGCGGCCTCGCCCCCGCAGACGCGCCCGTGGCCTCGGTGCCGATGCCGTCGGCATCACAGGGCGACAACCAGTTCACCCTGCCGCAGCAGCCTGGCGGCGTGCTGCTGACCTGGAGCGGCCCCCGGTACGACGAATTCGGGTCGTCGCTCGACTCTGGCCCCGAGGCCCGCTGCCTCGCCTACCCGACGGACGACGCGCTCGCGCCTGCGTCCGCGCCCGATTGCGACGCCGCGGACATTCCTCCAACGGGCGCGAGCCTGATCGGTCAGATGTACACGGGCCCCTGGGACAGCGATTCGGGAGTGGACTTCCACTGGACTCCCGGCGATCAGCCGGACGAATACGTGTCGCTCGCGGTCCGGTTCCTCGGCCCCGTGGACCAGACCGATCCGAACCTGCAGGAGGACGTCGTGCTCGTCACCCCGGACGACGCCGCCAACACCGCGTGGAACAAGGCCCAGCGGGCCGGGAGTGTCCCCACCGACGCCACCATCCCACAGGGCAGGCGAGCCCCTGCGGCGTGCGAGAAGGGCGCGTGGGTGTTCGACGACGCCTTCCTCTCCCAGGACGGCAACCTCGCCCCCGCCATGCGCGGCGACCCCTTCCACAACATGGCGGAGGTCACCTGTCGGCTCAAGGATGACGGGTCGTTCACCCTCACGTCGGACATCGTGAGCGAGGCCGAGACCTACGCGCGGACGCACGGCGCGCAGGGGGCGGTGTTCTACTTTGCGCGGTCAACCGAGCTTGAGGCCAACGTCCCGTCGGCGAAGGACCAGTACAATCAGCGCCTCGACATCAACCCCGTCAAGGTGACGAGCCGGGCCATCGACATCGGACGGTTCTGGTTCGACGGGAGCGGAAAATGAAGGGATGGACCCGCGTCTCCCTCCCCCCTCTGGGGGGACGTACCCGAAGGGCGGAGGGGGGCCTCGGCGCTCGCCATGCCCTGATTTTCCTCGCCGTCGGCCGCCTCTCTGCTTGTGCGCTTGGCGTCCAACCCAACGCCTACTACGGGGACAATTGGGCACCGCCGACGCTGTCGTCGCTGTCGACGGCCTCGGAGCTGGGGACGGAGGGCGGTGGCACCGTGACCATCACCGGCTCCGGGTTCGGAACCGATCCCACGCGGCTGGTGGTCGAATTCGCGGAGCACTCGGCGACCGTGGTCAGCGCGGCGGACACGGCGCTGACGGTCATCGTGCCGCCTGGCCCGCTCAGCGGCGGGGCAGTCGATGTGGATGTGGCGACACCGACGGGATTTTCAGCGTTGACCGGTGGCTATACCTACGACACGTCCGGGACCTACGACAACCAGTCCGCCTACGTGCAGGTCAACAATTACTGGGAGAGCTGCCTCGGCGGCCTGTCGACGCGCTCGGACGACGAGCACGGGAACCTCGGGTGTTCGACGATCGCGTACCTTGGCTACACGGGGACGTCGGGCACGGCGGAGGGCTACAGCTTTCTGTACCCTCGGGTCCACACGCCGACGAGCGGGTTTTTCGGGGCCAGCGACGCCGGGAGTCCCGATTGGCACGTCGAGCGTCCCGGTCAGTTGAGCGCGCCCTTCGGCGTTGACAAGCTGCACCAGGACGTCGGCCCTGTCGCGTTGCACAACGCGTTCTGGAACGGTGGAAAACCCTATTGCGCGGACCTCAATTCGACGGCATCCTACCGGTACGGCGGCGGGGAGAGCGGCAATCCGGACGCCTACGTCGTCTCCGTCGACAGCATTCCGCCGGGCTCGACCGCGGACGTCTGCCCCAGCGGTCAAACGACCTACGACCTCTCGACGCTGAATTTCTGCACGTCCGACGACGTCAACGGCATCCCCACCGACGTCTACAACGCCGATTGGCCCGTCGCCGACGACTTCTTCGCCACCAGCAAGAAGGACGACGTCGCCCACCTTGCCCCGGTCGACATCACGCTCGACGCGCCGACCGCCGGGCTCGCCGCCGTCCCCCTCACGCTCCCCGAGCCCATCGTCGTCTACACGACCCAGGGGATCACCCCGCCGAAGGACGCCACCGACACCCAGACCGACCTCTGGTCGATCGGCAGCCTCGACTCGTGCTTTGCCGACACGGCCGGCAACCCGGAGCAGCTCGACGACACCGCGGTCCAGTTCGCGTGGACGCCGTCGGCCGCCGTCGCCAGCTCGGCCGGCGCGATTCTCGACGCTCGCACCTACGTGCGCGTGACTATCACCGAGCTCGGGTTGAACTGGTTCGGGGCGACCAACTACCCGGTGCGAGCGGTCATCGAGGTCCCGGACGACAACGAGTACGACCGCACCTCGAAGCAATCGCACCTCGAAGTGCCGGCATCCGTGATGTACCAGTTTCCAACGGTGCTTGTCCCCCAGGCGCCCAAGGTGGGCGACGGGTATCTGGACGCCACGATCGGGAACTGGGGGTACGTCGTCGTCGAGTTCCAGCGGGTGACGGACTACACGATGGCGTCGAACCTCAAGGGCGATGTGGTCTTTTCGTATACGACCGGCGATTTTGGCTTCTACGGCTGGACGAACCCGACCGAGTCCGACGGCTGCCACAACTGCCTGGACGACGACAACGACGGTTGGACAGACGCCGAGGACCCGGACTGCGCCTCGGGCACCGAGGAAACGGGCCTTGGGACGACGCAATGCAACGACGGCATCGACAACGACGGCGACGGGAAGAAGGACAGCAAGGACAGTCTGTGCGACTCCGCGACCGACGACGACGAGAGTAATTGCAGCGACGGGCTGGACAATGACCATGATGGCCTGACGGACGCCGCCGATCCCGAATGCGTCGCCGGCGGCAACGAGACCGCGAGCGACGCGCCGGATTGCGCTGACGGCCTCGACAACGACGGCGATGGCTGGACTGACGCCGCTGATCCCGACTGCGCTGCCGGTGCGCGCGAGCTCGGCTACGGCACCGCGGGCTGTAACGACGGTGTTGACAACGATGCGGACGGGCTCGTCGACAGCATCGACCCCGACTGTACGCTGGCGACCGGCGTGGAGGGTTCGGCCGGAGATACCGCGGGTTCTGACACCGCAGCGTCGGACAGCGGGACCTCGGATTCGGGCGGCACCGACAGCGGGGGCGTGGACAGCCACTGATCCCTGCTTGACGGCGTCCTCGCGGTGCGGTACAAGGCGCACGTCTCGCCCCCCGAACGTCCACCCGACGCGCCAGCGACCGAAAAAAAGGTCCTTGACGCCCCCGCGGTCGTCCGATAAGGTGGCGGGGCTTCGGACGGACCCCCTTCGGGAGGCACGAAACCGAAAACGGGTCACCCGGTTTCGACCGGAAGGCTCGCTGGTCTTTGAAAAATTGGTAGCAGATTTTCGTACGTTCAATAGAG
>CAIMSU010000069.1 GCA_903844155.1 uncultured Pseudomonadota bacterium | reverse complement strand
TGTGTGCCGCGCTTTGGTCGATACCGTTCACGAGGTTCCCTTCGATTTTATTCTGTCTCATTAAATAGTCGCTGGCACGCTTGTTTGAGCGGAACGTCGATCGATTTTTACTTGATCAGAAGTGGTCTCGGTTATCTGAACAGGTCGGATGAGTGGACAGGCGGGCTCCACGGCGACATGTTCGCCTCTCACCCAGGAGCTCCAGATGTCGAAACGTCAACGCCGGAATCATGCCCCTGCCTTTAAGGCGAAGGTAGCGCTCGCCGCCCTGCGCAACGAAGGGACCTTGGCCGAACTCGCCAAGCGGTTTGATGTACATCCCGGCCAAATCACCGCGTGGAAGGACCAGCTGCTGAGCGGTGCCGCCGACGTCTTCGCGGACGGCGGGCGACGCACCGAGCCGCCGGTCGATGTGAAGACCCTCCACGCGAAGATCGGCGAGCTCGCGCTCGAGAATGATTTTTTAGAACACGCGCTCGGCAAGAAGGACCGCTCCGGCCTGCTGAGCGCCAAGCGATGATCGACCGGACGCACCGCCTGTCGATCACGCGACAGGCGGAGGCCCTGGGGATCAGCCGCGGCGCGGTGTACTACGTGCCGCGTGCGGCCTCGGCGCGCGATCTCGTGCTCATGCGCCGGATGGATGCCGTGCACTTGGAGATGCCGTGGTTTGGCGCGCGGGGTTTGCGACGCGTGCTCAAGGCCGAGTTTCCCGGGGTCGGGCGCCGGCACTACGCGACGCTCATGCGCACGATGGGGATCAGCGCCGTCGCGCCGCAGCCGGGCACGAGCACGCGGCACCGCGCGCATCCCGTCTATCCGTATCTCCTCCGCCACCGGACGGTGACGCGGCCGAACGAGGTCTGGGCGATGGACATCACGTACATCCCGATGGCGCGCGGCTTCGTGTCCCTCGCGGCGGTGATGGACTGGGCGACGCGGCGCGTGCTCGCGTGGCGCGTGTCGATCACGCTCGATAGCGCGTTTTGCATCGCGGCCGTCGAGGAGGCGCTCGCCACATATGGACGCCCCGAGATCTTCAACACGGATCAAGGCGCACAGTTTACGAGTGCCGCCTTCACGGGCCTGCTGCTCGATCACGGCATCCGCCTCAGCATGGACGGGAAGGGCTGCTGGCGCGACAACGTCTTCGTCGAACGGCTCTGGCGCTCGCTCAAGTACGAAGAGGTGTACCTGCACGGCTACGACACCGTCTCCGCCGCTACCGCGGGCATCGGTCGCTACTTCACCCTCTACAACGCTCGCCGTCCGCACTCTAGTCTTGCGGCCCAGACCCCCGACGAGGCATACTTTCCCCGGTCGTCGCTCGCGGCGGCGGCCTGACCCACCCCGCCTCCACTTATCCAAGCTCGTTTAGCTGTACAGAAAAGCGGAGCCACTTCTCTGCGTACCTGACATCTGCTGCCTGCGCCTGGGTTCTCGCACTATCCGGTTGCTCGGACTCGACTCCGAGTACTAGCCCGTCGGTGTCCGTACTGACT
>CAIMSU010000068.1 GCA_903844155.1 uncultured Pseudomonadota bacterium | reverse complement strand
GCAGGTAGGGGCCGAACGACGCGCGCTTCTCCCAGGTGATGGCGGCAACTCCGACGGGTTGCGCATCGGGTGGCGCGTTCTTCAGGACGATCTCGGTCGGGGAGCGGATGGGCATGAGGCACCTTACCCTGCGGTGACCGAAAAGTACACATCTTCATCGCGTGTGGTCTCAATTCGGTGGACGGGTCGGAAACGATGTGCAACATAAGACACATGATTACCACTTCACGTCTCAACCCCTCCCGCCCCGCCTGGCTCCTCCGCGGCAACCGCGTCCGCGCGCTGCTCGGCCGCCGCAACCTGACGATCACCGAAGGCGCGCAGAAGCTGGGCGTATCCCGCTCGTACTTCTCGCAGCTCCTGGCGGGCCGGCGCGCGTTGTCCCCGAAGGTCCGGCGGCGGCTGCTCACCAACGCGCCGTTCTGCGAGCTCTCGCCGGACGACCTCTGGCGCGAAACGCCCGAGGAACCCGAAGTGGAGGTGGCCCGTGGCGCGTAGCGCGCCGCTGGTCGTCCGCGTGGTGTTCGTCCCCGCCGGGGCGGGCGCGGCCGACGCGCGGCGGCGGGTCGCGGACGTGCTCCTGCGAGCGGCGAGCGCTGCCGCTGCTCCCTCCAAAATCCGCGCGCCGGAGACCCCGGCCAACGACCTTTCCCCTCCGCCGGGCGAGAAAGCCGCCTGAATCCTGATCATATGGCCTCCATATGATCGACCCATGATCAACTCGAAAACCCGCTCACCCCCGAAAGGATCACCATGTCCAGCACCCATGACCGCCATATGACCCGTCCCTCTGGCACTCCACCCCGCGCCATCGACACCCTGCCGATCCCGGCCGAGGCCTCCAGCGACACCGCCGTCCCGCGGCTCCCCACGACCGTCGTCTCGTCCTGGAAAGGTGGCGTTTGGAAGACGTGCATCTCCGCCAGCATCGCCGAGCGGCTCGCCTTCGCCGGGCTGGACGTGCTCTACCTCGTCACCGACGACCAGCTCGACGCGCGCCGCCGGCTGGGCATCTCGGAAGCCGACCCCGACGTGGCGCGCGTGCAGCGCGGCGTCGGCAGCATCACGGTCGTCGGCCTCGCCGGGGCGCACGCCGTGGATGTGCTCTACCGCTCCGGGCCGGGCCGCTTCGGGAAGTTCGACGCGATCATCGTGGACACCCCGCCGGTCAAGAAGGGCGGCTGCCTGCCCGGCGTCCTGCTCATCGCCCCGACCGACGGTGACGACGCCTCGGCGAACCTGATCCGGATGCTGCGCGCCACGCCCGCGAACACCGACGTGGTGCTCGTCCGCATCGAGGCCGTCCCGAAGAAGGAGTGGGAGCGCGATGCGACGACGATCCACGATGCTTCGAACCATGCCGGCGGTTCCTACCTCCCCGGCCCGCTGCCGCGCACCGACGAGGTCCGAGAGGCGCTGAACGGCGGCCGGTCAGTCTGGACGCTCCCTCGGCGCGGACCCACGCGCGACTTCCTCGTGGGCATCGAATCGCTGGCGGGCGCGGCGTGGGGAAGAATTCGCCCTGACACCACGCTGCCGCCGTTGGCCGCAGCAGCAGCGTCCGCCGTCCACATCCCCGGCTGGGACGGCGATGCTTGATCCCGCTCGCGCGCGTGCCGAGGCCGATGCCGCGGAGCGCCGCGGGGCGGGGACGCTGTGGGCGGCGGGGCCGGTGGCGTGGGACGCAGTAACGGCTGGCACGGTCTCGCAGGCCGAGGTGGTGCCGGCAGTGGAGGATGGTGGCGAGGCCCAACGCGCCGTGCCGCGCGTTGCCGCGCTGCCGCGAGCCGTGGCGCCCCGAACCCCGGCGGAGGTGCCTCGGGGCACGCAGGAAGTGCCCACGGCGCTGCTGGCCGCGATTCTGGCGCGCCTGGAGATGGCCCCGCCGCCGGCCAGCGGCGTGCCCGCGTGGCTGGTCGAGGCCGTCGGAAACCCGCTGACCTACGACGCGGCGGCCGCGAACCGCAAGGACGTGTGCGCGCGGGTTGACCCCGTGCTGTACCGGAGGTTGCAAGGGATGAAAGAGCGCCTCGGGCTACGGACCACGGCGGGGGCGTGGGAGTACGTGCTGAGGGCGGGGCTGGCGGTGGCGGATCGGGTTGTAACAAAGTAACAACATCGCTTTTACCCTTCCGTGCGTCCCGCCGGTTCCCGAGTGCTGGGGTGCGCCTGGGCCGCGAGCGTCGGGGACGGGCCCCTGATCCCGCGGTCCCGCGCGCGCCGAGCGACGTCGGGCGATGTCGGGGGCTGAAGAAACCCTCCATCTCCGCCTCCGTGCTACCTTCCCGAAAGGCGCTCAGAAAAATGCTCACGTCCCTCCTCCTCTCCGTTCTCGTCCCCTCCGCTCACGCTGCCTGCCCGGTGTCGTCCTCGCAGCTCGGGGCGGATTTGGACGCAGCGTACGCCGCTTATGCGGCCTTCGACCTTCCGACCTTCACGACGCGCGCGACAGCGGCCCACGATGAGCTGGCCTGCGTCTCCGAAGTCCTCTCCCCGGCCACGTCCGCGCGCGTCCACCTGATCGAGGGGCTGCGGGCGTGGGTCGCCAAGGATCCGACGGCGATGACCTCGTCGTTTCGCGGGCTCATCGCCAGCGACCCGAGCTTTGCGCTTCCGTTGGACATCGCGCCGAACGGCAGCCGGGTCCGCACCGTGTTCACCGACGCGCAGGCGGCGGGCACCGGGGCAACGAAGGATCTGACGGTCGGGCCGGGCGTGTCCCTCCGCGTGGACGGGGCTGCGCCGGGCCACAAAATCCCGGTAGAACGGGCCGCAGTCGTGCAGGTCAGCGGGACGGCGGCGCTCAAGACGTGGTATCTGATTGGCGGCGACGCACCGGCGGACCTTGTCGCCGCGGTGCAGGGTCCACCGGTTCAGGCTCCGGCGGTGGCGTCCGTTTCCAGGATTCCGGCCTCCGGACCCGCCGTCCCCAAACCCAAGTCGGGCCACACCTCGCTCGCGCTCCTGCTGTCCGGCGTCGGGGTTGGCGTGGCCTCGGGCGTGGCGCTCGGGGTTGCGGGCGGGCTCTACGACGGCCTGCCGAACCAGCCCACACTCGACGCTGCGAACGCCGCGTATGGTGAGAATCACGTCTTCGGGTACAGCGGGTTCGGGCTTGGCGCGGTCGCGCTTGGCTTGGGAGCCACAGCGGTGATCGTGGGGAAATGGTGATGCAGGGCCCGGCGAAGGACCGAGTGCAGCGGCTCGGTCCACTCGGGCGCTCTCGACGCGCTTGCCAGGCAGGGAGTCGATAGAGCCATGCTGGAGATCGGGCGGCAGATCGAGCGCTACGTCGTGGAAGAAGCCCTGGGTGAAGGCGGGATGGCGTTTGTGTTCCGGGTGCGCCACTCGAAGCTCGGCACCCTTCACGCACTCAAAGTCCTGAAGGTCGGCGGACCGGCCATTCAGGAGCGTCTGGTGCGCGAGGGAAAGGTGCAGGCGTCCCTGAAACACGCCAACATCCTCGCTGTGACCGACGTGATCGACGTGGACGGCGCGCCCGGTCTGCTCATGGAGTACGTCGGCGGTGGATCGCTCGATCAATGGCTTGAGGGGCGAAAACCGACGACAGCAGAGGCGGAGTCGATCTTTCGGGGGATTCTGGCGGGGTCGGTCGCGCGCACAAGGCGGGTTTGATTCATCGCGATCTGAAGCCGGGCAACGTCCTCATGGAGGATGGGGATGACGGCGTGGTCCCCAAGGTGGCGGACTTTGGACTGGCGAAGATCCTGGCCGACACGGGAGGCAAGAACGCCACACGATCGGGCGTCGGCATGGGAACGCCGGCGTACATGTCGCCCGAACAGATCCGGGACGCCAAGAATGTCGATGGACGAGCCGACATTTTTGCGCTTGGGTGCATCCTGTACGAGCTGGTTTGTGGGAGCTCTCCCTTTCAACGCGGCGATGTGCTGAGCATCTTCGCCGCCATAGCGGACGGCCGGTATGCGCCTCCGGAGGAGCATGTGCCGGGGCTCCCGGGCCACCTTGGCGCGGCGATGCGAGCCTGTTTGCACGCGGACCGGGAGCGGAGGGCCGCTGACTGTGCGGGGCTGCTGGCGATCCTGAATGGAAAATCGCCGGCTACGTCGCCGGGGATCGGCACATCGCTGGCGCTGGGGGCGTCGCCGGGCAGCGCGGCGGCCGGTAGGACGGTCGGGGGTGACGTCGGAACCGGTGCAGAACCTCTTGCTTTGTCGGTTGGCGAGCTTGCGCGGCCGGCTGTCGCCGCCGTGACGGCCGTGCCACCGGAACCCCCGCGGGCAACATCCCGTGTCGCCGCACCGACCTGGGATCAGGACGAAGCCGCTCGGCACCTCAGCCCACCGGATTCGCTGCTGCTTGAGCCGTTGGAGGACGAATCCACGGCGCGCCACAGCCCGCCAGAGTCGCTACTGCTTGAGCCGGATGAGGATCGCGCGCGGGTGGACCCGGTCACGCCGCGGGAGGTCGATGCTGGCCGCCCAACGGTCCCCGACCCGGCCTTGCCGCTCGCAAACTCGCACGCCGCAGTTGACGCGAAACCCACCGGCCGCGGCCCATCAGGCCGCGAGGAGGACGTGTCCTCCCCCGGCCAGCAAGAAGCAGCGGGGGGAGCTTGGGTTGGCAACGCCCGCGCCAAGACTCCGCCGCCGGCCGTCGGAAGTGCAGTCCCGAGGAGCGTCCGTGGTGCTGCCCTCGCGGTGATGGTCGTCATCGGGCTGGGCGTGCTCGGGGTCGGCGGGGCCGTGCTGCTCTGGCACGGCCTCCCGCCGCCGACTTCGTCCCTGCCGTCCGCTGGACCGGGCGCGGTCATCCCCGGCGCTTTGGCCCCGGACGCATCGGTGCCTGGGGCGACGACGACAGCGCCGACGGTGCCTCCACCGCCGGCCGTCGGCACGGGTCAGGACCGTTCCGGCGCGCTGGCGTCTGCGCCAGCCGTCGCGCCAGCCCCGCCGTCGCCTCTCCTCCCGCCGACAATGACCGTGAAGTCCGGACCCGCGAACGGCGCCACTGGCACCGCAGCCAGCACGGCCTCCGTCGCCAGATCCGACCCCGGCAAGCCGAGCCTCAGCGCGGCTTCCGGACCCGCCGCTTCGCCGACCGCGCCGTCGTCCGTCGCCACGCCCGTCGCGCTGGTCCCGCCCGTCGCCGGACCGCCGACCGGGAGCCTCCGTGTGAGCGGAGACGCGACGAAAGTCCAGCTCGTCAGCGGCGCATCCATTTTCCATGCGGGCGACGCGATCCCTGCGGGTGTGTACACGGTGCGCGCGAAGTTCCCGGCGGGGAACGTGATCGAGCGCGTCGGCATGGTCACGATCCGCGCCGGCGGGGCGACCACGGACCGGGTGCGTTCGAAAACACCGAGTTTCTTCCACGATGTTTCCATCCAGCTCTTGCCACGTCAACACTCGGCGTATAAGGTGGCGCTTTCGGCCGCTTCCGCGGCAGGTTGCACCCGATGTCCACGCTCTCAGTTCCGCCCG
>CAIMSU010000067.1 GCA_903844155.1 uncultured Pseudomonadota bacterium | reverse complement strand
CTGAGCCGCGGTCAGGACCAAACTTGCGCGCGCGACGGCGTCCCTCGGCTCGGAAGGGCGCTTGGAGACCCCGGGAGGCCGCGAGGGGCGTCCGGGGGCAGGTTCCGACCCGGTTCGCGCACATTTTGGGTTAGCCGCCCCCGTCCCCGTCGCGCAGTTCAACGAAGATCCAACGACGACCGTACTCGTCCCGTAGTTGTCCCCGTCATCATCCTCGTAGCAGTTGTCCACGCCGTCGCAGTCCTGGTCGATGCCGTCGGCGGTGATCTCGGTCGCGCCGGGGTGAATCGTCGCGGAGCTATCGTTGCAGTCCGTGGACACGGCGGACGTCTTGCTGCTGGCACAGTCGGCGAGGGGCCCCGTGGTCGTTGACGTTCCCCCATACCCGTCCCCGTCGGCGTCCTTGTAGCAGGCGTCGTAGCCATCGCAGTCCTGATCGATGCCGTCGGCCACGATCTCGGTCGCACCAGGGTGGATGGTGCTGGATGTGTCATCACAATCCGTCGCGTTCGCCGCGCCCGTCCCCGTCGCGCAGCTCAGCGAGGAGCCCACGACAACCGTGCTGGTGCCGTAGTTGTCGCCGTCGTCGTCTTCGTAGCAGTTGTCCACACCGTCGCAGTCCTGATCGATGCCGTCGGCAGTCACCTCGGGCGCGCCGGGGTAGATCGTCGCGGAGCTGTCGTTGCAATCGGTCGATACCGCAGACGTCTTGCTGCTGGAGCAGTCGGCGAGGGGCCCCGTGGTCGTACTCGGTCCGCCGTACCCATCCCCGTCGCCATCCTTGTAGCAGGCGTCGTACCCGTCGCAGTTCTGGTCGACGCCATCGGCCACAACCTCGGTGGCGCTGGGGTGAATGCTGCTGTCGGTGTCATCACAATCCGTCGCCGTCCGCGTGTCATACACTCCGGACGCCGAACACCAACACTCGCTGTCCGTCTCGCTCCCATACCCGTCGCCGTCCGCATCCGCGTAGTACGTCGTGCAGGAGGTCGCGTCCTGCTCGTTCGTCGAGCCGGCGCAGTTGTCGTCGTAGCTGGTCGAGCAGTTCTCGGTGGCGCCGGGGTGCACGGCCGAGCGTGCGTCGTCACAGTCGGTGCCGCCCCACTCCTCGGCGTCGTAGCCATCGCCGTCGGAGTCGTGCGTGACCGTCACGGTAGCGGAGTCGGTCGCCGTGTCGCCGACGCTGTTCGTCGCCGTAACCGTGAGTGTGTGGGAGCCCACCGAGACTGACGTGACGTCCCACGCCCCCGCGTAGGCGTCGCACGTGCAGGTGAGCGTACAGGCGGCCCCGGAGCCGGAGGTCGTTGTCTCGGTGTCGATGACCGTGCCGTCGAGGTCAAAGACAACCTTGGAGATGTTGTCGTCATCGGAGGTGTAGGCCGTGAGCGTCTCGCTCGCGCTGAGCGCGCCGGAGGGCGAGGCCAACTCAACCTGAAGCTTCTGGTCGCTGCTGACGGCGATGCTGTCTGTCACGACGTGTGGGCCGTCGGTGGCGTCCACTTCCAGCGTGTGTGCGCCCTTGGCGACGGCGCAGGAGTCCCAGGTCCAGGCGTAGGGCGAACTGGAGTCTGTGCCCTGGCTGGCGCCGTCCACGAGCAGCCTCACGCTGTTGATGCCGCCGTCGTCCGAGCCGGAGGCGGCGACAGACACGTCCCCCTTGACGGTCGAGCCGTCTGTCGGCGAGGTGATGTGGATGGCGGGCGGGTTGTCGACGGTTACGGTCACGTCGTCCGTCCCCGTCAAGCCGGCCATGTCTGTCGCGACGACGCGGATGGCGTGGCGTCCATAGGTCGCGCTCGTGGTGTCCCAGGTCAGCGTGTAGGGCGCCGCTGTGACGACCCCGACCGAGCTTCCGTCCACGAAGAACTCCGCTTGCTCCAAGGCGAGGTTCTCGGTGACGTCCGCGGCGAGGTCGATGGTCCCCTCGACCGTGTCCCCATCGGTGGGCGCGGTGATGGAGACGACGGGCGCCGTGCGGTCCACCGTCACGGTGATCTCGGTCTCGGCGGTCTGCGAGGACGTGTCATACGCGATGGCCTTCAGCGTGTGCGGCCCCTCGTCAAACGCGGTGCTGTCCCAGGTGGTGCCGTAGGGGATCGAGCTGTCTTCGGTGAGCAGGCCGTTGTCGACGAAGAACTGGACCTTCAGCACGCCGACGTCGTCGCTCGCGTCTGCCGCGAGGTCGAGGGTGCCGTAGCGGTAGGAGCCGGGATCGGGGGCCGTGAACGACACTGAGGGTAGGTTGTCGCAGGTGCTGCCGCTGTTTTCGACGTCGACGATGATGGTGCTCTGGGCGGCGCGGCCATCGGAGCCGGTGGCGGTCGGGCGGACGATGTGATCGCCGTTGGTCGTGCCGGTCGTGTTCCAGCTCCAGGAATACGGCTCAGAGCTGTCGGTCGCGAGATCGTTGCCATCGAGCGTGAAGACGACGGTGGCGCCGGCCAGGCTGACGGCGGCCTCCACGTTGACCGTCCCACAAACGGTGGCGTTGTTCACCGGGTTGATGATGCTGATGGACGAGGCCGATGCGCCGCTGTCGTTCTGAACGAGCACGTTCGCGGAGACCGAGGCGGCATTTCCGGCGGCGTCGGTCGCCGTCGCGGAGAGGACGTAGTTGCCGTTCAACATGGTCGTCGTGTCCCACGTCGCCTCGTAGGGATCGGAGTCGTCGGAGTCGAGTTGGATGCCGTCGATGCCGAAAGAGACGGCTGCGACGCCAACATCGTCGCTCGCTGCTGCGGCGAGGCTCGCGGTGCCCGTGAGCGTCGCGCCGTCGAGGGGCGAGGTGAGCGTCACGGTCGGCGCGGTGGTGTCGGGCGGCCCCGCGCTGCTGTCGTCGCCCCCGTTTCCGCCGGACTTGGTGGAGTCCTTGGCGCCGGGCGCGCAGGCGGTGATCAAAGCGAGTCCCAAAACTGCGAGGACGGAGTGGCGCATGTGGTCGCGCTATCACGTCGGGCACGCACGCACCCCGTCAAATGCAGGACCCGGTGCTGAACGGCGTGATTTTGAGTATTTAGATTTAGGCTGACATGAGTGCCACAATCCGGAAAATTGTCAACGTTTGGATCTGTCCGACAGATTTCGAAGGTCCTTGCGCGCCGGTCGTCGCCCGGATACCGCGCAAGTCTTACGGAGGAACCTGTGCTCGGGATTCGAAAATTCTCTACGATTGGTCTGGTGGTTGTTTGCGCGACGCTGTCGCAATCCGCGATCGCCGCCGGCAAGAACGCCGCAACCCCGGCCGCTACGACCTCGGATCCGGCGTTGCTCAAGAAGACGTCCGACGGCAAGGCGCTGTTCCTTGAAGTCGACCAGCGGATCAAGGGAGATGTGCCGGCGAACGCGCCGATCCTGCTCTCCGTCGCCGGCCTCGGACCCGTCGCGGAGGCGGGGGTCGTCCACGAGTTCGTCAGCTCCGGTCGGGCCGGCGTGGTCGAGCGGGACGACTTCGGCCAGGAGCTCACCCTCCACGACGGCGCGCAGCCGGTTGCGGCGGGAAAGGGGTTGGCCCCGGCGCCATCGCCCACGGACACCCGAGCGTTCCCCCTCTCCGCCCAGAACATGCAGGTCGTGGCGCCGAGCGACGCGACCCGCTGGCCGCCACCGGATGAGCTGGTCAAGCTCACGCGGTTCGACAGCGTCGGGAAAGCGGATGCGGCGCGCTACCTCGTCTCCGGAGATGAGCTGCCGGCCGAGCTGCAGTGCATCGGCATGCGTGTGATCGATGCTGGCAGCGGCATTGTGCGCAGCGAGGCGGTGCGGTGTGGCGCGGGCACGGAGGCGGGCATGGTGGGCGTCCGCGACGCGCTGGTTCAGGCTTCCGGTGGCGCGAACGGGCTGTGTGGGCGCGGCCAGCGGGTGTTGCAACTGCCGTTCGATGGCGGAAACCCGGCGTTTGCAAACGCTTCGTACCTTGCAATGAACGAGACGCTCGCCTCCGCCGGCTGCCAGGTGATGGACATCCCGCCCGGCGCGATCGCCGGGAACGCCGATTCGTGGAGCTACATCTCCAGCGCGTTTGAGCCGGTCGGGCCCACACGCATCAAGGGATGGACCCCGGCTCGCTACGCAGTCCAGATCTCCGCCACGGCGGGCCGCCGGACAGCCGCTGAATTGCGGACATCGCTCGCCGAGATGGACCCGCAGCTCATCGATCCCGACCTCGCCCTCGCGAGCGACGACACGCCGGTCCCGGTGATGGACGTTGCCGTGAAGGCCGTCGACCTCGCCACTGGCCGGATCCTGAGCCAGTCAGACGTCCTGACCGGCCCCGACATGCCCGGGGATGTGTTGGCGACAGTCATCGCCGATCTGGTGCTCGCCCGCGCGCCGACCGCATGGTTGGAGGTCCATCCCTTCCCCCAATCGGCAAAGGTGAGCGTCGATCACGCCGCCGTCGCGACCGTCAACAGCGTCGGTCTGGTCAAGCTCGCGCCCGGCAGCCACGGTGCGGAGCTCTTCCTCGCCGGCGGAGCGGGAAAGGCGGACGCCAACGCTGGTTTCAAGATGCGCGCCCCGGAGTATGGCGTTCTCGCCATCGCCGCCCCGAACAGCAACCTCACCGTCCGCACCATCCCCGTCGGCGCCGACGTGACCGTCGATGGTTTCTCGTGGGGCAAGTCCGAAGTCACCAAGGCCACGGGACTCGGCGACCACAAGGTGAACGCAACAATCGAAGGATGCGGCAGCGTCGATCAGACCGCCACGGTCGTCCTCGGCGAGGACAACCTCGTCAGCATCGCCCTCCCAGGCACAATCGTCGCCCACGCGACGCCGGAGAACGCGACGATCTGGATCAATGGGGTGAACGCCGGTGCCGGGAACGTGACACAGGGCGGCGTGCCCTACGGCGAGGCGACGGTGACCTTCCGGTTGGCCGGCTACAATGACCACACGGTGAAGGTCAACGTCGATGCCTGCAAGGAAAATCCGGTCGAATTCCGGTTTGACGCCACGCTCGCCATCAGCGCCACGCCCGCTCACGCGCAGGTCCGCGTGGACGGTGAAAAGATCGGGAAGGCCCCGCTCAGCGACATCGTCAAGCCCGGCAAGCACGACGTCGAGTGCGCGTGGTGCGAGTTCGGGTCCGGTTTCGCGACGCCGACGGTGGACCCCGGGCAGTCCGTGGACGTTCCCGTCAGGCTGAGCGGCCACGGCGTGCGGCTCGCGGTCGGCCCGGACCTCGGGCTGGTTGGTCATCCCGGGGCAAGGCTTGGAGCGAAGGGCGGCGTCTCCGGCATGGGTGTCGTGGACACGGATCTCTGGCTTGGTGGCCGGGGCGGAGTGGTGACGAGCGAGGGCGTGCTGTTCACCGGCGGGTTGTACGTCTCGGCAGGGCCGGCCGCGCGAATCCTTGGGCCGGGTGCGGGCACGTCGATGCCGATCTCGGCGCGGTTCGTGCTCCTGACGAACCCGGGCAACACTTCCACCATCGGCGGGATGGCGACCCTCGGACTCCATGTCTGCGCGGGGCGGAGCATGGTCGTTCTCTTCGACGGCGGCCTTGGCTACGGCGCCGCGGGTGCGTCCGGCGGAGCCATCGGTACCCTCGACTTTGGGCTCCAGTGGCGCACCGGCGCATTCTGGAAGGCCAAGGCGGCGGCGAGTGAGTAGGTTTGAGTGGCCTGCCCGACGCCGTCGATCCCCTCGCACGGCTGGCTCGAGCTTGCCCTCGTCCGGGTCACGGGAGCGCCGCCGTGACGCCGCCGCCATCGCCCGACAACCTGGCGTTTGACACCGTCAGCCCCCCAATCCGTACCCAACCCGGAGCCTCAAATGGCAAAACCCCCGTTTCTTGATCGTTTCGAGCGAGCGCTCGTCCTCCGCACGTCCCGTGCGATGTTCCTCCTTGTCGCGGTCGGCGCGGCTTTTGCGCTCGCGGGTGGGGGCTCGGCCTTCGCGTATTCCTGGCTTCCGTCCTTTCGAGGATCGGATCCGCCCGAACCCGCTCCTCCCAAGCCGCCCGAAGTCTCCCTCGCTGACGTCCTCGCCGTTCTGGACGCGCCGGTAGCCGACCAGAACGCCTACGACAACGACGGCGCTCAGGCCTCCAATTTTGAGGCGGCCCAGCTCTCGACCGACGACAAGGCCGATGCCTCCCAGGAGCAGGAATTTGCCGCCCTCGCGACGGAGTTGCAGGGCATGTTCGACTCCACGCGCTACCCCTGGCTCTCGGAGACTCATGCCGTGTGCGCGTACCCTTCGTGGAACGGCGGCTGTTTTCGGTGGGAGACGAGGACACTGCGCAAGGGCGTGGTGCAGATCGTGAACGAGGCCGAGGAGAAGGCTGACGAGAAGCAGCGTCTGTTGTTGCTGAAGGCGCTTGTCGACATCGTCCCCACGTGCGCGACCGAAGATGACCGGTTCCTCTTGGTCGGCGCCGTGCTCGACGTGGTCGGTGCGGCGGGGCAGGTGTCGCCGGACGAACTGGCGGCGTTCAAGGGGATGTTGACCGGGCCGACCCCTGCGGCGGGGGCGAACGGAGCGCCAGCCGTGGCGACGCCGTTGCCCCAGCCCGTACTCGAGGACCTCATCAACGCCGTTCTCCGCGCGCGCAAGCGCGGTGCCGAGCCCGAGCTGCTGATCGCCTGGTTTGGCGCGGCCCAGTCGCTCGAGGCCATCTTCGCGAAGGTTGACCTGCCGACTCCGGGGACGACGCCGACGGTCATCCCCGGTGTGCCCGCGCCTGGCGCCCCGACGACCGCCACGACACCCGCAGCGCCCACGGGCCCAACCCCTGCGGTTCTCGGCCTGGTCGCCAGTTGGCAGGCGCTCCAGGGCACGCTGCCGGCGCTTGCCTCGCAGCGCCTGGACGGGATCAGGGCTATCGCGACGGCTGCGCCTGCTGCCCGCCGGGCCGAAGTGGTCAACGCGTACGGCGATCTCGTCCGGTCGCGGTCGACATCGGCACAGCGCGAGTACCAACAGGCCCTGGCCGCCCGCGCCGACAAGATCGCGGCGCTGAACGCGGACGTCGCGAAACGAGAGGGCGAGAAGGCCGACACGCGGATCTGGGCGACGAGCGTGCTTGGCGGTGGGTTTGCGGCGATGGCGAGCGTCGGCTTGCTCCTCGCGCTGCTGGCCGTCGAGCGCAACACCCGCGCGCTTCAGGACCTGGCGCGGGCGTTACCACCGGCGGATCGGGAGGCGCCGACGAATCCGGGGGTGGCGGCTCGTTCGGCCCCGGCAAGCCAGGTGTAGGGCGGCGAAGGTACCGCGAGGCGTGTTGCGCTGGGTGCTGTGAACGGATAGGCTGCCGTCCCTGGAGACGATCTTGGTGCCGCTTGACGCTTCCGCTGCACGCAGCCAACCGCCCGGACCGGCGTTCAGCCCCGAGTGGGGCGGGCATCGGGCGCTGAGTCGCACCTGTGTCAGACTTGCGATTGGCGTGGCACTCGTCGCCGCCGGCCACCTGCCCGCCGCCCTCGCCGACCCTGCCGACCCCGCCAGTCCGCCCACCACCGCCTCAGGCAAGATTAAGATCGCCTTCGTCGGCGACTCGATGATCGACGGCATCTGGGCGGGGATCGTCCGCGCGACGGGCAAAAGCTCGTGCTACGACGGCGACTTTGACCTTGGCCGCTACGCGCAGGTGGGCTCGGGGCTCACGCGGGCGGACCATTACAACTGGCCGAAGGCGATGGGCGAGATCGAGGCGTCGTTCCACCCGGATCTGGTGCTCGCGTCCGAAGGTCTCAACGACATCCAGGGGATGGTGGACGGCGACGGGGTCCGGACCGCCTACAATTCGCCCGATTACGCGGCCCATTACGGGGACCAGGTGAAGCTGGTGATCAGCGCGGCTGCTCCGAGCACCGCAGGGGTGATGTGGATCGGGCTTCCAGTGCTGCGGGACGCCGCCGCGAATCGTGACGCGTTGGCGAAGAACCTGATCTTCGAACAGGCCGTCACCGGATTCAGCCAGCCCACCATCGAGTGGGTCCCACCGTGGCGGAACCTCCCGAGCGGAGCCGATGCCTTTGTCACCAACGGCCGCGGGATCGCTGGCTCCTTGATCCAACTTCGGGTGGACGATGGCGTGCATTTCACCGGGGGCGGCTACGACGTCCTCGCCGCTTACGTATTGCCGCTGATGCTCAATCACTTGCGGGCTGCCGGCGTCGACGTCCGGTCGACCTGTGCAACCCAGTGATCGCGGGATGACGGGCTGATGCCGTCGTCCCGAGGCAACCCCCAGGGGCCGAGCGACCGATCCCGCGACTTCCAGGTCTTCCTGCGGGCGCTCGTCTGCTCGCTCCTGCTTGTCGGAGTCTCGGCGTATGCTGGGAATACCTCGCACACCCGGTCCTCGGGTAGCGCCCACGCGCCGGCTCCAACGGCGGCCCCAGCGCCCGCGCCTCCGCCTCCACCCCCGAAGGGCGTCGTCGCGGCATCGAAGCCGGCTCCGGTCCCGCTGCCTGTCGGCGAGGCGCTCCCGGCCTCGGCCTCGGCCATGCTCAACCTCGACGGCAGTTCGTTGGACGCGGGTTCAAGCGGTCCCATCGGCCCGACAATCGTCCACAACGGCTGGCGGACGATCTCTGTGCTGCAGTTGGGCGACAGCCACACCGCCGCCGATTATTTTACCGGCGTTCTTCGAGACCACTTGCAAAACGAGTACGGAGATGCGGGCACTGGGTACATCCCGCCAGGTCGACCCCACGGGGGTGTCCGTCTGGCGAGACTCGCGATCAGCACATCGGCGCACTGGACTTATGGAGCCCTACGAACGACAAGCGACGTGTCGACGTATTTTCTCTCGGGCTTCACAGCCTCCGCCGCCTTGGCTGGGGAGGCGCTGACTTGGACGGCCACGGGTGGGCGCACCGACCGCTTTCGGACGCTGGAGATCGAGGCGTTGACCGGGCCGGATCAAGGGTCGTTCGACGTCGTGCTCGACGACCAGCTCCTCGGGCACTGGGACCTCCGGCGGCCGACGGTCCGCCGTGTCGTCCTGCGCACCCGAGCCAGCGCGCAGGCCATCCCCTTTGGAAAGCTCGTGCTGACAACCACGAGTGACAGCCCGGTCACCATCGGCGGGCTCGGCCTCTACGACGACGGTCCCGGCGTGGTGTTGAGCGAGGCCGGGCTGCCGAGCGCTACGGTCAACGCCTTCGACAAGCTCGACGAACCCACCTTCGAAGCAGAGCTGGAACGGATGCGGCCCGATGTCGTCGTGGTGGCGTTCGGGACCAACGAAGGGTTTGATGACAACCTCGACCTGCAGGACTACGGGCACCGGTATTCCCGCGTGATCGGGCGGATTCGGGCGGCGCTCCCGGACGTCCGCATCGCGCTCATCGGGCCGCCGGACGGGGAGCGATTGCCCGCGAGCTGTCGCCGCTACGCGAGCAGCGCGACGTGTGGGAAGCCTCCGACGCGAAACTCCAAGGGGAAGCTTGTGTACGGGTGCCAGTGGGCACGGCCACCAAAGCTGGACGCGACGCGCGACGTGATCGCCACGCTCGCGCAGAGCCTCAGCCTCGCGTACTGGAATTGGGCGACGATCAACCCGGGGAGCTGCGGCGCACACGATCTTGCGACGGGCACACCGAAGCTCATGGCCTCGGACCATGTGCACTTCTCGGCCGAGGGGTACAAGCAGTCGGCGGAGGCGTTCGAGGCGGTCCTTGACCCGCTCGTGGCGGAGGCGGAAGCGGGGGATCATGCTGTTCCCAACAACTGAATTCGCGGTATTGTTCGCGGCTGTTTTTGGGGCGACCTGGGCGCTACAGGGGGTCAACTGGGCGCGGAAGCTGCTGCTGCTCCTCGCGTCGTACGCGTTTTACGCGGCCTGGGATCCCAGGTTCGTGCTCTTGCTGCTGTTTTCCGCGCTTTGGAACTATGGCATCGGGCTCTGGTTGGGACGGGGAGGGGGGAGGGGTGTCCTCGCGCTCGGTGTCACGGCGAACCTCCTGACCCTCGCCTACTTCAAGTATTGGGACTTCCTAAGCTTGCTTCTGGCGCAGCTCACTACCGCGCTCGGGCACACCGTCGAGGTAGCGCCTACCGGCTTTCCGCTGCCGGTGGCCATCTCCTTCCTGACGTTTCACGGGATCTCCTACATCGTCGACGTTTCGCGAAAGCGACTCGCGCCGACGAAGAACCCGCTGGACGTCATGCTCTACGCAGGCTTCTTCCCCCACCTCGTCGCCGGACCCATCGTGCGCGCAGACGACTTCATGGGGCAGCTTTCGACTTCGCCCGACCCCGCGCAGGTCAGGATCGGTAGGTCGATCCTGCTGATTGTCGGGGGCTTGTTCAAGAAGATCGTGGTCTCCTCGAACCTGTCGACGCTGTTCCTGGACCGCATCTGGGTCGACCCCACGGCCGCCAACCGCTGGGACCTGTTGCTCGGCGTCTATGCCTACGGCATCGTCATCTACTGCGACTTCTCGGCGTACACCGACATGGCGATCGGGATCGCCGACTTGCTCGGCTACCGGTTTCCCCAGAACTTCAACCAGCCCTACCGCGCGCAGACACTCTCTGATTTCTGGCGACGCTGGCACATGTCGCTCTCCAGTTGGCTCCGGGACTACCTGTTCATCCCGCTGGGGGGCAGCCGTGGCACCGTGGCCGCGACCCAGCGCAATCTTTTCCTGACGATGCTCCTCGGCGGGCTTTGGCACGGCGCTGGGCTTCAATTCCTCCTTTGGGGCGCGATGCATGGCGTTTGGCTCGGCTTCGAGCGGCTCATCGGATGGGCGAAGGCGCCAAGTGGCCGCCTCGCCGGGCTCGGCCGCTGGTTTGTCACGGTTCACGTCGTCCTGCTGCTTTGGATCCCCTTCCGGGCGCCGGATCTCGGTCAGGCCCTCGCGTATCTGCAGACGCTGCTCTCGCCGGCCACGGGTGAGTTTTCGATGCTGGCATCCCCCGGCACGTTGGCGCTCATGGGGCTCGGCGTGCTCACCCACTGCTGGCCCGAGGACGGTTTCGAGCGGCTCGCTCGCGCGTTCGACGGGCTCGGCGTGGTCGGACGGGCGACGCTCGCCGCCGCGGCGGTCTGGATCATCAGCCTCGGCGCGCCGGACGGCATCCCCCCCTTCATCTATTTCCAGTTCTGAGGCGCGGAGATGCCGACCCCCACGCGATCCTCCATCCTCGCCACGACCTTCGGTGCGCTCTTGCTCCTCGGCCTTCTCTTCCCGCACGCCATCGAGGATTGGGTCGGCGGGTTCGACCCGAACGATGCGACGACAGCAGTGCTGCGCGCGCTCGCACCCGTCAGCGCGCTGTCTGACCGCACCGGCCTGCCCGCGCTGCACGACCGCCTCCGGGACCGCGTGATGGACGTTCTCCAGCGGACTGGCTTCGCCGCCCCGGACGGAACCCCGACGCCGTGACGGATGCTGACGGCGGGACACAGTCGAAGCCGGTTATCTACCCTCGTTGATCGGAGCGGATTCTGGAGCGCCTCGGGCTCTCGGTGTTGGTCGCCTGGGCGGCCGTGTTGGTGCTCGGCGCCGTGGGTGGGGGTCCGCCTGACCTGAGGTCTAGTCACATCTTGACGCGTCAATAATATCGTGTGATTCGGCCGCAAGAGAGTGTTGAATGGACCCAGGACGATGGAGTATCGAGGAGTTCGGAGCTGCTGAGGTCGGCGACGCCCGGCTGCGACGACGGCT
>CAIMSU010000066.1 GCA_903844155.1 uncultured Pseudomonadota bacterium | reverse complement strand
GCCAACACCGGCCCCTTCGGCCCGGTGTTGGCTGTTTATTCTCGTCGCGCCTTGGCTTTCGAGCCGTCACGCGTGTTCGTGACGTCCTTGACCCGTCCACACCTGCGCAGGTTCGGGCGAGCGCGACCGCTGCTGACCGCGTCGAAGGCACGCTTCGTGCGGGGCACGAAGTCGCGCCTTCGACTTGGCCACCCGTCCCGAACCCGCCACGCCGCCCTTCGACCCGGCCGGGCACCCTCGTGGCTGAAGCCAACCTCTCCTCCTTCATATGGTCGGTCACGGATCTGCCGCGCGGGGACTACAAACAGTCCGAGTACGGCAAGGTCATCCTGCGGCATGTACGTGGACAAGCGGCTCGCCGGCATCCAGGCTGTGCAGACCCCCTCGCGCCTGAACCGGGCCCACGCCGGCAAGGACACCACGTACGTCGTGGACTTTGTCAACGACCCGGCGGAGGTGCTCAAGGCGTTCCAGACCTACTACGAAACCGCTGAACTCTCCGCGACCACCGACCCGAATCTCGTGTTCAACGTCCGCATCGAGCCCGTGTACGACCGGCTGATGAAGCGGTACAAGGCCGCGCTGGCTGCGTTTCGGGTCGCGACCGAGGGCGACGATGAGGGCGCGATCAAGGTCGCCCGCGAGGAGATGAACGCGTTGATCCTGTTCAAGGGCGACATGGGCGCCTACGTCCGCCTCTACACCTTCCTGTCGCAGATCTTCGACTACGGGAACACCGCCATCGAGAAGCGCGCGATCTCCTACAAGCGGCTTGCCCCGCTCCTGGAATTCGGCCGCGAACGCGACGCCATCGATCTCTCCAAGGTCACGCTCACGCACCACGCGCTCTTCGAGGGCGAGCTGACCGACCAGGACAAGCTCGTCTACGTGAACAAGGTGCTGCTCGGCAAGCTGCTGGAGTCTGAGACCTTGATCCAGCAGGCCGCGAGCAACTCCAAGGAGCAATTCGTCAGTTCGCCGGACTTGTAGAAGGAGATCATGAACGCCATCATGAGTGCCTTGGACGCCCACAATGTCATGAACACCCAGGCCCTCAACTCCGACGCCGTCCGGGCGGGGCTCACGGACATCCTGCTGAACCACTCGGGGCTTTGGGAGAGCTTGCGAGCGAGGGGTGGGGCGTGAGCGCGGGCTCGCGGGGACTTGGGCCAGCCGTGAGCTCCCAAGAGGCGCACCCGTCCCCGAACTGGTTGATGTAGCAACGATCGGCGATTACACGGGCCGGCATGCCGTCTCCCACGCCGAACCCGCAGCAGGAGCCGATGGACCTGCTCCAGCTTCTTTGGCACGTCGACCATGCGCTGGGCACCTTGTCGCGACAGATGCTGGCCCGCTTGGGCGTCACCAGCCCGCAACGGGTCGCACTCCGCGCACTCCTCCGCGAGCCCGACACGACCGCCGCCGGGCTTGCCGGCATGCTCCGGGTCGACCGAAGCTCGGTCACCGGGATCCTGCAGCGGCTCGAGGAAGGCAACATGATCGAGCGAGAATCGGACGCCGACGACGGCCGGAAACAACGGATTCGGGTCACCGCCAAGGGTCGGCGGGTAGATGCGCTCCAGCACGGCACCGTGGAGGCGGCAATGGCCCGGACCCTCGCTCGCATGCAACCCTCGCAGGTGCAGACCGTCACGCAGTTCCTCCTCGCGTTCACCACCGAGCTGGACCACGAGCGCGACGTGCTCTCGTCGCTCGGCCGCGTGCCCTGATGGCCGAACCCCTGGTACCACCGACTCTGTTCGGCCGGCTCCGCGCTCGCCTCGCCCCCCAGATCGCGACGTTCGAGGCGATGCGAGAGCACGAGGCCACCCGGCTCCTCTTGGCGGGTGTGGTTGTCGGCGCCATCGGTGCGTTCGCCGCGGTAGCCTTCGACGGCGTGATGGCGGCGGTGGGTGAGCTGGTGTTGGGGACAGCCTTCCCCGCTCGAACCGCGCCCATCTGGTGGCGAGCGCTGCTCGGGCCGCCAGCGGTCGGACTCGCAGTCGGGCTGCTGGTGCGGCACCTCACCCATCGCGGCCGTCCGCAGGGCATGGCGGACGTGCTCGCGCGGGTCCAGCTCGACGAGCCCTCCTTGTCCATGCGGGACGGCACGGTGAGCGCACTGACGGCCGCACTGGCGGTGGGCGGCGGGTTCAGCGGCGGGCGAGAGGGCCCGATCATCCAGTTCGCCTCGACACTGGCGGCGCGTGCGTGTCGCATCCTGCGGGTTCGCCCGGCGAGCGTGCGGACCCTCGTGGCGGCGGGAGCAGCGGCCGGTATCGCCGCGAGCTTCAACACCCCGCTCGGCGGCGCCTTCTTCGCGCTGGAGATCATCCTCGGCAACTTCGCCGTGGAGACGTTCGCGCCGGTGGTCGCCGCGACTGTGACCGGCACGGTGCTCGGTCAGGCGCTCCTCGGGGACCGCATCGCACTCCACCTGCCCCCGTTCACGTTCACGAGCCCCTACGAGCTGCCGCTCTACTTCGTGCTCGGCGGGGTCGGTGCCGTCGTCGCCCACGTGTTCAAGCGCTCGGTCATTGCCGGCTCTGCCCGGATCGCCGCCTTTGCCGGGCCAATCTGGCTCCGGCCGAGCCTGATCGGCCTTGTCATCGGTATCGCCTCGGCGAGCGGTGTGAACCAGATCATGGGGAACGGGTACGGGTTCATGGAGGATCTGCTTCGCGGAGATCATGGCGTTGCGGGCTTCCTCGTCTTGTTGCTGGCGGCGAAGATCCTGGCCACCACCCTCACGGTCGCCGGGCGAACGGGCGCGGGGTTGTTCGCCCCGAGCCTGTTCATCGGCGCGGTGACCGGAGCGACCTTCGGCCTGGGCGTGCACGCGATCTGGCCGGACCACACCGAGGCGATGGGTGCGTACGGCATCGTCGGGATGGGTGCAGTGGCCGCTGCGGTGCTCAACGCGCCGATCACGATGGCGCTGATGCTCTTCGAAATGACGGGGAACTACCACGTCATGTTACCGCTCATGCTCGCCCTCGCGGCATCGGGGGTCGTGTCGGTCGGGCTGCGGTCGCGCTCCCTGGAGGACATGGAGCTGGAGGAGCAGGGCCTGTCGCTCGCTCGCCGTCGCGACACGGGCGTGATGCACGAGATCCTGGTCGGCGACATCTACCGGTCTGACGGCTTCGAGACCGTCGCGGAGGGCGCACCCCTGACGGAGATCGTCGCGCGCTTCCTGCGGAGACGCATCGAGCACGTCTACGTCGTCGACCCCAGCGGCGTTTACCGCGGAACCGTCCACCTCCAGGACGTCAAGGGCGCGATGGTCGATCCAACCGCCACGTTGGAGACGCGGGTTCGCGTCGTCGCCACCGCCACGCTCACCGAGTCGCTCGCGAACGTCCTGCCCCGCTTCTTCGACGCGCCCGGGGACTCGTTGCCGGTGGTCGACGCCGGGGGGCGGTTGGTTGGCGTGCTCGCCGAGCGTGACGTCGTCGCGGCATACCACCGCGAGGCGCTTCGGAAGGACGCACGGCTCGCCCACGTCGTGAGCCGCGATGAGACGGGCGAGCACGACGACTACCTGGAGCTGCCCGAGGGGCAGGCCATGGAGGGTGTACCAGTCGGGGCGAAGCGCGCGGGGTCTACGCTCCGCCAGTTGAAGTTGCCGCAGGAGTACGGCTGCACCGTGGTTGCGATGAGTCTCTGGGACGCGGGCGCTGGAGATTGGCGACGACAGCCCGTGGACGCGGATCGTGCGCTGCTCGCCGAGGACAAGCTGATCGTCGTGGGGCTGGCGAGCGCGGTGGCGCGGCTGCGGGCGGATGGGATTGACGAACCGCCGCGCTCTTGAGGCCGCGGGATTCGGCCCCCCGATGCCCGGGCTATACCTGTCCGTCCGAAACCGCCGCCGCCGCCAACCGTGAAGGAGATCACAAGTGTCTACGATCCATCAGGAAGTCTCGTTCGCCTGCGCGCCCCGGGTTGTCTACGAGGCCATTGTCGACGGCCGGAAGTTCGCGGCTGCAACCGGCGCGCCAGCAAGTGGGGACGGGGTCGAGGGCGGGGCTTTCGCCTGTTTCGGAGGACACATCACGGGGCGCCATGTCGAACTCGTACCGGATACCCGCGTGATCCAGGCCTGGCGCGCGAAGACCTGGCCCGCGGGCGTCTACTCGATCGTCCGTTTCGAGCTGGCCGCCGAGGGTACCGGAACGAAGCTCGTGTTCGATCACGCGGGGTTCCCCGACGGCACGGGTGATCATCTGGCGCAGGGCTGGCACTCGAACTACTGGGAGAACCTCGCCAAACTGGTCGGCTGAAGCTCACGCTGGCGATGCTCGCCCCCGAGCGGTAGCGCCCACGCGTCGGGAGCGCATGAAGTCCTCCTGGCGTCCGGCCGCGGCGTAGACGCCGAGCCGGCCGAGCGTCTCCACCCACGGGCACCCCGACGCCCGCCAGTGTGCACCGTAGGACGGGAACAGATCGACATCGTACCCCCCATCCCAATCCGGTTGGTACAGGCTGCCGAACCACGCGGCCAGGGCGGGTTCCTGGGAGGGCTGGACGGGTGCCGCCACAAAGTCGACCCGCCACTGCCGACGGGGGACGACGGCGCCCGGTTGCTGGAAGCTGGCGTGAAACAACCGCTCGTCGAAGGCGATCAGGTCGCCTGGATCCGTGTCGATGATGTGGGCGGGTAGCCGCCCGACCCGGTCGCCGTGAGCTGGGGTTGCCTGTTCAGTCTCTACGTAGCGGGCGACCGACGCCGCGAACTCGCCCAGGTGCGAGCCTGGGATCACGCGGAGTGCTCCGGTGGGACCGCGGAGAGGTTCGAGGTAGGCGGCGAATCCAATGCTCGGCCATGCCCCGTCCGAATCGCGGTGCCAACGCGACGAGCCCTGGTACTCGACGCCCTTGGCCCGCACTGGGAGGACGGGCGCGCCGAGAAGCGCCGCGGCAACAGGCGCCAGGTCGTCGAGCAGCGCGAGGCTCGACGGCGTGCGCTCATTCGGCTCTCTGCTGATCCGATCAGTCCGCGTCGGTCAGCAGTTCGACAAGCCGCGTCGCGATCCCGCCCGCCCAACCGCCACGCATGCCCTCATGCGCGAACGCTTGGCGCGGATCGGCGAGATCGAAGCCCGCGTGTTCCACGATCAGGCGCGTTCCAGCGGCCTCGGGTTCGAGACGCCAGGTGACGGTGGTGTCCAGCGGGGGGTTGTTCCAGGAGATCCGAAGCAGCCGCCCGGGCTCGATCTCCAGCACCTCGCACCGGGTCTTTCCCCACTGCCCAGTGTCGAAAGTGAATTTCGCGCCGACCTCGGCGCGGAAGTCGGTGGGCATCAGCCAACGAGACAGCAGCGCGGGATCCGTGAGCGCCCGCCAGACGCGGGCGGGCGAGTGGGCGAGCAATTGTTCGGCACGGATGGTCGCGGTCATGGGAGTTCCTCGTCGAGCAGGGTGGACAGGTTGGAGAGGCGCAAACGCCAGAAGGTCTCGTAGATCGCCAGCCATTCGCTGGCGGCTTGAAGGGGGCCCGCGTCCAGGTGGTAGTAGTTCTCGCGCCCGCGAGGCTCCTCTCGGACGAGCCCGGCGTCGCGCAACACCTTGAGGTGTTCAGAGATCGCCGGCCGCCCCCGCGCGAAACCAGAGGCCAGGAGCTTCACGGGCTTCGGCCCCGCGCGTAGCAGATCGAGGATGTCGCGGCGGATCGGGTTGGCGAGGGCGTCGAAGACATCGGGATGCATCTCACCCAATTAGTCGGAAAACTCCGACACGTCAACTTTTCCCGACGCGATTCTCAGCGGAGCGTCGCGGCGTGCGCGTTCGCCTCCCGAAGCACCGACAGCCACCGTCGCTTCGCGAAGGGCTCGGCGTCTCATGTGCTTTGTCCGGTTGAGGGAGGGAGTGGAAGCGCGCCGCGCAGCTCGGCGGCGAGGCCGTCGCGGTCGGTGCGGATGCGCTCGATGAAGGCAGCAGACGCGGCGGTGTCGGGATCGTGAGCGGCGCTCCACACCATCATCTCCAGGAGGACCGGCATCAGCGCCGCGCCCTTCTCGGTGAGCTGGTAGCGCCCGGTCACGGGATCGCGCACGGCGAGTCCGTCTGCTTCCAGTTTGGCCAGCCGGTTTGCCAGGATTTTGGTGGAGATTCCCTCATCCGCGCGAAGGAAGTCGGTGTAGGTGGCCCGCCGCTTGAACATCAGGTCGCGCACGGTCAGCAGCGTCCACGGGTCGCCGACCGCACCCAGCGCGGAGTGGATCGGGCAGTCCGAACGGCGACGGCGCCTCACGAGGTCTTGCCCGTGCAGCTTGCGAGTTGCAAGTCGCAATCAAATCTTCCGGTGCGAGCGGCAACGAGCGCCTCCTGGGCCAGCAGGCGCGTTGATCCACCGGATCAGCTTGGAATCGACCCGACGCGAAATCGTCACCGTGATGATGCAGGATGGGCCCGCGTTGGCGCTTACGTGCCGCGCTCGGAGAGTCTCGCGATGCGAACGGTGGCCGTGCCCTCGATCCTCGCGGCATTGCTCGTGCTGCCCGGCGGCTGCCGCGTTGAGCTTGGTCCGCCCGCGCAGGCGGTCGCGACGGGCCGGCCGACCGTCTGGATCTACACGGCCGTCTACCAGGAGCAGGTCGACATGTTCGAGGCGCTCGCGAAAAAGGAGCTGCCGGACATCGATCTTCAGTGGTTCCAGGGCGGCTCCGAGAAGGTGGCCCAGCGGTGGGAGGCCGAGCACACGTCGGGCGGGAGTCCCGCCTGCATCGTCGCCACCTCCGACCCGTCCTGGTATGTCGATCTTGCAGCCCGCAAGCTGCTCGTCGCGTACGTATCCCCGCGCGCGCTCGACCTGCCGCGAGCGTGGGTGACCCCCTACTATGCGGCGCACCACATCGATCTCATGGTCATCGGCGCTGCCAACGGCCAGCCCGCGCCGAAGTCCTTCGCGGAGCTCGCCGAGCCGCAGTGGAAAGGCAAGTTCAGCACGGGCGACCCGTTCTCGTCCGGAACGACTTTCACGACGGTATCGGCGTGGGACCAGCTCCACGGCCAGCCGTTCCTGCAGTTGTTGAAGGAGAATGGCTGGGTCATGGCCGGAGGCAACTCGGCGGTGCTCAGTCGCATCGAGAGCGGCGAAAAGCCCGTTGGCGTCGTGCTCCTCAACAACCTGCTGACGAAGCCGGGCGCCGCGCAGATCATCTTCCCCGAGGACGGCGCCGTGCCGATCCCAGGACCGCTGGCGATCCCGACGGACTGCCCCGACAAGGGCGCCGCCGAGCGCGTCGTGGACTGGCTGTTCGGCGACTCGGCGCAGGCCCTGGTGGTGAAGAGCCGGATGCACAGCCCCTTTCCGGGGATGCCGGCGCCGGATGGCGTCCCGCCGCTGGACCAGATCAAGCTCGCGCCGGTGCCCGCCGACTTCACCGTGCAGACGGCCGCTCGCGCTCCGGACCTGCGCGCACGCATCGAGGCGCTCCAGAAATGACGAGACGGATCCTCCTCCTTGGCGTCGCGGTGCTGCTCGTCGCGTTCATCGGTGTGCCGCTCCTGCTCCTGGCCGGCGGGGTGGGCGATCTGGCGCTGGCGCTGGATGAGCGCGACGCCATCGTCAACACCGTCATCCTCGCCGTCGGTGCTTCGGCGGTCGCGGTGGTCGGCGGCCTCCCGGTAGGCTGGGTCGCCGCGCGGCGACGGCTGCCTCGGGCGCTGGAGTCGGCGATCCTCCTACCTTATGCCGTGCCGCCCTACGTCACGACGGTCGCGTGGATCGTGCTCGCGAACCCTACCAACGGCGTGCTCACCCGCTGGTTCCCCGTCAACGTCTACACGCTCGGCGGGATGATCGGCGTCCTCGGCCTGCATCTCTCGCCTCTGGTCGCGATAGCCGCGCGCGACGCCCTCGGTCGCATCGATCCAGCGCTGGAAGAGGCCGCGCGCGTCTCCGGAGCCGGCCCGATCCGAACGTTCGTCGCCGTCACGCTCCCGCTCGCCGCCCCGGGCATCGCCGCTGCCGCCGCCTTCGTCGCCAGCTCGGCCGCAGCGAGCTTTGGCGTCCCGTACTTGCTGGCCTCCTCCGCGGCAAAGCCGATCCCGGTGCTGACGCTGCGCATCTTCCGCGCGCTGGAGTTGTCGCCCGTCGGTGGTCGACCGCTGGCCCTCGCCCTCTCGCTCGTCCTGCTGGTCGTCGGCGTCGCGCTCCCCGCCCTGCTGTCAGTTCTTCAAGGTCGGCATGGCTACGCGAGCGCGCGCCTCGCCCGTCCCCGACCCGCGCCGTCTGCCAGCCCAGCGCTGCTCGCCCTCGTCCTCGCGTGGCTCGGGGTCGCGGTGCTCCTGCCGATCGGCACCATCGCGCTGACCAGCTTCGCGGCGGCTTTCGGGCATTTTGACGCGTTCACCTCGGACCACTGGGTCGCCGTGCTGACCGAGCCCCGGAGCCGTGAGGCCCTGCGGCGCTCAGCCACGCTCGCGGCCGGGGCGGCGACGGCGGCCGTGGCGGTGGGCACGCTGCTGGCGACGGTCTCGGAGCGCACGCCGTCGCGACCCATCTCTGCGCTTGTGGCGCTCGCACGGGCGCCGTGGGCGGTGCCGGGGAGCGTGTTCGCGCTCGGGTTCTTGCTGGCGTTCTCGCAGGAGGTCCGGTTCATCTTCGCTGACCGGGCGACGTTCGTGATCGCGCTCGCGAACACCCCCTGGATCCTCGGGATCGCCTACGCGACCAAGTCGCTCGCCGTGCCGATGGACGGCGTGAGCGCCGCGGTCCGGACCGTGGACCGGTCGATGGAGGAGGCCGCCCGGATCGCCGGTGCGGGCTGGGCGCGGACCCAGCTCTCCGTCGTGCTGCCGCTGCTGAGGCCGGCGCTGGTCGCCGCGTGGGTGTTGGTGTTCGCTGGTAGCTTTTGCGAGGTGTCGATGTCCGTGCTGCTGCGGGGGCCCGGCACGGAGGTGCTGGGCACCCGCCTGTTCGAGCTGCTCAGCTACGGGTCGCCGCAGGAGGCGTCTGTTCTGGCGATGATCGTGGTGTTGGCGGTGTTGGTGGGTGGTCCTGTGCTCTCGGGGAGGCCGCGATGGGCGTCGAGCTGAAGGGTGTGTCGAAGGCCTGGGCCAAGCCCATCCTCCGAGGCCTCGACCTCAAGATCGCCAAGGGTGAGCTCTTCGCCCTGCTGGGGCCTAGCGGGTGCGGGAAGACGACGGCGCTGAGGATCGTGGCCGGCCTGGAAGCGCCGGATGCAGGCGAGGTCTGGGTCGACGGGCAGCGGGTCGCAGGGCCGGGACACTCGGTGGCGACGGAGGCGCGCGGGCTGGGGATGGTGTTCCAGAGCTACGCCGTGTGGCCGCACATGACCGTGCTGGAGAACGTCGCGTGGCCGCTCAAGCTGCGAGGGGAGCCCGATGCCAACGGGCTGGCGAAGGCTGCGCTGGGCCGGGTCCGACTGGGCGGGTTCGAGGATCGCTGGCCGGGGACGCTCTCGGGCGGGCAGCAACAGCGCGTGGCGATCGCCCGGGCGCTCGCGACCCGCCCGAAGGTGCTCCTCCTCGACGAGCCGCTCTCCAACCTCGACGCCGGGCTGCGGGAGGAGCTGCGCGATCAGGTCTCGGTGCTCGCGCGCGAGGCCGGGCTGACCGTGCTGCTCGTCACCCACGACCAGGAGGAGGCGCTCTCGATGTGCGACCGCGTCGCGGTGCTCGCGGAGGGCGTCGTGCAGCAGGTCGCGACGCCGCGCGAAATCTACCGGCGTCCTGCCACGCGTTTCGTGGCCGGCTTCGTCGGCATCCTGAACATTCTGGCCACTCAAGCCAAGGGCGGCCGCACCGTCATCGGCGACGTCGAGTGGCCCGACGGCAGCGTGGAGATCGGCTTTCGCCCGGAGTCTGTGCGCTTTTCGACGGCCGGGCAGGCGGTGAAGGTCGAGCGCGTCGTCTACCGAGGCGCTTTCAGCCGCTACCACCTGCGCGTTGGTGACCGCGCGATCGTCGCCGACACCAACGAGCCGCCAGGGCCATGCATCCAGGTGAGCGACGCCTGGGTTCTGGGGGGTTGATGGCACCTTTGTTGCTGACGCCGGGCCCGTTGACGACGTCGCCGGCGGTGCGCGTGGCGATGCAGCAGGACTACGGATCGCGCGATCCGGCGTTCATCGAGATGACCGCCCGGGTGCGGCGGCGGTTGGAGGCGCTCGCGCCGACACCGGCGGAGTTCACAGCAATTCCCCTGCAGGGAAGCGGCACGTTCGCGGTGGAGGCGATGCTGGGGACGCTGGTCCCGCGGGCCGGCGGCGTCGCCGTGCTGGTGAACGGGGTGTACGGTCAGCGGGCGGCGGAGGCGCTGGCTCGGATGGGTCGGCACTTCCGGGCGTTTGTAGCCGAGGAGGGCGAGGACCCGAACCTTGATGCGCTCGCGGCGGGCCTCCGCGCGGACCCGCGCCTGACGCACGTCTTCACCGTCCATAGCGAGACCACGACAGGGCAACTGCTGCCGTTGGCGGCGATCTCCCGCGCGACGGCGGCATCGGGGCGGCGGCTCCTCGTGGATGCGATGAGCAGCCTCGGCGCGGTGTCCCTCGATGGCGTCGTCGCCGACGGGATCGCGTCCTCCGCCAACAAGTGCCTGGAGGGGGTGCCGGGGTTGGCGTTCGTGCTCGCCCGATCGGCAGCCATCGCGGCCGCTTCTGGCGTCTCCCCAAGCCTTTCGCTCGATCTGCACGCCCAGTGGGCTCGCCTGGAGAAGGACGGTCAGTTCCGCTTCACGCCGCCGACGCACGTACTCGCCGCGCTGGACGTGGCGTTGGACCTGCATCATCAGGAGGGCGGCGTCGCGGGGAGAGGCGGCCGGTACGCTGAGAACATGCGGCGCCTCCTCGCGGGCCTGACCACGCTGGGCTTCACGCCGCTCCTCGCCGCCCACCGGCAGGGCCCGATCATCGCCACCTTTCACGAGCCGACCGCGCCGGGCTGGAGCTTCCCCGCGTTCTACCAGTTTCTTCGGGACCGGGGCTTCGCGATCTACCCCGGGAGCCTGGCCCTGGTCCCCTCCTTCCGGGTCGGCTGTATCGGGCAGGTGTTCCCGGCCGATATCGACCGTTTTGTCGCAGTCGTCACGGCGTGGACGACGGAGGGTGGATGCTCCTTCACTCGGTGATCTTCGACCTCGCGGGCACGACCATCGACTGCGGTTGCATGGCGCCCGTCGCGGTGTTCGTCGAGATCTTCCGAAGGCGCGGGGTGACGGTCGACGTCGCGACCACGCGGGGCCCGATGGGGACCCACAAGCGCGAGCACCTGCGCAGGATGTGCGTAGAACCTGGTGTCTACGCCGCCTGGGTCGCCGCGAACGGGCGTCCGCCGACGTCCGATGACGTGGACGCGATGTACGCGGAGGCCGAGCCGCTGCAGATCGCCTGCCTGCCCGATCACGCGGACGTCATCCCGGGCTTCCTCGCGGTCGCCGAGCTGCTCCGCGCTCGCGGGTACAGGCTCGGCGCCACCACCGGCTACACCGCACCGATGGTGGAGGTCTTACGGCCGTTGATGGCGAGGAATGGCTGGTCGCCCGACGTCCTCCTCTCGTCCAGCGAGGTCCCGGCGGGCCGGCCTGCGCCCTACATGAACCAGGTCGCCGCGATGCGGCTGGGCGCGCCCGACGTCGCGCAGGTCGTGGTCGTGGGCGACACCGTGGTCGACATACAAGCCGCCCGGAACACCGGGATGTGGGCGATCGGGGTCACGCTCACCGGGAACGAGGTCGGGCTGGGATGGGAAGCGCTCCAGGCACTCCCGATCCCCGAGCGCGCCGTCCTCGCGCGCCGGGCCGGTGTCACGCTCCTTGACGCCGGAGCGCACGCGGTGATCGACAGCGTCGCTGATCTCCCGCATGCCCTCTCCAGGCTCGGCCGGCCGAAACTGGCGGCGTTCAAGCGATGGCAGCAGCCGCGATGAGGCCACCGATCGCGGCGCCAGCGAGTACATCGGATCCCGGAGTCATGATGTCCGCAAGCGTACGTCGACGCGCCTCCGTGATCGCGGCCCTCGTGGTGCTTCCGACCCTCGTCGCCCTGCCCGCCTGCGCAGCCGTATCTCCGGAGCAGGCCCGGATGGCGTTCTTGCGGGACATCCTCGCCCGCGACAACGCCATCTGGATGAGCCGCGATACCACCCTCCTCGCGGGAAAGTACCGGAAGATGGCAGGAGATCCATTCGATTTCGTCCGAGGAACGGCCGCGTTGTACTACGCGGACGTCGCTGAACCCGACCCCACCCGAGCCCAGACCGCGTTCCTGACGGTGCCGGAAGCCGGGGGTGTGCTGCTCGCCGGCGACCCGCACGTCGAGAACTTCGACACGACGTTGCCGGGCGTGGAACCAGCCCTTTCGTCCGCCGATGCCGCACCGGTCACCACAGACCTGAACATCGAGGTCGTGGATCTGGACGGCGCGTCCTTCGGGCCCTACCTCCTCGATGTTCGTCGCGGTGCCCTGGGTCTGGCGGCGATGACGAGCGAACTGGACGGCTGTGACCAGGCGTGCGCGGACGAGGTCATCGCTGCCTACTCAGCCGGGTACGTCGACGAGATCGGGCACATCGCGGCCGGAAGTCCGTCGTCCACCGCCTGCCCCGCGACCGGGGACGGCCTCGACGGCACCATCGTCGACGATCTCTGCAAGACCGCGGTGAAGGACGGCACCGAGGCTGCGGTGCTGGGCTCCGTGACAGGTGCGCTGGCCGGGGACGAACACTTCGTCCTCGACGCCACCATCGACGCCGACGGCAAGGGCGTCCTCGCCGTCACGCCGGTTGAGAGCGACCAACTCGACCGGCTGCTTGGCCTGTACCGGGCGAATGGCCGACTCCCTGCGGATTTTCGGGAGCTGGACCGGGCGCGCCGCTTCGGCGCAGGGGTCGCGTCGTTCCCGTCCATCCGGTACGTGGTGCTCTGGGATCATGGCCTCGGCGGCCCTGAAGACGATCATCTGATGAGCCTTCGGGAGGTCGTCGACCCGCCCGCACCCCCGGGTCGAGGCCCCACCGTCCCGGTGCTCTTTGACAGCAACGCCCATCGCATCGAGCAGGTCGCCTGGCTCCTGTGGTCCCGGCCGGACGCCGACGCGGACATGGCCGGGCTGGACGACGGAGGCACCACGTTCAAGGCCACCACCTGGTCGGGTTGGTTCAGCGGCTTCAACCACGCCGACATCGCGGCCGGCTGGGCTGCAGGCGACTACGTACAAGTGGACGTCGATGGGCTCGGAGATCGTCTCGGTCGCACGCTGGCAGGGTCGCACGCCCGGGGGCTCACGGACGAAGGGACGCCGGCCATCGCACCCATCGCCGATGACATCGCCGAGGGCGGGGCCACCGCCTTCGTCGACGAGCGGGTCCGGGACGCCGAGGTCGACGCCGCACGGTCTTCGGCAGACTTTTCTCTCTTCAACGACGCGTTGAGCGCCTACGGGCCGCTGCTTGGCGCGGACACCCCCACCGATGACACCACCCGATGACCCATTGCGAACCCGTTCCGTACGAAGCGCCCGCCATGCTGACGGCGCGCCGGACCGACGACTCGGGCTCCGGGCCGGACGAGGACCCCTGCGTGTTCTTCCAGCTCGATCTGGCCGGGCGCGCAGGCATCACCCTCCCGGACGTCGGCATCTCCCGCGATTTGACGCTGCCACGCGCTCAGGCCGAGGGTGCCCTTGGCCTCGGAGACCTCGCCACGGCGCGGCTCGCCGTGGCCGTCGTCCGGTCGGGCGGCGACTCGGGGTACATCGGCGTGGACGGGGAGGCGCTGGTCCCGGAGGTGCAGATCGCAGAGGCCAGGGCGGCGTGGAGGCCGCTGGGGCTCGGGATCGGCGCCGGGGTGATCGATGACCCCTGGGTGGCGTCGAGCAACGAAGCCTGGACGTTGCGGGCCATCTCCCCCTCATTCGGCGAGGCGATGGGCTGGATCGACAGCTCCGATCTCGGTGGCTGGGTTGGATGGTCCTCTGTGGGGCGTCACATCACGGCTCGCGTCGATTTGACCTCCGGCGAGGGGGCTCGCTTCCGGGAGCGAAACGAGGGAAAGGACGTCGCTGGGACCGTGAGCGTCCACCCCTCCGCCCACGCGAGCGCCACCGCGTACGTGCGCGACGGCTCGCGCGGACTCGGGCTGGCGCGCGATCACCGCGCCGGGATGCGGGCCAGCGGCGAGGTCGGCCCGCTCTTGCTGGGGGTTGAGGGGCTCGCTGCGTGGGGCGTGGACGGCGACGCGACCCGTCAACCGCTCGGGACCTCGGGCTGGGTGGTGGTGAGGGCACCTGCGCTTGGGGTGGTCTGGCTCGGCTTTGGCCGCCTTGATCTCGCTACGGAGGCGCTCGGCGAGTCGGACGCCGGGACGCGCACGCTGCTGGCAGGCGCTGGCATGGAGGTGCACGCGCGGAACGCGAAGGTCGACGAACCCGCGCCGCTGCGCGTGGTCGTCGGCTACACCGGGACGCGGGTGGGAGACGCCGTGGCCGGGATCGCGGGAGCGGGCGCGCTGGAGGACGCCGACACCGTATACGTGCAGCTCGGCGTGACGCTCGGAAGGTAGCCAGAAGGATGGTCCGTCAGGCACGTCACACGATTGGAACCGGTCTGGGCCCCCGCGGGAACCAGACCGGCCCGCCCACTCCTTAGACCGTGCGCCTCTCGCGAGCCTTCATGCCCACCCTCGCCTTCCTCTCGCTCCTCGCCTGCTCGATGGCCGGCTCCTGGGATGCGCCGACAGACGCCCCCGTGGTCGACACGTCCAGTCGCCTCGACTCGGGTGACTCCTCGGCGTACGACTCGTCCGATACCGCCCAACCCGCCATGTTCCACCTCGTGATCTCCGAGATCATGCCGGATCCGGACGCCGTCAGCGACGACGTCGGCGAGTGGTTCGAGGTGATGAACACCGGCACCACCGGCGTGGATATGGATGGCGTGAAGGTCGAGGACGAGAATGGCGGTGGCTTCACGATCAAAGGCGCGCTCCCCCTCGGCGCCGGCGAGCGGCTCCTCTTCGCGGCCTCGGGCGACGCCTCCGCCAATGGCGGCCTCACGCCCGACTACGCGTACTCCACGGACGACCTCAAGCTCTCCAACGAAGGGGGGACCATCGGGCTCTACGACGGCGACACGCTGATCGACGCGGTGGTCCGGGACGGCATGCCACTCGAAAAGGGCCATTCGTTGACTCTCGATCCCGCGTCCACCGACCCTGCCGCGGATGACGAGGCCACGAATTGGTGTGTGTCCGAGACCCCGCTCACCGACGGCGACTACGGCACGCCGGGCGCGGCGAACGAGAGCTGCCCGAAGGCGGCTCCGGACGCCGATGGCGATGGCGTCCCCGACGCGGACGACTGCGATCCGAACGACCCCACCGTCTACGCCGGCGCGCCGGAGCTCCCCGACGGCAAGGACAACGACTGTGACGGCGTCGTCGACGAACGCGCGCCCGCGCTCGGCGATCTCGTCATCACCGAGATCATGGACGACCCGGACCCGACGGACGACAGCGACGGCGAGTGGTTCGAGATCGTCAGCCTCGCGGCTGACCCCGTCGTCCTCTTCGGGCTGACGGTCCAGGATGACTCCGGCGAGGCGTTCACCGTCGACACCGTCGACCCCGGCACCATCATCGAGCCCGGTGACATCGTGTTGTTCGGCGACTCTGCGGACAGCTCGAAGAACGGCGGTATCGTCCCCGACGTCCTCTTCGACCACTCGGTGTTCCACCTCGACAATGACAAGGACGAGATCCTGCTCGGGTATGGCGGGATCCTCGTCGACAAGGTCGACTACGACAGCAGCTTTCCCCAGAAGAAGGGCCGTTCTCGCTCCCTCGACCCGGCGAGCACCAGCGAATCCGCCAACGATGACGGCGCAAACTGGTGTGAAGGCCAGTCCGACTACGGCACCGACGGAGACCAGGGAACGCCCGGACTCCCCAACGATCCTTGCTGATCGCTCGTCAACCTCGTCCACTACGCGGCCCCATGCTCCTCCTCGCCCTCACCGGCTGCCTACCCACCCTCCCGGTCGCCGAGGCTGCGCACGAGCAGCCGGGGCCCTCGCTCGTCGTCCTGGTGGTGCTCGACCAATACGCGCTCTCGCTGCACGAGGAGATGCGCGGGAGCTACACCGCTGGGCTCGGGCGGTTCGAGGGCGACAGCGCCTGGATCGGCACCGGGCGGTACCCATACGCCTGCACATGGACGGGCCCCGGCCACGCGACGCTCGCCACCGGTCGCCTCCCCGCCGAGCACGGCGTCGCGGCCAACCGTTGGTATCAGGACGATGCGCCGGCGGTCGTCGACGCACACGGTCCCGAGCAGTTCCTCGCCGCCAACCCACCGATCAGCACCACGGCCGACGCGGTTGTCGCCCAGGGTGGTCGGGCGGTCGCGCTCTCGATGAAGGAGCGCGGGGCCCGGTTTCTCGGAGGCAGCCACCCAACCCTCACCGGCTGGCTTGGCCCCGACGACGCACTGGAAGTCGGTGGCGAGCCGTCGGCACAGGCAAGTTTCGGCGTCGATCGTTCCGGCCCCCCGGCCAGCTGGACGTGGTCGCTGTTCACACCCCGCGCCGATCTTCGGGGCGCTGACGTGTCGGCTTGGGAGCCCCGCGGCGTCGGCTCGATCACGTTCCCCCACTCCGCGCCCGGCGATCTCGGGCCCCTCTACGCGCCGACCGCCGGCACCTGGCTCACCGCGCTGGCAACACGCGCGGTGGGCACCCTTGGGCTTGGGAGCCATGAACGTCCGGATCTCCTCACGCTGTCGTTCTCCGAGGTGGACTACGTCGGGCACCGATTCACGCCTGAGAGTTGGGAGGCGCAGGACAACCTGAGGGTGCTGGACCGCGACCTGGGCGCCCTCTTCGCGACCCTGGACTCCCGGTACGGTCCGGACGGGAAGCCGTTGCGCTACGCAGTCCTTCTGACTGCGGACCATGGCGTGCTCCCGACACCGGCAGCGATGATGTCCGGCTGGGACGTCGCCGAGCGCGCGGAGGCCGCCCTCTCCGCTGCTGGCATTCCGGGCGCCGTCACCTGGCTCGACCCCGGCCTCACCCTCACGGGCGTGGCCGCGTCCCGGCACGACGAGGCTGTTCGGGTTGTGATGGACGCCGCGCGCTCGGCAGACAACGTCGGCATCGTCGCCCCCGGCTCCGGCCCCATCGCCGCGTCGACGCCCTACCGGGACGAGATCGACCACTGCCGGGTGGCCGGCCGCGCAGCGGACGTGCTCGTCTGGCCTCGCTGGGGCGTCGGCGTGATGGACGAAGACCACGTCGATCGCGGCGCCCGTCCGACCCACCCGCCAAACATCGAGGCGACCGGCCACGGCACGCCCTACGCCTACGATCGCGAAGTGCCGATCCTCGCCTTCGGAGCGGGTATCTCCGCGCATCCGCGCCCAGGCGCGGGCGACGACCAGACCGCCGCCTACTACGACATGCGGCGCATTGCACCGACTCTGGCGTCGCTGGCCGACGTCCCAGGCGTCGGGGACCTCGCGGGGGCCCCGTTGCCGCTGGGCGCGCGGAACTAGGCCGACGGTGACGGCGGATGACGACGGACCCAACGACCGGCGGCACGGCTGAGACACAAGCCGCGCCGGGCTCTGGGTGAGGCGCTGCCGCGCTACAATGCCGCTGTGACGTGCACCTTCGGCCTCGACACATCTCCGCAGGAGACCAGGCCTTGGTCTATCGGGGCTGACCCCTTCGGCGGGCCTGCCAGCGTCTGGACCCCGTAGCCGCGCCTCGCCCCCTACTTCACGATCCCCGCGATCGCGTCGACATCCGCGCTCACCGCCGCAAACGCCGTCTTTGCGGCCGCCGTCTTGCCCTCGTCCGCGGCGTCGTGCATCGCGTCTGCCTTCTCCTTGATGTCCACGCACTTGAGGGCGACGGTGCCCTTGTCGCCGCCCGCCAGCGCTGTTGCCTTGCCCGGCAGCGCCGTCGCCAGGTCCATCACCTGCCTGGCGATGGGGTGGACATCATCGAGCTTTCCGGCATCAAGCAGCGCTTTGATGATGTCACGGTCCTTCTTCAGGTCTGCGACGATGCCTGCGGGGCTGTCGGGGATGACGGTCGCCGCTGTGGCTTCCTCGGCCTCCTTGCCGTCGGGAGGGGGCGTGGTGGCCGTGGGAGGCGTGGCGGCGGGCGGAGGGGCGACGGAGGCGGCGACCGGGGCTGGTGCGGCGACGGGCGCGGGCGTCGCGGGCTTCGGCGCTTCGGGGGTGGAACAGGCCGAAAGGGCGAGGAGGGAGGCGAGGATCATGAGAGCTCCAAAGGGTCGAGGGTGGATGCCGAGACGAGCGCTGCGAGCGCCGGACCGCCAAACCGCAGGAACACGGTCGGCGTGACGAGGATGTCGAGGAAGGTGGACGAGCAGAGGCCGCCGAGGATGACCTGCGCGACGGGCGTGAGGATCTCCTTGCCCGGCTGTCCGCCAGCCAGCGCGAGCGGGATGAGGCCGATGCCGGCGCACAGGGCAGTCATGGCGACGGGCACGAGGCGCTCCAACGATCCGCGCGTGACCATCGCTGGGCCGAACGTCTCGCCTTCATGCTGCACAAGGTGCACGTAGTGCGAGATCATCAGGATGGTGTTGCGCGTTGCGATCCCGCAGAGCGTGATGAAGCCGACGAGCGTGGCGACGGAGAGCGGCGCGCCCGAGATCCAGATCGCGGCGACCGCGCCGATGAGCGCCATGGGGATGTTCAGGAGCACCTGCGCAGTGAGCGCGTGGGACCGGAAGTGCGCGTAGAGAACGGCGTACATCCCCAGGAATGAGACCAGCGAGAGCAGCGAGATGGTCCGGCTGGCCTCCTGCTGGCTCTGGAACTGCCCGCCCAGCGCCACGTAGTAGCCCTCGGGCAACGTCAGCTTGGCGAGCGCCGCCTGGATGTCCGCCACGACGCTGCCGATGTCGCGACCCGCGGTGTTGCCGGAGATCGCGATGCGGCGCTGTCCGTTCTCGTGGATGACCTGGTTCGGGCCGGTGCCGGCGGACACGTCGGCGAGCTGGCCGAGGGTCACGGCGCGACCGTCGTCGAGGGTCACTGGGGCGCTGCCGAGGTGGTCGATGTCGTCGCGGAAGGGGGCGGCATAGCGGACGACGACGTCGAGGCTCCGGGGGCCGTCGAGGGCTTGTCCGACCGTCGCCCCGCCGATGGCGGTTTCCAGGTCCTTCGCCAGCAATCCGGCGGGGACGCCAAAGCGCTCGGCGGCGTCGCGGTCGATGCGCACCTGCACCTGCGGCACGAGCACCTGGCGCTCCACGTTCAGGTCCACGAGCCCGGGGATGGGCGCGAGCGTGGCCTGGATCTTCGAAGCTTCGGAGCGGAGGATCGCGAGGTCCGGGCCAAAGAGCTTGACGGCGATCTGCGCGCGTACGCCGGAGAGCAGGTGGTCGAGGCGATGGCTGATCGGCTGGCCGATGTTGACGACAACGCCGGGGATCACCGCGAGCTTTGCGCGAATGTCCGCGAGCACGTCGGGGCGCGGGCGCGCGGGGGTGCCGTCGGGCAGCACGGACTTGAAGTCCACGTCCATCTCCGTGTAGTGGACGCCCTCCGCGTGCTCGTCCATCTCAGCGCGTCCGGTGCGACGACCGGTGCTTTTGACCTCGGGAATCGAGAGGAGCTGCTGCTCGGCGAGGGTGCCGAGGCGGTCGGACTCGGAGAGCGAGGTTCCGGGCATCGCGAGCAGGTTGATCGTCGCCGTACCTTCGTTGAAGGGCGGGAGGAAGCTGCGCCCGAGAAAAGGCACGCTCGCGGCGGCGATCAGGACGGCGACTAGCGTGGCGCCCAGGACGAGCGCGGGTCGGGGGAGCGCGAACCGCAAGAGCGCGCGATCGGCGGCTTTGAGCTTGCGAACGAGCCATCCGTCGACCTCTGCGTGCCCGTCCGCGTGCTGGGTGATCGCCGGGAGCAGGTACGCGCAGAGCACCGGCGTGACCGTGAGCGAGACGACCATCGAGGCGAGGATCGAGGTGATGTAGGCGACGCCCAGGGGTGCGAACAGCCGGCCTTCCATGCCGGACATCTCAAACAGCGGCAGGAAGACGAGGATGACGAGCGCGGTCGAGAAGACGATGGAGCTACGCACCTCCACGCTGGCGTCGAGGATCACGCGCAGGACGGGCCGACGGCGGCCATCCGGCAAGATCGCGCGGTTCTCCTTGAGCCGCCGGTAGACGTTCTCGACGTTCACGATGGCGTCGTCGACGAGCTCGCCGATGGCCACCGCCAAGCCCCCGAGCGTCATCGTGTTGACCGTCATCCCGAACGACTTCATCACCAGCGCCGCGACGACCATGGAGATCGGGATCGCAGCGAGCGATATCGCGGTCGTGCGCGCGTTGAGCAGGAACAGCACGAGGATGATGGCGACGAGGATCGCGCCGTCCCGCAGGGCCTCCTCGACGTTCTGCACGGACGCGCGGATGAAGTCCGCCTGGCGGAACAGCGGCACGATGTGGACCCCCGCCGGCAGTCCCTTCGCGAGCTCCGCGATCGCCGCGTCGACCGAGGCCGTCAGCCCGATCGTGTCGGTCCCGGGCTGCTTTTCGACGGTCAGGATCACGGCGGGCCGACCGTTCACGCCGGCGTCGCCCCGCATCGTCCCGATCCCGCGCGCCACGTCCGCCACGTCCGCCAACGTGATCGGCGTGCCGTTCTTCACCGCGACGACCGCTTGCCCGATCTTCGCCGGGTCAGCGGTGCGCGCGAGGTTTCGGACCTCGTACTCCTGGCTTTTGCGCTCCAGAAAGCCGCCCGTGGTGCTGCCCTGCGAGCCAGCGGCGGCGGTGCGGACCTGGTCGAGCGTCAGGCCGAGGTTGGCGAGGCGGTCCGGGTGGACGTCCACGTGGATCTGCTCGCGACCGCCCCCGATGGGGATCGACTGGGCGATGCCGGGGATCGCGAGGAGCCGGGGCCGGATCGTCCAGTCCGCAAGCGCACGAAGCGCGGGGCCGTCCTCGATCGGCTTGCCGTCGGCACCATCGTCGGCCGTCACCCCGAGCAGCATGATCTCGCCCATGATCGAGCTCACCGGGCCCATCTCCGGCGTCACCCCGCCCGGCATCTGCCCGCTCACCTCCGCGATGCGCTCGGCGACCTGCTGCCGCGCCCGGTAGATGTCCACGGACCAGTCAAACTCGACCCAGACGACCGAGAGCCCGACGGCGGACTGTGAGCGCACCGTCGCCACGCCCGGCGCCCCGTTCATGGCCGTCTCCAGCGGCCGGGTGACAAGCTGCTCGACCTCCTCGGGCGAGAGGCCGCCCGACTCCGTCATCACCGTGACGGTCGGACGGTTGAGATCGGGGAAGACGTCGACGGGCAGGGTCGCGGCCGTCCACCCGCCGAAGCCGAGGACGACCGCCGCGATGATCAGGACGAACAGCCTGTTTCGCAGCGAGAAGCCGATCAGCGCGTTGAACACTACCGGCCGGCCAGGCTGCGCAACGTGTAGGTGCCCGCCGTGACCACCCGCTCGTGCGGCGAGAGGCCCGCCAGCACCTCCCACTCGTCGCCGGCGCGCCCGCCAAGCTTCAACTCGCGCATCTCGAAGCTCTCAGGCCCGGTCTTGACGAACGCGAGGGTCGAGCCATTGCTGTCGACGACGGCTGCGTCCGGGACCACCAGCGCGTCCCGCGCGGCCCCGCGACCGATCCAGGCGTTTGCGCTCATGCCGGGTCGCAGGCCGGAATCTCCCGCTTCGACGGCCAGCGTCACCAACACCGTGCCCGTCGCCGGGTCGGCCTCCTGCCCGTGATCGAGCACGGTCGCGTTGAGCATGTGCCCGGGGTCCGCCGGCGATTCGACCCGGGCTGAGGCGCCATCGATGACGCCGATCGCGTTCCGCTCGGGCAATCGCGCCTCCATCCACAGGCCGGCGGGGTCGATGACGCGAAAGAGGGCGTCACCCGCCGCGACCTGGTCGCCCGGCCGAGCCGTCGCCGAGCCAAGGTGCCCGCTGAGCGGCGCGCGAATCGTGACGCTGACGCCGCTGCCGATCCCCGCGACCGCCGCTTCGGCAGACGCCACACGCACCTTCGCCACCTCCACCGACTGCTGCCGGTCGAGCTGCTCGCGGACCGAGATCCCGTCGAGCAGCCCGGGCACCTGCGCGTAGTCCCGCTCAGCGAGCGCCAGCGCCTTTCTCGCTTCGGCCAGCTCCGTCGTCGCCGCTGCCTTCTCCTGCGCCACGCTCGCCCGGTCAGCGGAGCCCGGCGTCTCCAGGATCGTGGCCAGCACGTCGCCCGCGCGCACCTCCCGACCCGGCGAGGGGAACCCACCGGACGGCGCGACCAGCGTTCCGGCGACGGGCGCCCGCAACGTCGCGCTGTCGCCCGGCCGCGCGATGAACCGGCCGAGCGCCTCCACGTCGTCCTGGAACGCGTCCTTCAAGAGGCGTTGCGTGCGTAGACCGAGGAGAAACTGGCTCTCCATCGCGAGGGAGAGCGCGCCCCCTGGCGCCGCTGCGGTGGTCTTCGCCGCGGGGCCCTCGTCGTCGACCCCGCCGTGCGCCCAGACCCGCGCCGTCCCCGTCCCCAGGAAGCCAAGCGCGAGCACGCCAGCCGCCGTCCCCGCGCCTCGCCGCCGCCCGATGAGCCAGCCAACGCCGATGCCAAGCACCCCGGCAGCCCCTGCGAGCGCCAGCGCCCCGGCCACGCCCGCGACTGCCAGGCCCGCCGAAACGCCAGTCGCCGCCGCCGGTGCCACGTCCATGTTGAACGTCGATACGGCAAGAAGGTCCGATGTTTTCGGCGTTGTGACGGTCAGGGCGCCCGCGTAGTCGCCGAACGCGGGAAAGGCGACCTGGGCCGTGTAGATGCCGGGTCGTTGCGTCGCGGAAAAGTCGGCTTCCACCTGGCCGGGACCCGAGAGGGCGAGCGCCGAGGTTGCGGCTTCCACGGGGGCGCTTGTGGCAGTGTCGGCGAGAAATAGCCAGGCGGTAGCCGGGGTGTTGGGCGGGCCACGTTTGAATCGGACCACGGCGTCAAAGGTGTGGGACTCGGTGGCCCGGTTGATGGAGTCACCGGTGGAGACCGCGACGGTCTGCGCCGGGGCCTCGTCGTCGACGCCGCCGTGGGCGTAGGCCGGAGTCCCGAGCGAGGCGAGGATCAGGAGCATGGTGCGGGCGTACCTTTGATGCCCCGCGGCCGCCCCTGTGATCGCCGGCGTCACGCTGGGGGTGGCGCGGTCACCGGTGCGGGTTCGATCGGGGTGGTGTAATCGAGCGTCACCGGAGCCTGCCATGCTCACCACCCTCCTCCTCGCATGCACCACGGGCGCCGGAAAGGGGCACCCGGTCGGCACCGTGACCGCCCTTGGGACGGGTGACGGCGAGCTCGACGCGAGCGCCGCCCTTTGGACCTACGTCGTTGGGAACGCGGAGGGCCTCGACGACCCCCGCGACCTCGGCTTTGACCCCACCGGAGACCTCTGGATCGCCAACCGCGTCGACGACCACACGTTCATCATCCTCAACCCGGGCACCGACTCCCAGATCGTCGACGATCGGCAGGACGGCTACGCCAAGCACTTCATGGAGGAAACGTCGGCGTTCTCGTTTGAGACGGCGGCGGGCGCGGAGGAGTTCGGGCCAGAGTTTGGGTCGTGCGGCGAGTCCGAGAACACCTACAACGGTCGCTATGCCCCGGATGACTTCATGGGTCCGGTGCTCTGGTCGACCGATCTCACGATCTTTGGGGAGCAGAATCCCCACGGCCTCGGCGCGCACCTCGACATGCAGCATGAGAGCCCCGACTGCGTCGGCATCGCCTGGGAGCAGGCAAATGTCTACTGGGTGTTCGACGGCTACCACTCGGCCATCGTCCGCTACGATTTCCAGGCCGACCACGGCATCGGCAACGACGACCACTCCGACGGCATCGTGTACCAGTTGAGCGAACCAACCGTCACCCGGGTCGACAACGCGCCCGGCCACATGATGATCGACCCTTCGACCGGCATCCTCTACATCGCCGACACCGGTGGTGGGCGGGTCTTGTGGCTGGACACGGCGTCGGGCTCCCAGGGTCAGGACATCCGGCAGGTCCAGGAGCAGATCCAGACCTATGCATACTGGGACAATGCCTCCTGGGGCGAGCTGATCACCGGCCTCGACCGCCCTGGCGGGCTGGCGCTGGACGGGCAGGGGCACCTGATGGTCGGCGAATACGGCACAGGGGTGATCCACGCCTACGATCTCGATGGCACGGAGATCCAGTCGCTCGACACCGGGTGGGGCGAGGGTGCGATCTACGGGATCGAGGCGGGCCCGGATGGCAAGCTTTGGGTGGTCGACAATGCCGCGCCCGCTGTCTACCGGCTGGATGCGGGCGGCTGAGGGCTGGGGTCGCGGGGCCGGAGCGGGGCATCGAGCCTGGCGCGTTATGATCCTGCCTCCAAAGCGGAGTCCTCATGCTCGTCCTCCTCCTCGCCTGCACGCTCCCTTGCGGCCCGGGCACGCACATCAACGGCGGCACCTGCGTCGGAAACACGATCGGCGACTCGGGCGCCTCGGATTCGGGCGGTGACACGGACACCGATTCAGACACGGACACGGACACGGACACCGACACGGATACTGACACCAGCGCCGGGTGCACTGTCAGCACCGACGGCACCGCGCCCTACTCAACCATCCAGGACGCCGTCGACGCTGCGAGCGATGGGGACACGATCACCGTGTGTGCAGGCAGCTACGATCGGGTCGCCATCGACCGTACGACCGTGAGCCTCGTCGGCGCCGGCGAGGACGTCACAACGATCACCGGCACCAGCAGCCACGCGGCGATCGAGGCGAGCGAGGCGAGCGACCTCGCCATCTCCGGGTTCACGCTGACGGGCACTGGGCCGAGCGGCGGGGCGGCTGCCTTGTACCTGGATGATTGTACAGGCACGGTCACGGACGTTCGGGTTGCGGACATCACGGGTACGCTCGGGAACGACGGCGTGCGGGTGATCTCCGGGAGCGTGACCTTCGAGCGGATGCTGTTCGAGGACAACAAGGCGATGAACGCGCTGCTCATGGTGCTCAGCGGCGGGACCGACGTGCTCCGGCACTCGATCTTCCGCAACAACGGCTATGACGGCGCCGGGGGCATGTTGCTTGTGGCCGCCGGCGGTACGAACACCGAGGTCTCCAACAACTTGTTCGAGGAGAACGCCGCCGCCGGCGTGTCCGCGCTCGTGGTCGTCTCAACCGGAACCGTCGCCTACAACAACGTCTTCTACGACTCGCCGACCTCGGCTTACTGGACGGAGACCCTTTACCCGGTCGAGGCCGACTCGGGCTCCACGTTCATGAACAACATCGCGTCGGGGTGCTATATCTGCATGAGCCTCACCGGGTCCGGCGCCGATTACAACATTGCGTATGGCAGCGGTCGCGAGGGCTACGTCCTCTACCAACCAAGCCACGACGCCGGAAGCCACAACCTCACGACCGATCCGCTCTTCAGCGACCCAGCATCCGGCGATTACTCGCTCACGGCGTTCTCACCCGCGGTCGACGGCGGGAACCCTGCCGCTGCCTACGACGACGTCGACGGCTCCCGCAACGACATGGGCGTTTTTGGCGGGCCGGGGGGGTCAGGCTGGTGAAAGGCGATCTGTTCCTCCTTCACGCGGTAGTCGATGTGAGCGCCGCCTTCTGACAGCGTGATCTTCTCGACGAGGCGGTCCAAGGCTTCGCGGCGCTCGAAGAGGGGGCGGGTGCCCCATGCTTCCAACACTGCGGCTCGGAACCTGGCCGGGTCCATCCGTTCTGGGGTGGGCACGGGTTTGTGCTCGGGGAGGTTGGCGAGCCGGAGCTTCACGGCTTCGCGCCGGGTGATCAGCGGAGCGTTGATGGCCTTGGCGTCGTCGCCGGTGATGATGTCGTCGGCGACTTGGAGCCCGATCTTGCGGATGCGCGCGTCCAGCTCGGCGATGTCGTTGGCGAGCCGCGCGCGTTCGGCCTGGACCTCGTCCGGCTGCTCCGCCAACGTCGTGACCGACTGGTCGATCAGTGCCTCGACGCTCTGGGGCGTCAGCACGTCGTCGTGGATGTAGTTGAGCACCACGTCGTCGAGCTTGTCCACGCGGATGGTCATGCCGGAGCAGAGCGCCTTGTTCTCCTGTCGGGTCCGGCAGGTGTAGTAGTGGCGTACCGATCCGGTGTGCCCGCCGCCCATGATCGCGATGGTGCCGTTGCAGGTGCCGCAGCGCAGCCACGGGGTGAGCAGTCCACGCTCGCTCATGTGGATCGCGTGGTTGCCGTTTCCTCCGTGATCCTTGATCCGGTCCTTCAGCTTCCGCAGCGCCTGCACGCGGGCATAGTTCTCGTCGGAGACAGCGGCCTCGTGGCAGTTGCGGGCGAGGATGACGCCGTTCTGCGAGAGGTGCCCGCAGTAGGACACGCTGGTGAGCAGGTTCTGGATGTGGCGCGGGCGCCATGACCCGGCGAACCGCTCGGGGGCGTTGCCATGCCCCGGCGGCACGACCCCTTCAAGTGTGAGCTTCTCGGCGAGACGCTTCTGGCCGTCGCGTCCTTGCAGATACTCGGCGTAGATCCGCTTCACCGTTTCGAACGCGGTACGCGTCTCGTCCGTGACAGCAAGTCGACCGTCGATGACGGCGTAGCCGTAGGGCGAGTGCCCGTTCTGCCAGAATCCCCGCGTTCCTTGCGACTGCATCCCGCGCTTCACATTGTGCGAAAGCTCCTCGGAGTACCTCTCCGCCAACCAAGCGAGGATCGGCCGGATCAACTTCCGGAACGACTTGTCGCCGGCGTCGGGCTCGGAGAGCGAGATCACGTCGATGTCGGCCTCGTCGAGCGTTGCCAGCGCCTTCAGACAATCGAACATGTTGCGGGCGACGCGCGAGAAAGCCCAGACGTAAAGCCGGTCAATGCCCTGCACGCGCACGGCGCGCCGACCGAGACGCGAGTCACGCTGGCCTTCAGCGGCGCGGAGCAGCGACTGGTAGGCCGCGCGCTTCTTGGCGTTGCGACCGCTGATCCCCTCGTCCACGAACCAGTTCGAGGCGGGGATCACCACGCCGTCGGCGGCGGCGCGGCGTTCAATCTCCTCGCGCTGCTGTTGGATGGACTTGTCTTGGCGGGGGTCGCTGCACCGCAGATACGCGGCTCCGATGAGAGGCATGGGGGCTCCAGAGTGCCGGTTCAAGTAGACATAATCGCGGCAGCTATGCAACCGATTTGAAGACGGCCGCCTGAATATCCGCGAGGGACAACGCCGCCATCCACGCTGCTGCCGTCGGTCGCCCGGAACTCGTGACGAGGTCACCGACGTTGGGCGTGCGGAAGCGCATCCCGGCGGTCTCCTCCTGAACGGCGGCGAGCATCGCGAGGAGGAGCGGCAGCTCGTCGCCGATGAGCGGGGCCGCGCGGCGCGCGATGGCGTCGAGCCCGGCGGGGAAGTCCTTGTTCGCGGTAGCCTGGGCGATCGGGCGCGTGGTCGCGGTGGGCGACCAGAGGCGGAGGGTGGGGACCGTGGCGCATAGGAACCCGTCGTTCGATCCGCCGATCATGCCTTTGGGGCCGAGCAGATCGAGCCGCGTGGTGCCGTTCGGGTGGTCGAAGCAACAGAACATGGACCGCCCGGCGCGAACGGCGTCGCGGACGGGGCCGACTGCGCGGGCGACGAGCCGCTCCTGATGGGCGGCGAGCTGGGAGGCGAGCTTCACTTCGCACCTCCGACATCCGCCCGGGGCTCGCTCATCGCTTCGTGGAGCGCCTTCCGCAACGCGGGGCCGAGGAGCGTCGTGGGTCGGCTCTCCCCCTTTGAGATCGTGCCTTGGCCGACGCCGAACTTGGCGGCAAGAGCGCGCTGATCGACGCCCAGCCACGTCCGATAGGCCAGGAGGTCCGCCCCGGTGTGCTGTGGCACATCGGCCAGGGGGTCGGTGGGCACCGGCGCGACGGGCGCCGGCTGGGCCGTTGGCGGCGTCGGTCGCGTGGCCGTCCGAGGGCTCGGCTCGGGGCGGGCCGTTGTTGCCGGCGTGGTCTCGGTGAGCCGCTGCTGGAAGAGTCGGGCGAGCGGGGTCAACTCGACGCCGGGGCCGGGGCGTGGGCTGACGGTGGCCGGCGTTGGCACGGGACCGGGGCGGGCCTGTGTCACCGCCGTGGGGCGGGCCTGTATCGGAGCGACAGGTGCCGCTGCCATTGTCGGTGTCGGCGCAGCGGTTGGCCTCATCGCAGCGGCTGGCCCGGGGCCTCGCTGGACCGGGACGGCGGGCGGTGCCGAGGCTACGACCTGGGATCTCGCGGCGAGAGGGGGCTGGTTCACGGCCCGTGCCCGCGCGGCCTGTAGCCGAAGGCGCTCGTTCTCTATGACCAGCGCTCGATGTGCCTCGCGCTCGGGTGACCTGTTGTGGGGAACTGGTGCCGCCACGATCTCGGCGGGCGCTGGCCCCACCGGGGCAGCGACAAATTTGGGAGCAGCCGCCTCGCGCTCGTGTTGCTCCGCAAGCGCCACCGCTGCGACCCGTTCACGCTCGGCGCGGGCTTGCGCCTCCCG
>CAIMSU010000065.1 GCA_903844155.1 uncultured Pseudomonadota bacterium | reverse complement strand
GTTCGTAGTGGGGGTTTCAACAACCAACTACTAAGGCGGAACCTATGTTTTGTCTAGGCTTGGATGTGAGAATTCGCGGCGTTCGCGCACATCTTGGGCTAACCCGGCCCCGAGCAGGCTTCGCGTGCCCGCGACGAGCCCGGGCGGAGCCGCGAAGGATCGGCTATACGCGCGCCATGCCCATCCGCACAGCTTCGGCGACCGCTTTGGCGCCGGAGACGCGCATCACGCCTGCACCGTCGATGCACTACTCCTCCAGCGCGGCCGCACCTCGCCGCCCGTCGGTTCGGCGTACAGCCCTCGGCGTGGTGCTCCTCGCCCTTGTCTTCTACACCAGCCCCGCGCAGGCCTACATCGGCCCTGGCGCCGGCTTTGCCTTCGCCGGCTCGTTCATGGCGCTCATCGCCGCGTTCTTTTTGGCGATCGGCACGATCCTGCTCTGGCCGATCACCTTCACCTGGAAGATGCTGACCGTCGGCAACCCCTTCAAGAACGCCGCTGCCAAGCGGATCATCGTCCTCGGCCTCGACGGCATGGACCCTGGTCTGGCGACGAAGTTCATGCAGGAGGGCAAGCTCCCCAACTTCCGGAAGCTCGCCGAGAAAGGCGTCTTTCGGACGCTGGACACGTCCAACCCGTCGATGTCGCCCGTCGCGTGGTCCACGTTCACGACCGGAACGGACGCGTCGGGGCACGGCATCTTCGACTTCCTCACCCGCGACCCCTGTAATTACGCACCGCTGCTGTCCTCGACGCACATCGGCGAGGCCAAGCGTGTCGTCAACATCGGGAAGTACATCATCCCGCTCGGCAGCCCCGAGATCACGCTGCTGCAGAAGAGCACGGCGTTCTGGAAACTGCTGGGGGAGAAGCACATCTTCTCCATCATCCAGCGCGTCCCGATCACGTTCCCGCCTGTCAAGTTCCGCGGCCTCCTCCTCTCCGGCATGTGCGTGCCCGATCTGCGCGGCAGTCAGGGCACCTTCGCGTTCTTCTCCACCAAGACGGACGACGGCGTCCCCGCGTTCACCGGCGGCGAACAGACGGTTCTACGCCGAGATGCGAAGAACCCGAGCCGCATCCGCTCCCGCATCGTCGGGCCCGACAACGGCATGGTCAAGGGCTCGCCCCGTATGACCCTGCCGATCACGCTGACGGTGAGCCCGGACAAGAAGAGCGTCACGATGGAGATCGAGGGCGTGGCCGAGCCGCTTGTGCTCCTCCACGAGACGTACTCGCCATGGGTGACGCTGACGTTCCCCGCCGCCCCGACCGTTTCTGTCGCCGGGATCGCCAGGTTCTACCTCACGAGCATTGAGCCCGAGGTCGGGCTCTACATGACGCCGATCCACATCGATCCGGAGAACCCGGCGATGCCGATCAGCCACCCGTCTGTGTACGCGGTGTACCTCGCGAAAAAGTTCGGCTCGTACGCCACGCTTGGCCTCGCCGAGGACACGTGGGCCCTGAACGAGCGCGTCATCGACGAAAAAGCGTTCTTCGAAGCGACGATGGACATCTGCTCCGAGCGCGAGAAGATGTTCTTTGACGCCGTCAGCCGCGTGAAGACCGGTCTTGTGACCACGGTTTTCGACACGACGGACCGCATCCAGCACATGTTCTACCGCTACCTGGACCCGGACCACCCGGCGAACGCCGGCAAGCCCACGACGGGCGCCTATGCGAACGCGATCGAGCGCGCGTACGTGCACATGGACGGCGTGCTCGGAAAGCTGCAGGCGCAGGTCGGCGACGACCCGAACACCGTCGTCATGGTGATCAGCGACCACGGGTTCACGAATTTCCGGCGGGGCGTCAACCTGAACGTGTGGTTGAAGGAGAACGGGTTCCTCAACCTGCTCCCCGGAGCCGACACGTCGGGCGACTGGTTCGAGAAGGTGGACTGGTCGCGGACGCAGGCGTTTGCGATGGGTTTGACGGGCCTTTTCATCAACCGCAAGGGGCGCGAGCAGAGCGGGATCGTCACCGAGGGCGAGGAGTACAAGCGCGTGACCCACGCGATCGCGCGGGGACTCGAGCAGCTCATCGACCCCTCGACGGGAAAAAGGGCGATTCGCCGCGTGGAGATCGCCACCGAGTACTTTGACGGCCCGCAGAAGTTCGACGCACCGGACCTGCTCGTCGGCTACGAGGGGGGCTATCGCCACAGTTGGGATTGCGCGACGGGCGCAGTTCCAACCGCCATTTTCAGCGACAACACCAAGTCCTGGTCGGGCGACCACTGCGTGGACCCCTCCATCGTCCCCGGCGTGTTCTTCTGCAACCGTCCGATCGTGGCGAAGCAGCCGCGGCTCGTGGACATCCCCTATTCGATCCTTCGGTTGTTCGGCCAGAAGCCGCCCGACTACATGCAGGGGAAGATGATCTTCTCCGCGAAGGGCGAGGCGGCTGAGGGGGCGACCACGCGCGGCCTGCTGGACCCCAAATCGCTGGCGCAATCGGGGTCCGCTCCGGGCGCGCTGGTGTCGCAGACGGCGGCGTGGAGCGTTGACCATGTCGCGGTTTGAGGCACCTCCCTCCGTCGCTCCGCGACACCTCCCCCCGAAGGGGGGAGGGGGCGTTCGTTTCGGCATTCTCGGCGGGCTCCTCACCCTCCTCGCCGCCTGCCACCCCAAGCCCCCCGACGTCCCCGGTGTCTTCATCCTCGGCGTGGACGGCATGGACCCCGTCATCACGCAGCGGCTGATCGACGAGGGCAAGCTGCCCAACCTCGCAAAGCTGGCGAAGGCAGGCGGTTTTGAGAGCCTCGCCACCGTCAACCCGCCGCAGTCGCCCGTCGCCTGGTCGAGCTTCGTGACCGGCATGGATCCCGGCGGACACGGCATCTTCGACTTCGTCCACCGCGACCCGAAGACCTACAAGCCGATCTCCTCGGCCACACCGCCCTCGACCGACCCCACCAAAGCCATCGAGATCGGCGACACCTACTTCCCCATCAGCGGCGGTGCGGTCTCCAACAACCGCGGCGGCGTCCCGTTCTGGGACCTGCTCGAAAAAGCCGGCGTCGACACCGAGATCTACCGCATCCCCGGCAACTACCCGGTGCCCGACTCCGGCGCGAAGACGCTCTCCGGCATGGGCACCTCCGACATGCGCGGCGGCTACGGCGTCTACACCTGGTTCACCGACAAGCCCATCCCGACAAAGCCCGACGGCTCCAAGCTCAAGGGCGACATCGAGGTCGTGACCGTCGAGGACTTCGATGGCGACGGTGTTGTCGACAACGTCCATGGCACGTTGAAAGGGCCGCCGGACCTCTTCCACATCGCGCCGGACGCGGAGATCACCGACAACAACTACCTGACCGCCGGCGTGACGTTCTGGCTCGACAAGGACCGGACCTCCATCTACATCCAGGCCGGTGACGACACCGCTCTCGTCAAAGAAGGCGAGTGGTCCGACTGGATGAAGGTCAGCTACGAGGGCCTGCCCCACGGCGTTGTGAGCTACGACGGCATGGTCCGGTTCTACGCCAAACAGCTCAAGCCGGGCGCGGGGGAGGACCCGAAGGGGCCCGGGTTTGCGGTGTACGCCTCGCCCGTGAACTTCGTGCCGTCCAACCCAGCGCAGCAGATCTCCACGCCGAAGACGTGGTCGGAAGACCTCTCGGACATCCTCGGGAATTTCTACACGCAGGGCATGCCGGAGGAGACGAACGCGCTCAAGGACGGCATGTTCGACGACGATGACTACATCAGGCAGGTCGCGCTCGTGCAGCAGGACACGCGAAACATGATGGAATTGGCGTTGGCCCGGTTCAAGGGCGACCACGACGGCCACGGCGCGATGACGTTCATGTACGTCTCCGACATCGACCTGCAGTGCCACATGCTCTGGCGGCACGGCGATCCCAAGTACGCGGACGCCCCACACCACCCCGCGTGGGAGGAAAAATCCGCCGCAAAGCACAAGCTTGACATCGAGCACATGTACGAGCACGTGGACTCGCTCGCGGGCGACATCATCGACAACCTGCCAAAAGGCAGCTCGTTCCTACTGATGTCCGACCACGGCTTCCAACCCTACACCCGCGACGTGCACCTCAACACCTGGCTCCGGGACAACGGCTACCTCGTGATGAAGGCTGGCAAGACCACCGGGTCCATCCCGACGGACGACGTGGACTGGTCCAAGACCAAGGCCTACAACATCGGGTTCAACGCCATCTATCTGAACGAGACGGGGCGCGAGGGTCAGGGCATCGTCGCCCCGGCGGACGCCGACGCGGTGATGAAGGCGATCAGCGACAAGCTGCTCGCCCAGCGCGACCCCAAGGACGGCCACGTGGTCGTCCGGAAGATGGCGCGGTCCAAGGACATCTACAGCAAGCAGCGCGAGGCCGAAGCGCCCGATCTGATCGTCGGCTTCGACATCGGCTATGGCAATTCCGACCAGTCCACCCTTGGGGAGATCGGCACCGAGGAGCTCACGGACAACACGTCGCGTTGGTCGGGCAACCACCTGATGGACCCGGACGTCGTCCCCGGCGTCATCTTCTCCAACGAGCCCCTGCCGCCTGCGGGCGGGTACGGGCTGCTTGACGTCACCGCGACCGTGCTCAAGCACTTTCACGTAGACCCCGCGACCGGCATGACCGGCAAGTCGATTTATTAGAGAGAGCGCGATGAATCGCGCCCCTACGCATTCACAAAGGAGTTTCGCATGTTTGGCTTCGGAAAGACCGTCAGCGTCAAGGTAGACAAGGAGTTGCACGCGCGGATCGTGAAGATCGCGGACGTCGCCGGCTACGCGACGGTCGACGAATTCGTGACGCAGATCCTCGAGAAGGAGATGCTGCACTTTGAGGACGTCAAGGGTGACGCCGACATCCGCAACAAGCTGAAGGGCCTCGGGTACATCTCCTAGTGACGTCGCTCATCGCCTTCCTGAACACCGTCTTCGACGTCATCCTGGCGCCGTTCGGCCATCGGCTCGCCGCGTTTGACCTGCTGATCTGGCCGGTCGCCGCCGGCATCGCCGCGCTCCTCGTCTACAAGAAGGTCTCCAACCAGAAGGGCATCGCCGCCGCCAAGAACGGCATCCAGGTCCACCTCCTCGAGATCGTGCTGTACAAGGACGATCTCGTTGGCGTGCTCGTCTCGACCGCGCGCGCGATGGCGCAGAACGGGCTTTACCTCGGCTACAACCTCGGTCCTGCCGTTGTCATGATGCCGCCGATGACCGCTGTGCTCGTCGAGCTGGTCGCGCACTACGCCTACGCGCCCCTGCCCGCAGACGCGACGCCGCTGCTGGAAGTCACGATGGCGCCCGGCCGCGCCTCCAAGGACGTGACGTTGGACGTGCCGAAGGGCTTGACGGTCGACGCCGGCCCGGTGGCCACGCCTGACGGGATGGCGGTGTGGCGGCTCAAAGCGGACGCCCCGGGCGATTACGTCGTGACCGTGAAGGATGGCGCCGACGCTGAGTCCAAGACCATCGCGTTCGGCGGCGAACCGCGGAAAATCCCGGTCCAACGCACGAACACCTGGGAAGCGATCCTCTACCCCGCCGAGGCGCCGCTGCCGTCGGACTCCGCCTTTCAGACCATCAGCACGAAGGTCCCGAACCGCGAGCTGACGTTCTTCCCGGACGGGGAAGACGGCGTCCTCGGCTGGTTCTTCCTGTTCTCCCTCGGCTCGGGCTTCCTGCTGTCGAAGCCGCTCGGCGTCGAACTGTAGGCGTTATCGGGGCAGATGTACCTCCTCCCCCTCCTCGTCGCCGCCAACGCCAAACCCGTCGTCGTCACCCCTCCGGATCGGCCCACCGTGCCGATCCTCGACATGGCGACGCTCGCCGGCTGCACCGGCCAGGACCTCGCCCTCGCCGTCACCACCATCGACGACACCATCCAGGTTGGCGCTCCACTTTACAACGCCGGCAACCGCCCGGCCTGCTACCGGCTGTACCTCGGCGCCGCGACCGACCTCGCCCAGCACCTCGGCACCTGCCCCGGCCTCCAGAACGCGCTGACCAGCGGCATCACTCGCGCGAGCACGCTCCCCGACTACACGTCGCAGGCCTGGGCGATGCGCGACACGTTCGACGGCGTCATCTACCTCTACGAACGCGTGGCTACCGATGCCGCCGCGGCCCCCAAAGCAGTGACCGCTCCAACGCCGACGGTCCACGAGCGCTGAGCGCGTTAGACGCGGGCGCGCGGAGCCCTCCCCATGTCGTTTCTCACGGACTTGTTCGGCCTCAAGCCCGCTCCCCAGGGCGAGCCCATCATCCTCGTCTCCGGCCTGCCCCGCTCCGGCACGTCGATGATGATGAAGATGCTGGAGGCCGGCGGCATCAAGGTGATGGAAGACGGTGTTCGCACGGCCGATATCGACAACCCCAAGGGCTACTACGAGTACGAGCGGGTCAAGAACCTGGAGAAGGAGACCGACAAGTCCTACTTGCGTGACGCGCGGGGCAAGGTCATCAAGATCATCAGCTTTCTCCTCAAGGATCTCCCGCCCGACAACGACTACCGCATCGTCTTCATGCGTCGCGACCTCGACGAGGTCCTGGCCTCGCAGAACAAGATGCTGGCGCACCGCAACGAGGTCGACACCAGCGACGACGCCGCGATGCGCGAGGCCTACCTCAACCACATCGCCAGCGTGCGGATCATGACGCGCAAGAAGCCCAACTGGCAGACCGTCGAGATCCGCTACGACGACACCGTCAAGAACCCGACCGCCACGGCCGCCACGCTCAACACCTTCCTCGGCGGCAAGCTCGACGAGAAGGCGATGGTCGCTGCGGTCGACGGGGAGTTGTATCGGAATCGCAAGGACAAGCTCGGGAAGTCTTGAGCCGGGGGCGGGGTTTTCGGCTTTCTTCGGGGCTCATCGGCGCGCCTCCCAACGTCCGCCACGTCGCTCCCGCTCCATTGAACATCTGCCCCCGTTCAGCCAGCGGGTTTTCCGGCCCACCCTGTCCGTCTGCCCCCGGTAACAATGCTCATCCCGCATTTCGTATCCTTCGGATACGAAATGCGGGATGAGGATTGTAACGCCCGCTGGTTGCAGCGCTGACGAGTCCGCGCGCGTTGTGCTACCGTTGGCGCACCCGGAGTCCGCGTTGTTCCTCCTGCTCGCCAGCCTCGCGCGCGGGGCGGATGTGGACGTCGGCGTGGGGGTGCGGGACGCGCAGAACCAGTACGTGTCACCGTTTGGGGCGCGGGCGTTCGGGCGGGCGACCTTCGCGGAGCGTTTCGGGGTGGAAGCAGGTGTCTATGCCGCATTTCCGCACACCCCGACCGGCGATCTCACCGGGCTGACGCTGACCCTCCTCCAGATCGGGATGGATCAATCCAACTTCTCCACCCCCATCGACCGCGAAGCCGGCTCCCTCGAGCTGCTCGGCATCGCGAGCCCATGGAAACAGCCGCACGAACGCCAGCTCACACTGTGGCCCACCGTCACCGCCGGTGCCACGGCGATCGTCATCACCCACTGGGACGCCTCGTCCGGGCCGGAGGGGAACCCCGTGGTCCAGGCTGCAAAACCAGCCTGGTCCCTGGAGTTCGGTCCCGTCGTCGGCGTGACGTTCGAGGCGTTCCTCGCCGATAGGTTCGGGCTGCGACTGGAGGCGCTGCAACGGTTCTACGTCGACCTGGCGCCCAACTACCAGGGGTGGGACTCGCAGGGCAACGAGATCAAGCCGTCGAACCAGCTCTATCACCCGACAGCCGTGAACCTCGACGTGGTGGTCCGGCTGTGATCCCCGACCTGCCTCTGCCCACTGCGCTCGTGGCGGACCCGTCTCACGTTCATTTCAACGTCTCCGGCGGCGTCGAGTCCGTCTTCAACGACCCGTTCCTGCATCGCTACGGGGCACGGCTCACCGTTGCCGTCGCCCCACGACCCTGGCTGGAAGCCAGCTTTGTCGGTGTGTATTTCCCGATCCTCGGGACGTCGGGGAGCAGCGTCGACCCCGACTGGAAGGTGAACTTCCCCGCCTGGCACGCGCTGAGTCAGTGCGACTGCACCCCCGACATCTCCCTGATCGACGCCGAACTTCAGGGAGTGATGCGCATCCGCGCCCTCTCCTACCGCACCGACGCATGGACGTTCGCGTTCGGCGCCTTCGCTGGGCTGACCCTCGTCCACACGGTCGATGACTTCAACGCGCTCCAGGTCGCGGAGACCGACCCCGACTACGTCTCCACCGCGATCCAGTGGCACCCCGGGCCGGTCGGCGGCCTGTTTTGGGACGCCAGGAGCGGCCAGAACGGGGTCCGCGTGCGGTACGAGCAGATCCGGTACATCGAGGCGATCAACGGGGGCACGCTGGAGAGCAAGAACACGCTCTCCATCGGCGTGGAGTACATGCGATGGTTCTGACAACCGCGCTCTACGCCTCGCTGTCGTACGGGTGGCAGGACTTTCCGTTGCTCCACCCGGACGTCACCAACGACTGGGTGACTCGCGTGGAGGCCGGGGCGACGCGCGGCGACAACGGCTTCTACGCCGTCCTCCAACTCTCGGCGCACAACGGGCCGTACTTGTATTACGAGCCCCCGCCTACGACCTTCGCTGGCGACGTCCGGTTCACTCAGACCGGCTTTGGCGTCCGACACACACTCGCGCTGGGCCGATTCCGGCTGGTCCCGCACGTCGACGCCGGCGCAGCCTTCGCGGACGTCGGCATGAACGCCGCCTACTTCCATGCGAATGTGCAGCCACTCCTCGCTCCGAACGCCCTCGGCCTGCACACCGTCGGCCTCTGGGCTCAGGCCGGCGCCGATCTCGCCTGGCCGGTCGTGCCCGACGCCGTCGACGTCTACCTCGCCCCCGACGTCGGCGTGATGACCATCGGCGGCCTCGAACCCACCCTCGACATCCGCCTGGGCCTGACCGCACACCTCCCCTGACCTCCCAACCTCCCACAACTGCGGAGACCATTTGTGGTACATGCCCGTCACGCGGGGGATCTACCAGAAGTGGTCTCCGCAGTTGTGGTAGCTACTTCTCAAAGTCCTGGCGGGTCTTTTTGGGCTCCGGCCCAAAATCAGGCTTCACCGGTGGCTTGGCGAGGACCTCCTTCTGGAGCTGCGCGATCGCCGCGTCAAGCTGCGGGTCGCGGCCGGCCGCGACGTCCTGTGGCATGTTCTCGACGACCATGTCCGGGTCGACGCCGTGGTTCTCGACGGCCCAGCCCGTCCCTGGCCACCAGTTGGCATACTCAGGCTGTGTCAGATACCCGCCGTCTACCATGGGCTTGTCGCCGCGAATGCCGACAACGCCGCCCCAGGAGCGCTCGCCGATGACGGGCGCGAGCCCCAGGCGCTGGACGCTGTAGGGGAAGATATCGCCGTCAGACCCGGCGAACTGGTTGGTGAGGACCACGAGCTGCCCGTTGAGGACGTGCGATGGATAGGTGTCGGTACCGCCGTTGCGCGCGCGGTCAAAGCCAACCAATTTCCGCTCCAACCGCTCGATCAGAAGTTGGCTGACGAAGCCGCCGCGGTTCCAACGACAGTCAATCACCAGCCCCTGTTTGTCCAACTGCGGGGCGAACCAGGTGTCAAAGGCGATGAGCCCGCCGACGCCCATGTCCGGGATGTGGATATAGCCGAGCTTTCCGCCCGACTTATCGGCGACGTACTCGCGGTTCTTGCGCACCCAGTCGTGGTAGCGGAGCGAGTGATCGTCGCCGCGCGGGGTGACGATCACGTCGCGCGCGCCGGTCGTCGAGTTCTTGCTGTTGACCGTCAAAACCACGCGTGTCCCGGCCTTCCAGGCGAGCGCGGCCTCGATCGGCTTGTCGGCCGCGGGGGTCTGATGGTCGATCTGAAGGATGAAGTCGCCTTCCTGCACGCCGACACCCGGCACGAGCAAGGGGTTGACGTCGTTGTCCGCGGGATCCCCGTGGTAGATGCGGGTGATCTTGAAGGCCGTCCCATCGCGGGTGAAGTCCGCGCCGAGGTTCCCGGTCGGGTAGAGATCGGGCCCCTTCCCCGGGTCCCCGCCGCCGACGTACGTATGTGAGTTGGCCAACTCACCGATGAGCTCGCCCAACAGATCGGTCAGCTCCGCGCGGCTGGTCAGCCGGGGCAACAGCTTCGCGTACTGATCGCGCATCTTTTGCCAGTCCACACCGGCCATCTTCGGATCCCAGTGGAAGTCGCGCATGTTGCGCCAGGCCTCGTAGTAGATCTGCGTCCACTCCTCGCGGGGATCGAGGCGGATCACGACGTCTTCCAGGTTCACGGCGGCATCTGGCCCGGGAGGCGCGGCGGGCACAGCGCCCGCGTCCAGCACACTGATGGCGCCCGGGGCTGTCAACACAGCGACCTTCTCGCCCTTGCCAGCGAGGCGGTAGTCACCGATCCCCGACAGGAACGTCTCCGGCTTACGCTTTGCAAGGTCAAAGCGGATCAAGCTGGATTTGCACTGGGGAGCGTCGTCCTCGCTGTCGGGGGAGTCGGCCATCCCCTGGATCGGGCTGCTCAAGTAATAGACACCCTCCGAATTGGCAGAGAGATCGCCGTAGATCGCGGCCTGGACGGGGAACGGCGCCATGCGATCGGCCATGCCGTCGAAGGTGATCTCAAAGGGCTTCGGCTTCTTGTCGTCCGTGTCACCATCGTCCTTGCCATCCTTCTCTGCCTTCTTCGCGCCCTTCTTATCAGCCGCTTTCGCGCCCTTTTTGCCCGCCGTCGCGTCCTTCTCGTCATTGTCGGATCCGTCGTCCGGCAGGCCATCCGCGGGGACGAAGGGGTTCTTGACATCGGCGCGGAGGAGGATTGCATAGGGCAAGGTCGCGTTGATGGCGACGTAGTCAAAGTCGCGTGCGCTGAGCAGCGGGTCCACGTGATTGTCGCCCATCACGTAAAGGTAGCGGCCATCGGGATCCCAGGCAGGTCCGTAGGCGACGAGCGTGGAGGGTGTGACCTGGTGCACGCTGGCGTCATGACTGTCATAGACGTACACGGCGGAGTACCCTCGCCCGTCCAGCTTGGAATACGCGAGCCAACGCCCGTCTTTGGACCACGCGTAGTCCCGGATCTCCGCCTGCGTCGACCGGTCGATCGCCTTCCCGGGACCGCCGCCGGCCGGCGCGACGTAGAGTGTCTGTGTCTGATCCGAGTATGCGACCCACTTGCCGTCGCCCGATTCGACCGGTGCAAAGTGCCATCCCGTGGCTCCAGCGGGAACGACGGTCTTCTCGTCACCGCGCCCGTACGCGTCCCGGCGCGCGATCGCCTCCTCGTGTGTCACATCCGTGATGTAGAGGACCGACTTGCCGTCAGCCGAGAACGTGCCGAACCGCTCGCGAGCAGCGCTGTCGTGTGTGATTGGCAGCGACACGCCTTCCTTGGCGGGCACGCTCCACAATTCCCCGCGCGACTCCACGAGCACCCGGTCCCCGTCCGGCGAGAGGTCCCACCACTCAAGCGCCGACGCCGCCTCCCGGAACACCTCGCGAGTGAGGACAGCTTCGCTTGGGACATTGATGTCGAGCTTCTTCGATTGTCCTATCGAGCCGTCTGCCGGAATATCGTACTCCCAGAGATCGCCGCCAAGTCCGTAGACAATCCTCCCACCCGGCCCCATCGCCGGCCACCGGATGTCCCAGTCCGTGTTGGTGGTCAGCGGCGTGCGATTCTTCCCGTCGGCGTCCATGCGGAAGAGCTTGCCGGTCCCGCCTTCGTCCGAGAGGAAGTAGATTTTTCCGCCGTTCCACATCGGGTAGGAGTCGGCGCCCTCGAACGTCGTCAACCGAGCGTAGGTGCCCTGCTTCGGGTCGCCGGCCCAGATGTCGTCGGCCGTGCCGCCCCGGTAGCGCTTCCACGTGCGCGACTCGAAGCCGGTCCGCGTGAAGGCGTACTTGCCGCTGTCCGGGTCGACGTCCAGCCAGCCCGCCCAACCGAGCGGCAATTCAGTAGGTTCTGCGCCCGCAGTCACCCCGCCCGCGGCGACTGGCACGCTGTAGATGCGCCACGAGGTGTTCGGGTCCGTCCGACGGCTCCGGAAGTAGACCTGCGTGCCATCGGGCGACCAGCCGAGGACGATGTCATCGTCGGCGCCGTACGTGAGGCGGCGGGGCTCGCCACCCGTGGCGGGAATGACGAAAACGTCACTGTTCCCGTCGTATTCGCCCGTGTACGCGATGGTCGCGCCGTCGGGCGAGAAGCGCGGGTAGCGCTCGGTGCCGTCGGCCGCGGTCAACCTGCGAGCGGGCGCTCCGCCGACGACGTTCGCGGTCCACAGGTCACCGCCTGCGGCAAAAACAACCGTGTCGCCATGAATATCCGGAAACCGGATGTAGGCTGGCGCGGCGAGGGCGAGGTGCGGGGCGACGAGGGCGAGGAACAACATGGGGCGCTCGAGGAGACGGCGCGGGTATCAAGGACGGGCGGCGGAGGCGGTTCGCGCACCGGCCGGCATCACCAGACCGCGAAGTTCACCGCGGTCGGCGTTCAGGTGGGAGAGCGGGGACGTCAACCCTCCGAAAAAGCGGTTCGCGCGCCAACCTGCCACCTCGTGCCAGACTTGAGAATACACTGCCCGGATGCACCACGCTCCACACCGTCAGGCCCACCCATGAGCGTCGAAGTCTGGATCGCCGCCGCCCTCCCCGGCGAGCCCTTGCGCTACGAGGCCAACAAGAAGGCATGGGCGCTCGGTGATCGCGCGCTGAGCGCGGGCGACCGGATCGAGCTGCTGACGGAGGGGGCCACCCGCCGATGTCCAACCTGCGACGGGGCAGGCTGGCCCGAGGCCGAAACGAGGGTGGTGCCGCTCGCACCGGTCGGGAGCGGACGCCGCGCGCCGGCCGCCACGTTCTACTCGTGCAGCGCCTGCGACGCGCGCGGTTACCTGTTCCTCCCGGTCTGGCTGGCGATCCGCTTCGACGCCGGAACCCAGCCCGGCGAGGCCGACGCCTCCGGACGCGCGAGCCTGGAGCCCGTTGCGATCCTCCGGCCACGGCTCCCCGGGATCGCTGAGCGCGTGGGGTTGGTGGTCCGCACGCGTGACCCGGTCCGATGCCGCTGGCCCGTCGCTCCCTGATGGCGGACGGCTTACGCCACGTTGCCCCCGGAGCCCCGCTTGGAAAACCAGTTCCCTGACACACCACCCCCCACTGACCCGCTCGCAATCGCATCCATCGGCTGCGCGGTGGGCGGCGTAGCGATCTACTGCTGCGGTAGCTTCATGTGCGTGGGCTGGTTGGCCTTCCCCGTCTGGCTGATCGGCACGGTGCTTGGCATCGTCGGGGCGGCGAAGGGCGCTGGCCAGAATCGGATGCTCGGGATCGTCGGCATCGTCCTGAACGTGCTGCCCGGCATCCTCTTCGGGATCCTGCTGGTCTTCTTCGGCGGGTTGTCGGTCCTGAACGCGATCGCGCAGCAGCACTGACGAGGGAACAACGGCCGGAATGACCAGCGGGCGGGCCCGGGCGTGCATCCTGGCGCTCGCCGCGCTCATCTGGGCGTTCTGGAACCTGCGCCTCCACCTCCTCTGGCGCGCAAACCAGCTCCCGGCCTATGATTTCGGCGTCTTCACCCAGATCGCGTGGTCGCTCGGCCACCGCTCCCCGCTGGCCGACCAGCGGATGTCGCTGCTCAACGGCGTGCATTGGCTCGGCGACCATTTCCAGCCGATCGTCGCCGTGGATGCGCCGTTCGTCGCGCTGATCGGGCCGATTGGGCAGATCCTGGTAGAGACGACCGCGGTGGTCCTCGGCTTGGTTCCCCTCACCCGCCTGGCCCTGCGCCACACGTCGCCGCTCGTCGCCATCGGAATCGCCGCGATCTGGCTGCTCAATCCGGGAACCTGGTACGCGGTGCTGTTCCCGGTCCACCCGTCCACGCTCGTCGCGCCACTGCTCGTCGCGCTCGTGGATGCCGGCGAGCGCGGGCGATGGCGTTGGATGGGCGGCTGGGCGTTCCTGGCGCTCTGCTGCAAGGAGGACGTCGGGTTCTATCTCGCGGCCATCGGGCTGTGGCTGGCGTTCGCGCGGGGCTTTCGGGGGCCCGGCCTGGTGTTGGCGGCCGTCGGCGCCGTAACCGCCGTGGTCTGCGTCCACTGGGTCGTCCCAGGCTTTCGGGGAGCAGAGTGGCACATTTTCGAGCTTGCGCCGCGCCTTCGTGAAGGCGGCTGGGTCAACCCGGTCCGGGACGCAGCCGTGGCGCTCGATTCCTCCGACAAGCGCCAGTTGATCCTCACGACCGTCGCCAGCGCCGGCTTCCTCCCCCTCGCGGACCCGCTCGGCCTGGCGCTCGTCCCCTTCCTCGCCGAACGCCTGCTCGGCGCCAACCCGAACCACACGCTCGCCACGTTCCACTACGGCGGGCCTGCGGTCGCGATCACATCGACGGCAGCGCTCTTTGCGGCGGAGCGGATCCGCGCGCGCGTCGCCGCGAAGACGAGCGCAGACGGCATCATGGTCGGAGCCATGCTTCTCGGCTGTCTATGCTCCCATCTCGCGATCCTGGGGACGGGCGGACGCACCGACACGCCCCCGACGACCCTGTCGCTCCTCACCGACCCCAGCGGCGCCCGCACCGCCGACGAGGCCGCCGTCGACGACGCCGTCGCCTTGATCCCCCAAAACGCCAGCGTGCTCGCCCAGGACACCCTCGTCGCGAGGCTCGCGGACCGCGTCCGCGTCGGCATCCTCACCCATCAGCCGCCCGGGCTGTACGAGTACATCCTCGTCGACCCCGCCCTCCCCTGCGCGACCGGAAAGGCGCCTCTGGTCGACATGATCCGCCGCTACGACGCATCCCCAGACTACGGCCTGATCTATGCCCGTGGATCCGTCGCTTTGTGGCGACGGGGCGTGGCCGACGTCGTCGTGCTGCCGCTCACCACCGGGGCCGGACCATGACCGCCGCAGTCCCGAAGCTCACGACGCTGGAGCGAATCGCCCTGGCGACGCTCGTGGTGCTGCGCGCCGGCCTGGACACCAGCCGCTACCTCGCGAATCCGCTGCGTTACTGGAACTGGGAGGACAACTACAACGCGGCGGTCGGGTGGTATGCCCTGCACGCGGGGCTGTGGGACCAGCTGCTGGCGTTGCAATACAAGCAATTCTGTGGCGGGTGCACGGTCGAGAGCGTGCTGGTCGCGCCGATGTTCCTGCTCGGTGGCGACCACATCGTCATCTGGAAGGCGCTGGCGCTGCTATGGACGGCGGCGACGCTGGTGGCGGGCTTCCTTGCGCTGCGGCTGTGGGCGGGTCGCGAGGCAGGCTGGGCGTTCGCCCTTCTTTTTGCCCTACCGCCGCTGGGGATGTCGGATCTCTCGCTGATGCTCTGGGGGAACCACAACGAGAGCATGCTGTTCGTCTTCGTCGCGCTCTGGGCGCTCGCGCGTGGGCGGGTGGCGACGGCGGGCCTCTCGATGGGGGTGGGGCTCTGGTTCTGCCGGACGACGCTCTTTGCACCGTTGATCCTGGTACCCTGGGCGATGTGGGGCGAGAGGGCGACGTCGCGGGTCCGCCTCCTCGTTGGTCTCGCCGCTGGCGCCGCGCTCCTGCTGCTGCCGGCCGCGGGGGGTGACGTTGGCACGTACAACCTTGGGATCACCGCGAACCTGCTCCCGGACGGCCTCGCGGCGGCGTGGACGCGGGCGACGCCGCTCTGGCAGCCCGAGCAAGCGGCGATGCGGCTGTTCGTGACGTTGAACCATGACACCGTGGCGACGACGGCGTGGCTGGGGTCGGCGCTCCTCGCGCTCACGGTGACGTTCCTCGACCGCAGGCGCGGTCCGTCCCGCTTCGTACTCCCCGCCTTCGCCCTTGTCTTTGCCCTGCTGTACGCGAGCTCTGGCTTCCCGATCCCCAGGATGAGCCCGCAAGGCGCCTTGATGAACATGCGGTACTACGCGCCGTGGATGCAGCTTTTGACCGCCCTGACCGCGTGTTCCGCGCTCGGAATCGCAGAGGGCGCTTCCGAGCGCTCGCGGACGGGGTTGCGCGGGTGGGTCGGGAGAGCGGCGGTGCTGGGGATGTTCCTGGCAAATGCTTCAGGGTGGGCGGCGGCACTGCCCGCGCTCAAGGTGACGCGCGCGGACCTCGACGACCTCTGGGCCACGCGCGCGGTCAACCACGACGGGTTTGTCGGCAGCGCGCTCCTACGCCTCTCCGACGACCGCCTCGCGCGCGCATCCTCCACTGATCCACGAACGGACGCCGCTTTGAAGCGGATGCGGGGGTATCGGGCGGCGGCCTACGCAGGAAGGTCGCTGCCCACCGACGTGATCGAGGCTGCGGCTTTTGCACAGGCGCTCACGGACCCCGTCGGCGGCTGGCAACATCCGGCGTTCGGCGCTGCCCTGCTCGACAGGCTTCCGGTCCCGGTGGCCACCGCGATCGGCCGGGGACGCGCCTGCAACCTCCTTTATGGCGTATCCAGTGGCGCCGCCCCGGTGCCCGGGATGCAACCCGGACCTCCTGCCGCCACGCCCGTCGCACGCGCCATCGCCCGCGGGCGCGATCTCCTGGACGTGCTGAACACCAGCTCGGCGGACCGAGCCCCGGACAACGCTCCCTGCTACACCTGCGCCGCCATCGGCCCCGCCGTCGCCGACCTGTGCCGCGACCGCAAGCACCACGGCACCGCCGACGACAACGCGTTCGTCACCTGCCTCGGCGAGGCCCTGAAAAGCCTGCCGTTCGGCGAGGAGATGGCCTGGGGCGCAGGCGTTGCGTGCGTGCGACCGGGCGCGCCTCCGCGCGAGTGCCGCAGCATCGGGCAGGCGCTCGCGCAGACAGCCACGCCCGAAATCTCAGCGTCCTTCCTCGAAGGCACCGACGACCCCATCGCCGGCATGGAACGGCCGGTCCTGGTCCCAGGCGTGGGCGGAAAATAGACCGTCATGGAGGCTTGAATGGCTACGTTTCTCTCCGCGCGCTGGCGGAACCTCGTCATGCTCAACTACGCGGTCGATCCCGGCCTGCTCGCCGACCGCGTCCCGCCCGGCACCGTCCTCGACGCGCACGACGACCGCTGCTGGGTCAGCCTCGTCGGGTTCATGTTCCTCGACACGGTGGTCATGGGCGTACCGATCCCGGGCCACCGCGACTTTGAGGAGTTGAACCTTCGTTTCTACGTCCGTCGCAACGTGCCGGACGTTGACCGGGGCGCGTCGTTTCGCCGCGGCGTCGTGTTCGTCCGCGAGATCGTGCCCCGCGTCGCCATCGCGACTGTCGCCCGGCTGGTCTACAACGAGCCCTACGAGTGCCTGCCTATGCGGCATTCCCTCCTGCGCGCGGGCGAGCGAATCACAGCCGCCACCTTGCAGATCGGCGACGTCGTCGCGTACGGCTTTGAGCAGGCCGGGCGCTGGGGCGAGATCCGCGCGCGCGTCGCGTCGTCGCCCCAACCGTCGCCGGGCGGGAGCCACGCCAACTTCATCACCGAGCACTACTGGGGATACACCGCCTCGCCCGCTGGTTTTGCCCGAGAGGCGGGGACGGACGAGTACGAGGTCACGCACCCGCCCTGGGAGCTCCACGATGCCGACGAGGGCGCGATCTCGGGCGATCTGGAGGCGCTTTACGGGGCCGACCTCGCCCGGGCCCTCGACCGCGCGCCCGATTCAGCGCTCATCGCCGTCGGCTCCGCCGTGTCCGTGCTCGCCGGCAACCGGGTCGTCTAGCCCGGTCATGGCAACAGGTCGCTGCGAACGCCCGGGATCCCGGCTTTCGTCGCCCAGCCGTTCGGGACGCGCACCACCAGCTCCGTGTTGCGATCCACCACGTCCCCGCTCCCGTCCTGCCCCCGCCATCCCGACTGCATGTCGATCAGCGAAAGCGCCCGCGCCCGCGAGGCGAGCGACCCCGCCGGCGCTTCGTAGTCGAGCAACGTCGTGAGGATCGACAAGGTCCGATCCCCATTGTCGACGATCTCGATGAACCGCCCCTCACCGGGCCAGTCGACGGTCGACGACGTCCGGATCTCCCAGAAACCGTGGAGAAAGCCGTGCCCGGCGTTGTCGCCCTGCGTGCCGAACTCCCGCACCGAGTTCACATGGGTGTGCCCCGCGACAACGAGGATCACGTTGGGGTAGCCCATCAGCGTGTCGCCAAGCACCGTCCCGTCCGAGACGGCCATCTCGCCGAGCGCGTAGTGGCTTGTGAGGATGATCAGCTTGTTCGCGGCGGTCGCGGCTCGGATCGCGGGGAGCAGGTAGGTGTCGCGCTCCTTGACCGTCAGCACGGCGTCGCCGATGTCTGGCGGGTTTGCGTCCACGTTGATCAGCGCGATCGGTGAATTCGGGACGGGCGAGGCGGACCAATCGACGGTGTTGGCGGAGACGTTGGCGCGGGTGTAACCGTGACCGGCTGGGCCTGGCGTCGATGGGGAATCCAGGTAGATCGAGGCGAGATCGCTGCGCTCCATGACGGCACGCGCGGCATCGGGGACCGCCGTGTAGGTGACCGGACCGCCCGGCTGGGAGAGGTCGCGCGTGCCCATGGGCGCGTCAGACCCGACCGCCTCGTCGATGTACCGCTCGGGGGCGAAGTTGCCCTGCACGAGCACGTCGTGATTCCCGGCCACCGCGTACCAGGGGAAATGGGCGCCGATCGGTGTGAATTCGGCGAGGGGGTCGTTGCAGTCCTCGTCGACCTGGGTGTCGGGGACGCCTGAATCGGGCTTGAAGCGCACCCCATCCCAGACGTTCACGAACCAGCCGAGCTCGTTGGCCTGCGCGTTGTCGGCGTTGTCGCCAGTGGCGAGGGCAAAGTCGATGGGGACGGTCGTGTTGATGTCGTCGGCGGTCTTGATGATGGCGTCGAGGGCGTGGATCGCGTACAGGTCGGCAGGTCGGGCCGCGGACTCGGTCCCGCCGATGGCGTCGGCGCCGACCATCCGTATGGGGCTCTCGGCGTCGGCGATCTGCGCGTCGCTCTCATGAAAAAAGAACGCGAGGCTGCGGCGCTTTGACGCCGGTCCGGCGACGTACAAGGGAACGAGGTCAAGCCGGAGTTTGCGCGGTTCACCCGCTACAATGGCGTATCCGCCAAGGCCAAGGTCCTCCGCGGCCACGAGGCCATCGGGCAGGGCGGGGTTCAAATCAGTGGGCGACGCGAGCGAGGGGTCGGCGACAAGTCGGCTGTTGAGCGTCGTCACGGGCGCCGGCCAGACGGGCGACGACGCCACGCAGGGCGTGATCGACGAGTCGGGCGCTCGCGCAGGCGGGGCGCTCGCGCAGGCGACGAGCGCGACCGGCAGGCACAGGGTGGCGTGGGTTCCCACGACGCGTCGCATCCGGTCCCGGTATCTCATGTGGTACCCTGTCGCAGAGGTTTGCCGCGATGATCCCAGCCCTGCTCTACACGTTTTGTCACCTCCTCTCCGGCACGGCGGTGGCCGGCGTCACCCTCCGCAACGACACCTCGACGGACGACACGTTCGGGCCGGACAACAGCCAGGTCGGCTGGCTCGCATACCCGGAGTGCGCGATCAGCGTGCTCAAGGCCAACCCCTCCGATCTGCCGCTCACCATCGACACCGTCGAGTTCCTCCTCGGCTCCAGCCAGGGCAACCAGGACGGCGACTCGACCGTCGCCGAGGTTGGCATCCAGGTCACGAACGGCACTGACCTCCCCTCGGTCAGCGCGCCGTATGCGTGGGGCCCGGAAGGCGTGGACGTGACCGTGTCCACCAGCGCGTTCCAGACGATCACACTGAAGGGGGACACCGCGGGCACCGACAACATCGTGATGACCGACGTCGGGCTCGTCATCTGGATCTGCGCGCCGGACAGCAGCGGCGGCGACGCCTGGCCCAAGAACACGACCAACGACACGTCCGGGCTGTTCATCTACAACACCGCCCCGGACGACGGGAACTACATCCAGCTGTCCAGCGGCATCCAGACCCTGGCCAGCGCCGGTGCGCACGGAGCCTGGGTTGTACGCGCCGAATCCGGCGGCGGCAGCTCTGGCGACGCCGACACGGACACCGACAGTGACACCGACACCGACTCGGGCTCCGGGTCGGACACCGCAAACGGCGCTGTCGCCGTCTACGCGATCACGCCCGCCTCCACGGATCCCGGCGTGGCCGTCGACTTCGTCGTGCTTGGCAGCGGCTTTGCGACCGGCGCGGACGTGTCCATAGGCGGGCTCGCCAGCAGCAGCGTCGTCGTGCAGGACGGCGGCACCATCAGCGGCAAGTCCCCCGGCGCGCTGCCTTCGGGCACCTACGACGTCGTCGTCCGCAACGTCGATGGCAGCTCCGCCACGCTCTCGGCGGCGTTCACTGTGAACAGCAAGGGGTGCGGGTGCTCGACGGGAACGACGGATGCGACCTGGGTTTTGGGCCTCCTCCCGCTCGCGCTGGTGGTCAGCCGCCGCCGGGTGTCGGCAACGCTGTGACGACGTCGGGCTGGCCTGCAGCGTGCGTGATGACGAGCGCGCTCGGGTGCACGCCGTAGTATGCGCTAATCCCAGTATCAATCCCGTAAAGCTCCCCGTCGCAGCGGGTGGCGATGCGGCCGCTGTCCTGCGTGGTGTGGCCAACGACCATGCGCCGGGCGCCGAGCGTGGCCAGGGCCCGCGAGAGTTCGGGGCAGATGGCGACGGGATCTTCGAGGAGATACGCCCGGTTCCAGAGCGGGCCGTCGGGCCCGAGGACGAGTGACTGGGCGTTCCGCGGGTCGGCGAAGGCGAGGGCGTTCAAACCCGCGATCCCGTGCGAAGCCCAGTTGCTGTCGATGCCGCCGTGTACGAAGACGGTGTCGCCGATTTGCACGGTGATCCCGTGGGACAACACCCACTTTCCGCCGTCCCCCGTCGGCGACATCCAGGCCTTCCGAGCCGCCGTGCGAGCCTCCTCGGTCGCCCCCGGAAACTCGGCGAAGTCCGCGACATACCGCCAGTCCCCCTGCAGGTTCATCAGCTCGTGGTTGCCGTCGAGCACGATGACCTTGCCGCCCGCCGCCGCAGCCTCCGTCTCCAGGCCTCCCAGGAAAGTGAGCATCGACGGCCCATTCCTGCCACGGTCCAGCACATCCCCGGTCTGCACGAGCCAGGAGGTACCGCCGACCCAGGTGCCGTGGTCGTCAACGAGCCCGCCCAGCTTGAGCGCGAGCATGGCGGAAGTGACGTCGCCGTGCAGATCCCCGATGGCCACGAGGCGGGCTGGAGCCGGCCAGAGCGCGGGCGGGGAAGCGGGTGAGACGGGCGACGGCGCGGTGGGATCGGGGGCGAGCACAGTCGCAACCGGCTCTTTCGGGGCGACAGCCACGGGAGCGGTGATCTCGGGGGTCGCGGCGCAGGAGAGGAGCCAGATGAGCATCGCCACGCCGTATCAACGCGCGCGACCGGGGGTTTGACGGACCAGACCCGCCTCAAATGTCGCGAACCGCTTCCTGACCCGAGTCAAAAGTCGCTGAGGCGCGTGGCGCCGCCGGACTGGACCGGCTCGGGCGATGCCGCCTCCGCCCGCGCCGCCGCACACTCCAGAATAGCCGGCGTTGCATCGTCGCCGCGTCGGCCCCCACCCGGCAGCCTGATCGCCAACCCCTCGTTTCGCCCCGCCGCGGCCCTGCTCCCCGACATTTGACCACGGTCAGGATTGGCATGACGACTTTTGGCGCCGGTCAGGCGGCGATCGCCCCGATCCTTGATAACCGCGCGCCCCACCCGAGATCCCGATGCTCCTGCACCACGGCCCCCTCTCCCGCGCGCTGGTCGTCGAGCACCCCGACACGGTCCTCGACGAGCTCCTGCGTGAGGACGGCTGGACGGTCGACAGGCGCCAGCACGTGCCCGACGAGGCGGAGCTGACGGCCTGGTTGATCGAGGGCCGGCACCAGGTGCTGTTCAAGCGCTCGCGCGTGCCGGTCACCCGCAAGATGGTCGAGTCCTGTCCCGACCTCGTCGCCGTCCAGCTCTGCTGCATCGGCGACGACAGCGTCGACAAGCGCGCCTGCGCCGACCACGGCGTGCTCGTCTTCAACGACCCCGTCTCCAACGGCCGCTCGGTCGTCGAGCTGGCCATCGCGCACCTCGTGGCCCTCTCGCGCAGGCTTTATGAGACCTACGACCACACCCGCGCGGGCGGCTTCGACAAGTCGCAGACCGAGCGGTTCGAGGTACAAGGCCGCGTTCTTGGCATCCTCGGCCTCGGCAATATCGGCCGTCAGGTCGCGCGCGCGGCCGAGGCCTTCGGGATGAAGATCGCCTTCCACGACACGCGCGAGGTTGCCCGCGAGATCGGCATGGAGATGGGCTGGCAGCAGATGAGCACGATCGACGCGCTCTTTCGCGGGTCCGACTGCGTGACGACGCACGTGAGCGCCGAGGACATCCTCGGGAAGTCCAACCGCGCGCTCATCACCCGCGGCCACTTCGCCCAGCTCGCCGCCGACCGCCCGGACCCCTCGCCCCGCATCTTCCTGAACCTGGCCCGCGGTTTTCTCTACGACCCCGCCGATCTGCTCGCTGCCATCGAGGCGAAAGAAGTACGCCGTGCCGCCGTCGACGTGTACCCCGAAGAGCCGCGCGGCTCGGGCCCCTGGGCGAACCCCTACGCCTCCGAGCCCCGCGTCGCGACCACGCCGCACCTCGGCGCCGCCACGGTGGACGCCCAGCCCCGCATCGCCCGCCGCGTCGCCCACACGATCCGCACGTTCTCAGACGTCGGCTACCTCCGCGACTGCGTGTTCCGGCCGCGAATGGTGCTCGGCCACACCGATCTGCCTGACCACGCCACGCTCCTCTCGGTCATCCACGGGACCGAGCGCGGCGCGCGCAAGGCCATCCAGGACGCGATCTTCGACGCTGGCGTCTCCAACTTGTCGACCGCGCACATGGACCTGGACGAGCTCGGCGTCGCCATCGATCTGCTGGCGTTGGACCGGCCGCTCTCCGATGCGGAGCTGCAGGAGATTGACGACCGCGCGTCCAAGCTCACGGGGACGCCGGGCGTGGTCCGCCGGGTGCGACAAATCGTGCGGTAGGGCTGCCCGGAACCTTCTGGCGCCCGCGGTGTCCAAAACCGGTGAACTCCGGTGTACACTATGAGCGTGACCGACCGCCTCCGCGTCTACCACCCCGATTACCCGGTCAGTTGGTTTGACCGGGTGATGGATCTGTTCGCGGGCGTGGAGCCGCCCGAGCGGGCGGAGGGCATCGACTACTCGCTGGTCGACCGGGCGACGGTGCGCGGAATGCGCGGGATCCTCGACGGCATGCTCCACATCTCGCTGCTGCACGCGGAGATGGTCCGGGCGGACACGACGTGGGTATTGCCGCAGTCGCCGTCCACGCGCCGGGAGCTGGGAGAAGAGCTGGTGCGACGCCTGAAGTTCGGCCAGTTTGACATCGGTGGGGTCCGCGTTCTGATCCCGATCCGCTGGGTGCAGTTTGAGGACGCGCCGCACGGGTCCCGGTTGCTCATCCGCCTCGTCGCCGCGCCCAACCACGGACTCCACAGCTTTCTCGCCGGGAATGTTGGGGTTGCGCAGGCCGACTGGGAAGAGGTCGCGGTCGGGTAGGGTTCAGCGGCCGATCGCCCACACCCACGTCCCGTCCGCGTCGGTCGGTGGGCCGAGCAGCGGGCCGAGCGCGGCGAGGACGCCCTTCCGCTCGCTCTGCTCCATGCCTTCGGCGTGGACGACGAGCACGCGAAAACCCGCTCCGGTCGCCACGTTCAATGCTTCAGCGACGGGAGGGGTCTCGGGCGACACCCCCCATCCGGCCTCGCGCCCGAGCGCGTCGAGAAGCGCGGCCTGTGCCGGGTTCGCGCCGCGCCCGAACGCGTCCGCGATCGGCTGTTCGTGGACGATCTGCGCCAGGAGCTCGTCCTCGGGCAGGCGGTTCACGCCACCGCGGGAGCGCGCCCGAGCGGGGAACTCGACCACCGGGCCATCCACCGCCCGCATCCAGGCCTGCGCACGTAGCTCGAGCGCGGGAAGGGGCAGTTGAATCGGGCTGAATCGCTGGATCTCCAACGCACAGAGCGCGGCCCCGACGTAGAGCAGGGGAGCCGGCAGGAACCCCGCAAGGACCACCGCGAGCTCCCAGGCCGGGACCGCATACTGCTGCGGCTTCCACGCGAGATGCCCAAGGGGAAAGTACCGATACCAGAGGTCAAACGGCAACGGGACGTCCCAGCCGTGATCGTGGGCGCTCCCGAAGGCGAGGGAGGCGTAGACGGCCGTGCCAGCCGCGAGGGTGGCGATGAGGTGGCGCCGACGGCGTCCGGACGGGCCAGGGGACCGGCGACGATGGAGGAGGGCGAGGAGGACGACCCCGCTCGCCATCCCGGGAAGGACGGTCCCGCTCCACCGCCGGGGTCCGGTCGTGGGGACGAGCAAGCGGGCCTCGCGCGGCCAGGGCCACGCCGGCGAGGGCGTGACGCCCACCTGCGGCTGCGCCGGAGGCATGATCGCCTCGGCGACAACGGAGCGAGGCGGCCAATCCCCGGCGCGGGTGCGCTGCGTGATCTGGCCATTCCGGCCGGACTCCGCGCTGGTCAGGCCGCGCCCGCACACGAACGCCACGGGGAGGATCAGCGCGAGCGAGACGAGCGCTGCCGGCGGAAAACGCCGGGAAACAAGCAGCGCCACCAGGAGGAAGCCCCCGGCCAGCGTCCACGCGTGCGCCTGGTACGGTGTGGAAGCGATGAGGGCGCTCCCCTCCAGCCCAAGCCGGACCCCACGCCATAGCCCCGGCCTCCCACGCCACCCGCCGCCAAGCTCCCGCCCGGAAAAACCGCCGGCAAACGTCCCAAGCAGGAAGAGCGCCCAGCACGACCCCATCCCCTCCGTCTGCCCGTCTACAAAGCTGCCGAGCACCGGCGGCCCCAGCACCGTCAGCACCGCGACGACCGCGGCGTTGCTGCCGGATTGCCCGAGGGCGACCGCCAGACGCCCGGCAGCGATGCCCGCCAACGCCAACAAGCCCGTCGTCAGCACCAGCATGGCCGGTTGCAGGCCGATGACCGGCGACGTCAGCGTCAGGACGAGCTGATTCAGCGGGTCCAGCGGGTACAGCGAGATTCCCCGGGGAAACCCGACATTCTGAAAGATCAGCGCCGACTTGCCGCCGAACGGAAACGGCCAGACCTGGTCCACCCAGACGTGGTGCTGGACCAGCCAGGCCACCCAGGCGTGGTCGCGGATCTCGCCCTCCGACCGGCCGACAAACCGGTGAACCGGGTCGAGCCAGGCCGGAAACGTCGCGAGGAACGCCAGCGCTACAGGCAGCCAGACGCGCGCCTGGCGCCAGCCCTGGCTACTCATCCAGGCTGGCGAGTCGGGTGACACCGGCAGCGCCCGCCTCCCGATCCCAGGGCTCAAACCACGCGGCCAGGATGAACCTCACAGACTCCGCCGTGAGCGTCCGGTGCGAGAGGCAGAGCACGTTGGCATGGTTCCAGACCCGCGCGCCCCTCGCCGTCTCGGCATCGCCGCAAAGCGCCGCGCGGATCCCCGGCAGTTTGTTCGCCGCCATGCTGACTCCAGTGCCAGTCCAGCAGAGCAGCACCGCCTCGTCCGCTCGCCCGTCCACCACCCGCTCGGCCGCCTCGACCGCGACGTCCACCCACGGGTGCTCCGCCCGGTCCGCCACCGCGCCGCCACGCCAGACGTCCAGCCCTCGCCGCTCCAGCTCGACCACGACCACCTCGTCCACGTCGCTCCATTCGTCCGAGGCGACCGCGATCTTCATGCGCCGCCCGTAACCCGGCGGGCGGTCGGTTAGGCTCGGCGGGCCTGGAGTCGCGAATGCGCTTGTCTGCCCTCCTCCTCCCCTTCGTCGTGCTCGCTGCCTGCGGCTCGGACACGTGCCCGAAAGGGCAGAAATTCAACCTCGACGGGCTCTGCGTCGTCGACCCGTACGCGAACGTCGACAGCGCGACCGACTCGGGCGGCGACACCGATACAGACACCGACACCGACACCGATACGGACACCGATACCGACTCGGCGACGGACTCCGGCGACACCGCCTCGACCGTCTGCACGACGGACATCTGCACGACCTACGGTGGCGCCGTCCCCCTGGTCGCCCAGCAGATCACCGAGGGCGCGGCTGCCGACCCTGAATTCGCCCCGTTCTTCGCCCCGCTCGTCGACGCCGGGGCGGGCGCCATCGCCGCTTTTGAGGCGAGCCTGGCGGCCTTCATCTCGGACGCGTACGGCTGCACGACGGGCGCCTACACCGGCCCGTCCATGCTCGAGGCCCACAACGGCATGGCCATCACCCAGGCCCAGTACGACGACTTCATCGGCCTGATCGCCGGGATCCTGTCGGCGGACAGCGTGCCCGACGCCGACATCAGCGACTGCTTCGCGCCGCCGCTGACCGACCCCGCGTTCGAGGCCGACATCATCGGGCACTAGCCCCCACTCCGGACCGGACGCGCCGCATGTTCTACCGCCCGCACCTCGATCCCTCGCGCCCCGTCATCGTCTCCTGCGCGATGTCCGGCGTCGTCGCCAACCGCGCGCAGTGCCCGGCGATCCCGTACACCCCGGAGGAGTACGCCAAGGAGGCGAAGCGGGCCTACGAAGCCGGCGCCGTCGCCATGCACATCCACGCGCGTACGCCCGATGGAACGCCGAGTTTTGCGATCGAGGACTACCGCAACATCCGCGACGCCATCGTCGCCGAGTGCCCGGTGATCATCAACTTCTCGACGGGCGCGTTGGGCGTCTCGGTCGAGGAGCGCATCGCGTACCTGCGCGCGGTGAAGCCGGCGGTCGCGGCCCTGAACATGGGCTCGATGAACTACGCGAAGTACAACGCGGCGAAGAAGAAATTCGTGTTCGACTTCGTCTTCCCCAACCCGCACGCCGAGATCATGGCGTTCGTGGCGGCGATGCGCGAGGAGGGCATCCGCCCCGAGATGGAGTGTTTTGACCTCGGGCACGTCGGCAGCGCGCGCGTGCTCGCGGACATGGGCCTCGTCGACCGGCCGTACATGATGAGCCTCGTGATGGGCGTTGTCGGCGGCATTCCGGCGACAACCGAGAACCTCTGCCACATGGCGAACCAGCTCCCCGAGGGCGCTGAGTGGCAGGTGGTGGGCATCTCGCACGACCAGTGGCGCCTCTGCGCGGCGGCGTGCGCGCTCGGGGGCAACGTGCGCGTGGGGTTGGAGGACAACTTCTACGTGAGCGAGGGGCAGATGGCGACGTCCAACGGCGATCTGGTGGCGAAGGTCGTGCGGATGGTCAAGGATCAAGGCCGGAAGCTGGCGACGGTGGAAGAGGCGCGGGCGAGGCTGGGGACGAAGCACGTGTGACGGACGTTCAACACGGGCGGGCGCCTTGGACGATCTCCGGCCGGAGCGTCCTGCAGTTGCTGTTCACGACGACGGTGGGATGCGCCGGGTTGACGTATTTTGGTATTTGGCCCTGTGGATTGTTTCGAGGGATGCAGCGCGTGGCGATGCAAGGGGAAACGCCGGGGAACGTGGACGGGATCAAGACCGCCGAGCTCGCGTACGACTCGGCCAACAACCACTACCTTGCCCTCCCACCCGCCCCACGTCCCGCCACAAACGCCAACAGTACGGCGGTCGACTGGCCGAACGATCCGGCCTGGACGGCTCTTGGCTGGAGACCGGACGGCCGAGTGCGTGGCGTCTACCAGGTCACCCTCACGCCCACCGGCTTTGAGGTCCACGGCGTCTGCGACGTCGACGACGACGGCGTCCAACGCCAGTACACAGCGACGGAGACCGAAAACGCGACGTCGAAGCCCGGGGACGAGGACGTCCATTGACCTTGCCCCGGCGCAAGCGCCCTGCGCGCTGGGTGGTTGCCCCTCGACGCTGCGGGCGACCCTCGCCCGCCCCGTCCCCCTACTGCCCCGTCGTCGGCGCCCCCGGATCCTCCGCATCCGCCCCGGGTGAGACGTCCTCCCCCGTCGCCCCATCCGCCGCCGGCACATCCCCCTCCGGCAACACCCCCGGCGTGTTCGCGCCGTCCTCCACGTCGCCCTCGTCCACCCGACTATCCGCCTTCACCGATGTATAACCGCGCGTCGTCGCGGGGAGCACGGCCTCCGCGCCACCCGGCAGCGCGAGGCCAAACGGCGGGAGGGGCTCCGGGACGTCCACCGCAGCCAGGACGTCGGACGGCACGGTCCCGCGCACGTAGCCGAGCCAGTCGGGCGACCCGCTCCAGGGTGCCAGCACAACGCCGTCGGGCACCGGGAACCGCTCGCCGGGCACGTTCGGGAGCGCCTCCATGATACGACTCCATGCGGGCAATGCGGCTTTTCCGCCGGTTTCCTTGTCGCCGATGGAGGATTCCCCGTCCGTCCCGACCCACACCACGCACGTGTAGCGCGGCGAGTAGCCGGCGAACCAGGCGTCGACAAAATTGGAGGTCGTACCGGTCTTTCCCGCGAAATCCATGCCCGGACGCTGCGCTTTCTTGGCGGTGCCGTTCTTGACGACGTTGCGCATCATGTCAATGACGACGTAGGCGTCGGCCTGGGGCATCGCGCGGTCGCCGGGGCCGCCGGGGAGCTGGAAGCTCTGGTCCGGGAACGTCACGACCGAGCCTTCCTGACCGAGCGCGCGCCCTTGTCGATCCTCGATCTTCGTGATGTACACGGGGTCCATGTGGACGCCCTCGCGCGCGAACGAGGAGTAGGCGGTCGCCAGATCCATCGGCGTGACCTCCGAGGAGCCGAGCGCGACGGTGAGATCGTGGCGAAGCGGCGTTCGGACGCCGAGACGACCAGCGAGGGCGACGACGTTGTCGATGCCCGCTTCGAGGCCGAGGCGCACGGCAACGGTGTTGAGCGAGAGCGCCATCGCGCTGCGGATCGGGAGGTTCCCGTGGTACTTCCCGTCGTAGTTCTTGGGCGACCACATGCGCCCGTTCGTGCCGAGGGTTGAGAAGGGCCCGTCGAGGATCATGTCGGTCTGGCGATGGCCGTGGAGGATGGCGGCGGCGTAGACGAAGGGCTTGAAGGAGCTACCCGGCTGCCTTTTTGCCTGCGTCGCCCGCACAAAACCCTCCAGGCCGACGTCGTAGCCGCCCACTTCGGCGACAACGTTGCCGGTCGCGTTCTCGATGACGACGGCGGCGGCCTCCGCCCAGGGGCGCTCATGCAGCTCGACGGTGGAGAGCGCACCCTTCATCCCCTGGTCCTTCACGCACACATCGAGGACGTCACCGGCGCGCAGCACTGCGACCAGGGGCGCGGGCGGCGTGAACCTGGGGTTGCCCTTTTCGTCGAGCGCGGGCGTCTGGCGTACCTTCTTCTGCAGCTCGGCCGGGGCGAGCTCAAACGCGAAGCCGCCTGCCTGCACGAAGCCCGGGGCGTCGCCCGGGGTGGTCCACAAGCCCGGAAAACACTCGCCAGCCTCCGGCGCGCGGAACGTGCCAGTTTGATCGTCCAAGGGCAGCCGGTCACCCCGCTGCAGGAACGCCGCCCGGCCGCCCGCAGGGATGTTCCGCACCGGCCCGCGCGCCCCTTCGCGCTCCTCCAGGTCCGCCAGCGCGCCCTGGACCGACGACTCCGCGATCGCCTGCACGCGCGGATCCAGCGCCGTGTGGATCTGCAACCCTTCGACAAAAGGCCGGTCCTGGCCGAACAACCGCCGGACCTCACGCCGCGTTTCGGTCAGGTAGGCCGTGTTGGGCCCCGGCTTGTTCGTGACGCGGGGCTCGATCACGGGATCCTGCAGGTACTGGCTTGCTTCTACCGCCGTCACAAACCCCTGGTCCACCATCAGCCGCAAGACCTGCTCGCGCCGCTGCGCCGCCAACGCCGGGTCGTGGCGCGGGCTGTACTTCGACGGCGCCGGGACCAATCCCGCCAGCATCGCCGCCTGCCCCGCGTTGAGATCCCGCGCCGAGATCCCAAAGTAGTCCTGCGCGGCCGCCTCAACGCCGTAATTGCCGTTTCCAAGTGCGATGTAATTGACGTACAGCTCCAGGAGCTGCATCTTTCCCAGCTCCCGCTCCAACCGATACGCCAGCACGGCCTCCTTGATCTTTCGGCGGTAGGACTTCTCTTTTCCGACGAGGAGGTTCTTCACGAGCTGCTGCGTGATCGTCGACCCGCCCTGCTTCGGCCCGCCGCCGCCCCGCAGGTTGACCACGAGCGCGCGCACGATCCCGATGGGGTCGACGCCCTGATGGTCGAAGAACCGGCGGTCCTCGCTGGAGACGAACGCCTGCCAGACGACCGGGGGAAGCTCGGTGATCGGCACCCAGACACGCCGTTCGAGGTAGAACTGGTCGACCCGGCTGTTGTCCGCCGCGTAGACCTGCACGGAGCAGGGGAACCGGAAGACGGCGTCCTTGTCGAGCGTGGCCGGGAGCGTGGACAGGATCTCCTTGTCGAGCCATCGGTAGCCGAACCAGCCCGCCGGCGCGCCGATGAGGACCGTCACGACGCCAAGCCGCAGCGCCCAGCGGCCGATGAACGCCGCACCCCGTCGCAGCCGCGCGCGAGGCGCCGCCGGGGGGGGGGCTGGTTCCGGGGGCTCGGCAGGCACGGCACCGACTATCAACAAATGCCCTCCGATGGCGGAGATGCGCCCCGTCAGCTCTTCGGCAGGTTCACGCCCATGCATTGACCGCGCCCCCTGTGACCCGGTAGCATCCCCCAAACCCTGTACGTAAGGTTCCCTGTTTCCGACATGACCGCCGACGGCCCCATCGCCACCCCCCCGACCACGCCCCCCGACGCCGGGGTTGCTCACGGTCGCCTGGGCGCCGACGATCAGCGCGCCATGGGGCGCCCGTCGCTCCGCATCCGCGTGACCGACAAGGGTGCACGCTCGGCGACCGCGATCATCGGCTACACGCGCGACGCCAGCATGGACGGCTGCTTTTTGTGCACGTCGCTCCCGCTGAGGGTCGGCGATCTGCTCCCCGTCACCCTCTCCGCCGCCCCCGGGCCCGACATCGACGCCAACATGGAGGTCGTGCGCGTGACGTCCGAGGGCGCTGGGCTGCGGATCCGTACGATGGCGGCTGAGGATCGCCGGCGGTTCCGGAAGCTGGTCGCGCAGGCAAACTCGGTGACCGGCACGCGGGAGGCGGTCGAACGCGTCCTGGATGCCGAGCGGCGCACCACCACCCCGATCGCGGATCCGGGCCGCATCCGGACGATCCTCAACGGTGCGGCTGGCGCTACCGTCCGCGTCGTCGCGGCGGACCAGAACCGGATGTGGGAGGGGACGCTCGAGGGGCTGCGCGGCGAGGCGCTCACGGTGCGCATGCCGGGGGCCCCGACCGCCGGGACGCCGCTGTTCGTCGTGCTCGACCACGCCCATGTGAACTACGCGTTCACCAGCATGGTGCTGGAGATCGCCGCGTCCGGGTTCACCATGCGGTTGCCCGACCAGCTCGGGTACGCGGAGCGCCGATCGCGAGAGCGCATGCTCGTCGACGACGCCGAGCTCACCCTGCCGCTCCCGGGGATCCCGACCGAGCGCGCGAGCTTTCGCGTCATCGAGGTTGGCGAAGGCGGATTTTCGTTCGAGGCCAGCGCCGACCGCTGGCTGATGCCGCCGGGATCCGCGCTCGTCTCAGCCGTCCTTCGCGACCACCGTGGGTCCCGCGATCTGGACCACGCCGTCGTCTCCCGCGTCGACAGGCTGACCGACAATGGCGGCGGAGACCGCACCGTCCGCGTTGGCGTTGCGCTCGGGCAGGCGCGGCAGTCCCTCGTTCCCGAGCGGCGCGTGATCATCGGCGGCTGGCACCAGCGGCTGCTCGCCCGCGTGGGTGACCTGCTCGGGGTCGCATCGGCGCGCCTCGCCCGCCTGCGACCGCTGCCCTCGCCCGCCCCGCCGGTGGCCCCCGTCGAGCGCACGGTCCATTTCCAAAACCGCGACGGCCTGCAGATCGTGGGGCTCCTCGACGGCGCCGAGCCAACCCCCGGCGCCCACCCCGCGTCCATGCCGCTCGTCCTGGTCGTGCCGGGCTTCGCTGGGCGCAAAGAGCAGATGAGCCAGCTGGCGACGACCCTGATCGAGAGCTTCCGCCGGCAGCACGCGGACATCGCCGTACTGCGCATCGACGGGACGAACAACCTCGGCGAGAGCGAGAAGGACCCGGGAAACGCCGTCGATGGCAAGCACACCCTTGGCTACCGCCTCTCGGGCGTCGAGTCGGACATCCTCGGCGCGCTGGACTGGTGCCAGAACAACGACCGCGTGCGGCCCACCTCGATCATCCTCGTCTCCGTCAGCTTTGCGGCGTGCGCGGTCATGCACCTCCTGGCCCGAGAGGATGTGCAACGCCGGTTTCCCGAGATCGGGCTCTGGGTCTCGTACATGGGCGCGCCGGAGCCGCGCGACGCGATCCTCCACGTCTCCGGCCACCACGACGCAGCCGCCATCGGGGAGGACGGAGCACACCTGGTCACCCTCATCGGCTGCCTGGTGGAGGGTCGGGCGTTCTGGCAGGACGCGAAGGTCCTCGACGTCGGGACGCTGCTGGAATCCGAGCGGGACATGGCGAAGGTCGCCGCCGACGTGCTCTGGATCGCGGGCGCGTACGACGGCTGGATGGACCTCGGCCGGGTCAGCCGGGTGATGGAGGTGACCGCACCGGGAAAACGTCGGCTCATCGTGGCGGACACCGGGCACGTACCGAAGAGCGGGAGGGAGGCCCAACGCCAGTTCGCCCTGATCACCCAGGAGATCTGGTCGCACGTCCACAAGTCGACCCTCGCCGAGTGGTATCCGCCGCTGCACCGGCTTCGCGCGCGGGAGCAGGCCGAGTGGCACGCGACCCGCCGGACCCGACCCGAGGACGCCGCCGCATTCTGGCGTCGTTACCTGCTGGCGGAGGGCCTCGACGCCCCGCGCCGCGACGAGCCCCGACTCGGCTTCGACATCCTCGCCTGGTACCCGTCCTACCGGGAATTCATTGACGGCCAGGCGGACGCGCTGACGCCGAGCGGCCTGGAGGTGCTGGAGCTCGGCGCCGGCACCGGGAACCTCACGCACGCGCTCGTCTGCCGGCATGCCAAGCGTGTCGTGGCGCTGGACCTCGTCCCCGAGGCCCTCGCCCGGCTCCGCGAGAAGGTGCCCGGCGTCGAGACCCACGTGGTGAACCTCGAGGGGAGCCCGACGACCGCGATGCGCCGGTTTGTCGCCGGTGACATCCGGACGTTCACCGGCCTGCGGGGTCGGGTCCCGATCTCGCCCGACCTGCTGGCCCGCCTCGATCAGGCCGGTGATCCGCGGATCTATGCGGCGGCGTGCGGACGCACGGTGGATCTCCGGCCGATGGTGCGCGCGGGGGAGCTGACCGAAGATGCCCTCGCCGCGCTCGCGAGACTGACGAACATCCGCGATGAACCGGGCGGCATTCCTTTCGCTGACGCGAGCTTCGACCGCGTCGGCATGAGCCTCGTCCTGTCGTACCTGCAGCACCCCGACGATGCCCTGTTCGAGATCCGTCGGGTACTTCGGCCCGCCGGTGAGCTGGTGATCTCGTCGATGGTCCGGGACGCCGACACGTCCTCGCTCTTCCGTGCGTGCGTGGCTGCGATCCAGGCAGCGCCGGAGGCCGCGTTCGGCGAGGCTGGCCGGGGGCCGATGCTGGAAGCGGCGCGCCACATGCTGGACGCCAGCGGCGAACTGTTTCGCCTCGAGGAGGAGGGGTACTTCCGGTTCTACGGTGCCGATGAGCTCGCCGACCGGCTCGTGATCGCTGGTTTTGAGGTGCTCGACACCTGGACCGGGTTCGGCTCCCCTGGCCAGGCGATCTGCCTGCGCTGTCGGCGTCGCGGATGACCCGCATCGTCCCCCCGTCCGACTCCGCAGGCCCCTTCGACGAAATTGCGTTTCGCCGCGATCAAGCCCACGCGTTCGTGCAGTCGCTGCGCGTCGCCGCAACGCTCGGCGCCCTCGCCTTCGTCGCGTTCGGCCTCGTCGACCGCTTCCTCGTCGCCGACAAGCTGATGTTGCTGCTCGAGATCCGCGCGATCGTCGTCGCCGCCCTCCTCGGCCTCCTCGCCGCGACATTCCTTTCGCATGCCGCAGTCCGCGCCCGCACGTTCGTCCTTTGCGTCGCTTGTTGCCTCTGGATCGGGACGGGCGTGATCCTCGTCACCGGGCTGGTGGGCGGCGCCGCGAGCAACTACCATGAGGCGTTGATCCTTACGTTCATCGGGTTCTCAGCCCTGCCGTTCCCCTGGCGCTGGCAGCACGCGCTGATGACCTTTGCGGGCACGGTCCTGTGCTACGACATCGCCATGGCTGCCGGCCACCTGGAGGGGACGACGGCGCAATGGATCACGGTGAACGCCGTTCTCTGGTTCGCCGCGCTCATCGCCGGGGCGATCGCCTGGCACGGCGGGAACCTCCGTCGCCAGGAGTTCTCCACCCGCGCCCAGCTCGCGGCCGCCAACCAGCTCCTCCAGGAGCTCGACACAGCAAAGACCGCGTTCTTCGCTAACATCTCCCACGAGCTGCGCACACCGCTCACCCTGGTGCTCGCGCCGCTGGAGTCGATGCTGGAGGAGTCGACCGAGCTCACGGCTGCCCAGCAGGAGCAGCTTGGCCTCGCGCGCCGCTCCGCCCTGCGGCTCCTTCGTCTCGTGGACGATCTCCTCGTGCTCTCGCGCATCGAGGGCGCGGCTTTCCGGCTTTATACGTCCAGCTTCGACGTGCGGGGCCTCGTCGCCAAGCTGACGGAGGAGGCCGCCATGCTCGCACGCCGCAAGCGGATCGGCGTCCGGCTCGTCGCGCCGCCGACCGCCCTCCGGATGCGGGGGGATGAGGAGCAGATCGAGCGGGTGCTGCTCAATCTCCTGGCGAACGCCCTGAAGTTTACGCCGTCCGGCGGCACGGTGACGGTCACGCTCGCGGTGTCCGGGCCGATGGGCGAGACGGTGGACATCGCGGTCGCCGACACCGGTCCGGGCATCCCGGAGGGGCAACGGGAGCGGGTGTTCGAGCGGTTCCACCAGGTGGACACGGGAGAGGGTCGGGCGTTCGGGGGCACCGGCATCGGCCTCTCGCTCGCGCGCGAGCTTGTTCAGCTTCACGGCGGTGAAATCCGCGCTGAAGCGAACCCGGGCGGGGGCACGGTCCTCCGGTTCCTGCTCCCCATCGGCGCGACTTCCAGCCTCGACTCCGTCCCGCTTCGGCACCCCGTGAACGTCGGAATGCCCGAGTGGCACGAGCAGATCCGGCGGGGCGACGAGTACCGGCTCCTCGGTCTGGACGAAGCGACGGAGCGCCGACTCGGTCGCCGCCAGGCCCAGGATGGGACCCGGGCGACGATCCTGGTGATCGAGGACAACGCCGACATGGTGCGGTTCCTCGCGGGCGTGCTCGGCAGCACCTACACCGTACTCGCGGCATCGGACGGTCGCGCAGGACTCCGGCTCGCGACGGAGCGGCGCCCAGACCTGATCGTCTCCGACGTCACGATGCCGGAGATCACCGGCTGGGAGGTGGTCGCCCGGCTGCGCGAGGACCCGACCAAGCGCGCGATCCCCATCGTGCTCCTGACGGCGCGAGGTGCGCCAGAAGACCGCCTTCGCGGCCATGAACAGGGCGCAGACGCCTACCTGACGAAGCCCTTTCAGGTCAGCGAGCTGTTGACCGTCATCCGCGGCCTGCTGCGCAACCAGGGCGACCGGGAGACGCTGCGCGCCGCCCGCCAGGATGAAGAGCTGGACGCGCTGATCCGCGGCGTGCTCAGGTCGATCCGCGGGCCGGCCGAAGCCCTCGCGGCGAGCCCGGGGAGCGAGAGTGCCCTGGCGCGACTGCGCGACGGCCTTGGGGCGATAGTGGCGCTCCTCCCGGACGATGGGGAGCGGGACGCCCAGCGGCCGACGGTGATCGTCTCGACGCTGGCCCGGGCGGCGGTGGCCGCGTTGGGGGACCAGGGGCGACGAGTGGAGGTGGAGAGCACGACGGGCCGCTCGATCCGTGCGTTCCCGGACCGGCTCGAACGCGCCCTGGTAGCGATGCTTGACAACGCCTTGCGCGCCTCCCCGATCGACCGCCCGGTGACGTTGCTGATCACCGACGAGGGTGAGACCCACGTGGCCTTCGCGGTGCGCGACGAGGGCGCCGGCGTTCCCGCCGACGTGCGGGACCGCATCTTCCAACCGTTCTACAGCGCGACCGGTCGGGCGGGCCTGGGCCTCGCCGTGGCGCGCCGGATGGTGCGTGCCGAGGGCGGGACGCTCACGCTGGACGTCGAGGACCGGCCGTTCGGGTCGACGTTCACGCTGCGGATGCCGTCGCCATGAGCCGCACCTGGACAAAGCTGAATGCGGCCATCGGCGCCCATGCGATCGCCGGGGCGGGGCTGGCGCTGTACTGGGGACGGCGCGAATTGGCGCTTGGCGGCGGCGTCCTCGCGTGCGTTGCCGTGCTGCAGCACACGGTGGGTCTGCGGCTCCCCCGCGTGTGGCCGCTCCCCAGCGTCGTCACCATCCTGCTCCTCCCGTGGGCATGGCAGTCAACCGCCCCTGTCTTTGCGATCGCAGCGGTCCTCGCTGCAGGGCTCATCGCGACCGCGCATCCCGCCGCCGTCGCAGCGGTCACCGGAGCGCTCGGGACCTGTGCGCTGGTGGCCACCCACCCGGAGTCCGGTGCGCTCGCTGCAGTGACCCTGCTCGGATGTGGCGGCATTGCGAGCTTTGCGGCGATCTACCAAGGGGAAAACGCGACGCTGCTCGACCGGATCCGTCGCCGCGACCTGCTCCTGAACCGCTATTCGCTCGCGAGCGAGGGCGCGCAGACCGGGCTCTGGCACTGGATCATCGCCGAGGACACCGTGAGCGTGACCCATCAGGCGACCGAGTTACTGGGGCTGCCGGCGGGCGTGAGCCATCCCGTCACCGTCTGGCTGGACGCTCTCTCCCCCGGGGACGCGCAGGCGTTCAAGTCGGAGCTCAGCCGATTCGTCGCCAGCAGCCGCGCCCGGTTCGAGCATCGCGTGCGCGCGAACGTGCCCGGAAAGGGAGAACGGACCTTGCTCTTTCGCGCGAGCATCGCCCGAGAGCCCGACGGGAAGGCAACGCGTCTGGCCGGCTCGATCGAGGACGTGACGGCGGCGCTGCGACAGGAGCGGGAGCTTCTGAAGAGCTCCTTCCACGACAGCCTGACCGGGCTCGCCAACCGCGCCCTGCTCCTCGACCGCCTCGCCCACGCGATCGCCCAGTGCCAGCGCTACCCCGGGCGCCCGTTCGCCATCCTTTTCCTGGACCTCGACCACTTCAAGACCGTGAACGACAGCCTCGGTCACCAGGTCGGCGACGCGCTGCTGTGCGCCGTCGCGGAGCGCCTGGAGCGCTGCGTCCGCCCATCCGACACCCTCGCTCGCTTCGGCGGCGACGAGTTCGTCGTCCTCGGCCACGAGCTCGCGGTCGGGCAGGCGGAGGCGTTGGCCGCGCGCATGATGATCGCGATCCAGACCCCGCTCCACGTCATGGGCCACGAGATCGTGCCGTCCGCGAGCATCGGCGTTGCCCCCGGCGGGCCTGCCTACGCCGACGGCCTGGACCTGCTGCGCGACGCTGACACGGCGATGTACCGCGCCAAGAAGGAGGGCCGCGGCCGGGTTTGCGTGTTCACGGAGGCGATGCACGAGGGCGCGGTCCAGCGGCTGGAGGTTGAGCGCGACCTGCACCACGCCGTCGACAGGGGCGAGCTGGAGGTGCACTACCAGCCCATCATCGGCCTCGCCGATGGCCGGGTGCACGGTTTTGAGGCGCTCGTGCGCTGGCGGCGCGACGGAACGTTGTTCCGACCCGACCAGTTCATCCCGGTGGCAGAGGAGACCGGCCAGATCGTCGCGATGACCTGGTGGATCCTCGAAGAAGCCTGTCAGACCCTCGCGGACTGGCGACGCCGCGGGCTCGGCGACGAGGTGTGGGTGCACGTCAACTTCAGCGGTCGCCAGCTCTCGGAGGGCAACGCCGTCGCCGGGATCCTCGCCGTCATCCAGCGCTGCGGCTTGCCCACGGACGTCGTCCACATCGAGCTGACAGAGACCAGCGTGCTCCGCCAGGGCAGCGCCGTCGACGGCACCTTCTCCGAGCTCCGGGCAGCCGGCGTGCAACTGCACCTCGACGATTTCGGCACGGGCTACGCCTCGATCTCCTACCTGCACCACTGGCGTTTTGACGGCCTCAAGATCGACGGGAGCTTTGTTCGCCGCATCGCCGACACGACCCAACGAAACATCGTCTCCGCGATCATCCAGCTTGCTCGCGGGCTCAACATGCACGTGATCGCCGAGGGTGTCGAGACGGAGGAGCAGGCGACGATCCTGCGTGAGCTTGGCTGCCAGGACGCCCAGGGGTACCTGTGGTCGCGGGCGCTCACGGCCGAGGCCGCCCGGGCCATGCTGACGGATCAGCTCGAGCGGGACCGCGCGCCGGAGCCTGTGCTGCGGGCGACAAGCCCGGCGCCGTCGTAGCGCACCACAATAGGCTGGAGCATGCTCCTCGCACTCCTCGCCGCCTGCTCTGGCGCCCCGACGACGCCACCCGCCGCCCCCGCCCAAATGCCCACAGCGACGGCACCCAAACCCGCGTTTGACTGCGTCGGCTGGGTCAATCGCACCCACCTCGCGAGCGGCACCCCGATGTGCAGCGAGTCGCCGCACGTCCCGGGGCTGTGGCTCGTCGAAGGGCCGAGCGGTGGCGAGCCGCTCAGCGTCGCCGTCGCGAACGGCCAACCGCTCAAGGGCGGTGGCGGCGCCGCAGCCGCGTTCCTCCGGTCGATCGCGGTCTGGACGCTCCCGGTCAATGCAGCAGACGTCGCCCGGATCCTCGCTGCCTTCGGCGCCTACCCCCCGGGCTTCGCGAACCGCAGTCCGGCCACGTTTGAGCCACCGTTCACCTACCAGCTCACCGTTCCGCTCAACGACTGGACGGCGCACGGCGGGCCCAATTCCGTCGCCGGCGCGCTCCCCGCGGGGCCACTCGTCCGCGGGACGCTCACAACGGGCCCGGACGCGCCAACGCAGTGGGTGATCGAGTCTGGGAGCGGGCAATCGTGGTCGCCAACTGCGACGATCCGCTGGGACAAAGGCCCGGTAGAGGGGCCGATGCGGTAGCCACTCCGCCGGGCGACGCGCCCGTCGGAACCCGATCACACATTGAGCCACCAAGGAGCGCCGCTCGGTGGCTGGGAATTCATGCGGATGGTCAGCGCGGGGCAGGCCGGCCCGCAGGGCGGCCGTAGCTGCGCCTTCAGCGCCCCTGAAAAGAGACGGTAGCGCCTCGACTGGAACGCGATCAGGCGCCGGTGGTTGCGGCCGATTTCATGATAGTCACCGCCCGCATGAAGATCCCCGACCGCCTCCAACCGCTCCTCGAAGAGGGCTTGATCGACGAGGTCATGCGCCCGCTCATGAGCGGCAAGGAAGCGCAGGTGTTCGTCGTGGCGGCGGGCGGAAAGTTCTGCGTGGCGAAGGTGTACAAGGAGGCGGAAAACAGGAGCTTTCACCAGCGTACTTCGTACACGGAGGGGCGTCTGGTGCGCAACAGCCGGCAGCGCCGGGCGATGGAGAAGGGCTCCAAGTACGGGCGCGAGCAGGTTGAGTCGATGTGGCAGACGGCCGAGGTAGACGCGCTGTACAAGCTCGGCGCCGTCGGCGTGCGCGTGCCCAAGCCGATCGTGTTCTCGGACGGCGTGCTGCTCATGGAGATCGTGCTCGCGCCGAACGGCGAGGCCGCGCCCCGGCTTTGCGACTGCAACCTTACGGTTCAGGAGGCCTGGAACGTTCACGCGTTCATCGTTCGGCAAGTGGTGATGATGCTCTGCGCGGGGGTGATCCACGGCGATCTCTCCGAGTACAACGTGCTGATCGCGTGGGATGGGCCGATGATCATCGACCTGCCGCAGGCGATCAACGCCGCGCACAACCAGAGCGCGCGGGCGCTCCTGGTCCGCGACGTGACGAACATCACCATGTTCCTGGCGCGGTTTGCGCCTGAGCTGGCCGAGAGCCGTTTTGGCGAGGAGATGTGGGCGCTCTACGAGCGCGGCGTGCTCACCCCCGAAACGCCGCTGACCGGCGTCTGGCGTGGCTCCACGCGCAAGGCGGACACGCGCGGCGTGTTGCGCGAGATCGACGCCGCTGCCGCAGAAGCGCGGGTCAAGCAGGGCAACGGACCACGCATGAGCGGAGGTCCGCAGCGCGGCGCCGGGCCTCCAGGAGGCGGGCGGGGCGGGCCGCAAGGCGGTGGCGGGCGAGGCGGACCGGCCGGCGGGGGTGGGCGACCCGGCGGTGGCGGCGGCGGCCGGCCCGGGGGTGGCGGACATGGCGGGCCGCCCGGTGGTGGACGGGGGAGGTAGCCGTGGCGGCCGCCTGAACCGTGGCTTACTTGGGCACAACCCCGAGGCCACCCCTGTCCACGCGTCACTTTCTCCCCCTCGTCGCCCTCCCGTTCCTGCTCCTTGCCTGCGACGGCGGCCAGGCCCAGACCGCAGCACCCCCTCCCGCGCCAGCGGCCGCGGCACCCCCGCCACCGAGCACCGCGCCACCGGCCACGCTCCCCGCGGCTGATCAGAAGCCCGCCGAGGCGCTCGTCCCCTCGCCCGTGGAGCTGCAGCTCGCGATGACGAAGGCGGGCGTGGCGGGCGGTCTGTCAAAGCTGGTGCCCGACCACAAATTCAACATGGCCGCGACGGACAAGGAGATCGTCGCGGTCCGCACAGGCGTCGTCATCGCCGACACCCTGCTCGCGGTCAACGACCTGCCGAAGGACAAGCTGCTGGCGAACATGGCCACGATCCAGGCCGGGATGAAGGCGATCGGCGCGGGTGGCAACATCGACGCAACGCTGGACGACCTGACCGCGCGCATCAGCAACGACTCCATCGTTCGCGACGAGCTGCTCAAGGAGCTCGACCAGATGCACCAGCAGATCCTGCCGGAGATCGTGTTCAACGGCGGCGAGAAGCTCGTACCCCTGCTGCAGGCCGGAAGCTGGCTGGAGGGCTCCAACCTCGTCGCCAGCGCGATCCTGGCCGCGAACAAGCCGGAGGCGGGGACGAACCTGCTCCGGCAGGAGGTCGCGGTCGGCTACTTCCTGAACTACGTGCAGACGCAGGCCAGCACGAAGCCCGTCTCCGCGCAGCTGGAGAAGACCCTGCTCGCGCTCAAGGACATCGCGGCGAAGCCCACCTTGACCGCCGACGACGTTCAGGCGGTGAAGGACCAGACGGCGCAGGTTCTGGCGCTGTTGTAGGGCGTGGCAGAGCTGGCCGGGCAGGTCGCCCACGGCAGCGGCAATGACCCACGGCCGGCCCGGGACAACCCCCTGCCCTTCTCACCCGTCGTCGTAAATCAACCGCCGTTGCCGGTTGGAGGTTCGGTTAGCGCCGGGCTCGGCAGCGTCGGGTCGCAGTCTGCGCCGGGTGCCCACACGGTCTCGGCCGGCGGAAACGGGAGCACCGGGACGACGGCGAGCGTCTTTTCGCAGACCCGCAAGTTCGTGGCGTTGCCGGACGCGGACAACGCTGCCGCCGCTTCGAAGGGTGGCGTGTCGTAGGTGTAGACAACGCCGTCCTCACTCCCGGCGAGGAGCTGGGTGCTGTCGGGCGTGAAGACCATCGCATGCTCGCCGACGTCCTTGGCGACGAGATCGGCGAGGATCGCCTGCGTGGCAAGGTCGTAGAGGCGCAAATGCCCGGACGCCGAGGACGCCGCCACCCGTTGACCGTCCGGCGAGATGAGCACATTCGCGACGGGTTGGTCGCCGGCCGGCCAGCGCGCCCGCACCTTGCCGTCGCCGCCCACCACTGCAAAGCCCCCGGTCTTGCCGCGGACAACGGTCATCCCCGCCGAGCAGTACGGGCTTCCGCCCAGCCCGACATCGACCGTCCAGGTCGGCTTCATCGTCTTCAGATCCCAGCCTTCCACCACCCCATTGCCATCGGTCGTCACAAGGCGATCCGCCGACTGGAAGCAGAATTCGGGTCCAGCCGCGAGCGAGACCGGCGCGCCCCCGCCGACCGCGCGGACCTCGACGACGGGCTTCGCCGGGACCCCGGCCTCAAAGGAGTCGACCGGTCGGCCATCCGGGCTGAACGCCGCGAAGCTCATCTGCGCCGGCGGGCAGATGACCTCCACCCTGGCCGGGTCCGTCACCGAGCGCACGGCGCCGCAGCCCGTCGCGTTCCGCGGCCAGTACCACGCGCCATCGGGCGAAACAGTCACCACGTCCGCCTCCGCGATGCCCGGGTCAAGATTCGTCGGCAGGGCGCGCGTCCCCGCTGCCGTCAGCTCGGTGACGAACACGTCGACGGGCGTCGACCCGTCCGGGTCGAAGAGCGGGAAGAAGTCCACCGGGCACCTCGATGCCCAGCCGAGGAGGAGGCGGGCGGGCGACCAGGACGCGCTGCACAGGCCGCCGGGCGACCAGATCCTCGGCAGCGTCGGATCGCCCAACGCCTCTCTCACGGCCCCGGTCGCGCGTTCGACCGTGACCGCCCCGTAGGCCGACGCGGCCAGGACGGCGTCCGTCCCCGGCGAGAGCGACAGCAGGGTCACCGGTGCGGGTCGGGTTCCAACGCGGGACGCCGGGCGGGCCGACTCGATCCCCACTCGCAAGCTCCCGTCGGGCGCGATCGCCGCGCCGCCACCAGCGCCGTCCGGGACCCAGCCGCGCGCCGTGAGGACGCTGGGGGACCAGCCCACCCACGAGCGCGAGGGCACGTCCACCCTGATCGGGAGGTTGTGCTGGCCGTGCAGCCACACCGCACGACCATCCGGACTCATGCCAAGCAAGGAGAGCGAGGCGCCGGGGACCTGGAAGTCCGTGAGGAGCCGCGCACCGGTTTCAAGGTCCCAAACGGAGAGCCCTTCGTCGGTGAGGCGCGCGAATCGGGAATCCCCGGTCGCGATGGCGCCAGTCCCGGAGGCTGGAGGCATCGTCCGTTGGCCGTCCAGGACCCGTGGCCGCCATCCAGCCTGCCGATCCCACGCTTGCGTCTCCCCCTCCGCGCTGGTCACCAGCCATCGGCCATCCCCCGAGAACGCGAAGGCATCGACGTACCCCGCCGCCACCACCCGCGCCACGGGACTGACGGCGTCAGACGTCCACAACTCCACGATGTCGCTGTCGCCCACCGAGGCGGCGAGAACGGAGCCGTCCCGCGTCATCGCGCTACGCCGCGTGGCAAACTGCATCTCGACGAAGCTGCCATCGGGGCCGAGGAGGCTGTGGATCGGCGACGCGACGGAGGTCCTCAACCGGCGCGTGACGTTGCGGACGGCGTCCCAGACGTAGCGCTCGTTGTTGAGGCCGGCTTCGACGATCGAGCGGGCGCTGTCGTCGGACGCTTCGTCCTCGCGGGCCTGCAAGGGCACCGTGGCCGGAGGGCTGGCCTGATGGGTGGCAGCGCAGGTCGCGGTGTCCCACCGGCCGAGCGCGGAGGGGTCCTCGCCGACGGACGCCGTGAGCCAGCGGCCGTCCCGGGAAAACGCCGGGAACCCCGCGTGCAGCGCCGGGTCCGCGCAGATCTGCGCGCCCGTGGCCGTGTTGTAGATGTGCATGCCGTCGGCCCGGGACAACGCGAGCTTTCCGGGCATCACCGCCACCGAATCGTCCGCAAATCCGCCTGGAAACACCTTCGCACCCGCGCCCGCCGCCATCAACCTCGCCAAATCCGTCGCCACCACGACCCTCTTGTCGCGCTGCTCGAGCACCCCGGCGCGCAACAGTGCGAGCGCAGCCCCAAGATCCCCGCCCATCTCCTCCTCCTTCGCCCGGGCCTGCAAGCCCCTCAGCCGCGCGTCCGCGAGCGCCACTGCCGTCCGATCCTCGGCCGCCATCGCCCGGTCCCGCTCCTGCACCACATGCGTGTAGGACGCGAAGGCCATCGCCGCGCACGTCGCCACACCGACCATCACCACCCCCACGATCAGCCTGTTCTTTGCCACGAAGCGGCGCGCCAGCTCCATCGACGAGTAGGTGTACGCCCCCACCCGTCCGCCCGTGCGCCACGCCTCCACCTCCGCCGCCAGCTCTTTCGCAGACGGGTACCGCCGCTCCGGCTCCGCCTGCAGCGCCCGCATCGCGATCGCCGCGAGGTCCGCCGGGATCTCCTTCGGCAACGGCGCAACGACGCCCGCCGCCGCCTTCCGCAGCAGCCCGAACACATCCTCCGCCTCGTACGGGGGTTTTCCGGTGAGGATCTCGTGCAGGACCGCGCCGAGGCTCCACACGTCCGAGCGCGCGTCGATCTTCTCGACCCAACCCAGCGCCTGCTCGGGACTCATGTACGCCGGCGTCCCGAAAACCGAGCCCTGAACAGTCTTTCCGGAGTTCAGATCGTTGATGGTGTCCCCCGTGCGCTTCAGCTCCTCGGCGTTGATGTCGCGCTGCCCGGCCGCGCGGGCGAGGCCCCAGTCGAGCACCACGGTCTCGCCAAACTCGCCGATCATCACGTTCATCGGCTTGATGTCGCGATGAACAACGCCGCGGGCATGTGCGTACGCGATGGCCTGACACAGGTCCACAAAATGCGCGAGGAGGGCCATGCGGGCATGCAGATCGCGGCATTCCTTGAGCGCCACGTCCAGCCCACGCCCCCGCACCCGCTTCATCGTGTAGTAGAGCTTCCCCTCGGTGTTCCTACCCAATTCGTAGACCGGGACGATGGAGGGATGCTCAAGCTGGGCGGTGACCCGCGCCTCGCGTAGAAAGCGGTCAGTCAGCGAGACGGACCCCGCGCCCGGCCCTTCAAAATGCAGCTCTTTCCTGGCGACAACGCGGTTGAGGTGGGCGTCCTGCACCGCAACGACGCTGCCGGAGCCGCCAGAGCCGATGGGCTCGCGGACGGAGTAGCGGCCGGGGCTCTCGCCGGTGACGTCGTCCGCCAGGCGCTCCGGTGGCGGGAGCGTCGAGCGCGCCGGGGCGGCCTCCGGGGCCGCGAAGTCAAAGGTGTCACCGCTCAGGAGCGCGAGCAGCTGCCGTCGCTCGTCGGGCGCGAGCGACTCGACCGAGAGCAGGACGGCGCGGAGATCGGGCTTCAAGTGGGGAAGGTATCGCGGAAACGCCCAAAGCCCGACCGCTACGGCTCCGCGTCCCCGATCCCGTCCAGCAGCCCCTTCACGCGCGACGACCTGCGGATCTCCACGTTCTCGTCCTGGTGGACGGGCGGCTCGGTGGCGAACGCCATCACGCGCACGTCGCCGTCCGGCCCGCGGAGTAGCTCGGTGTCCTCGTGGATCCCGGCGTTCTCCCCGTAGTCCTTGTCGCGGATGGACGTGCCGAGGTCGGTGAGCTTCTGGCCCCAGTCATCGCCGGCGTAGCTCGAACGCAGGATGGCGATGCAGGGGTATTCGTCGCAATTGACGGAGAGAACATCCACGTCTGGGTTGCCCTTGATGGCGTCGCGGATGTTCTTCTCGAACTCGGCGGGCTTGTAGCCGGCCGGCAGGTCGGCGGGGAAGTCCTGCGGCGTGCCGTTGACGCTGTTGAGCTGCGCGACCTCCATCGCATGTTGGAGCTTCAGTCCGGTCAGTTGCTGTTCGAGATCGGCGATGTGCGCGGCGTCCGCTCCGGGGTCGGCCCCGGGCGCTGCGGTCAGCGGTCGCGCGGGCCCTTCCCGGTGCGTCTGCCCGGCAGTCACCGTCACAGGCTCCTTTCCGGGCGATTGGATGACGGCCGTGCCGGCCTGGACGGTGAGCGAGAGCGTGGCACCGACAAAAGCGGCGAGCAGATAAGACTTGTCCATTTGGACCTCCGACCGTGCATCACGCAGGTGGTCAGGCGAAGGTTCCACCGTGATCGAACTTTCTCCAGAAACGTGGATCGTGGCATCGCCAACGAGCACGTCGACGTCGCCCGAAACCTCGGAAGTCCCGGCTCCGAGCACGATTTGTGGCGTTGGTTTGGGGACGATGACGAACAGCGCAAAGCCGGCTGCGAGGGCGACGGCGACGGCAGGGACGTACCGAAAGGCGGGGCGACGGGCGGAGGACACCTGAGGGGACGACGAGGTCGCCAGCACACGGCCGGGGAGCGCGCCGACCGGTGGCGCGCCGGATTGACTGTCAAACGCCGACAACCCCGCGATCCTCGCCGGCAACCCGGACATCGTGGCCCAAGCGCGGGCGACGTCTGGCTCGGTGGCGATGCGGGTACGGAGGGCGTCGGCGGCGACGGGGTCGAGATCGCCATCGAGCAAGCGGGAGAGCGCTTCGTGGAGGGTCATGCAGTAGCTCCGAGGGCGAGGGCGAGCGCGGCCCGGGCGCGGTGCAGGCGGGACTTGACCGTGCCGAGGGCGACGGACTCGTTGACGGCGATCTCGTCGAGCGAGAAGCCGTGGAGGTGATGGAGGAGGACGACGCGACGGTGGGGCTCGGGCAGGGCGGCGAGGGCCTCGTCGAGGTCGCGTGTCGAGGGCACGACGATCACGTCGCCAGCGACGTCGTCATCGAACGGCACCTCCTCCCTCACCCGGCCCCGTCGCCAGCGATCCACGAGGTGGCGATGCGCGATGGTGGCGATCCACGCGGAGATCGGCCGCCCGTCCACCTCGTAGCGGGGCAACGCCCGGAAAACCCGCTCCCAGACCTCCTGGTAGGCGTCGTCCGGATCGTCCGTCAACCGGCGGCACAAGGCGTAGAGCCGCGGGCCTTCACGCCCCACGAGCGCGGCCTGCGCCTGGACATCGCCGGCTGCAGCGCGGGTGACGACCGGGTCCATGCGCGGAGTGTACACCTCGCCACGATCCCCAGGGCTACCCCAGCGCCCCGTCCAGGAACGCGAGCACGCCGGGGTCCGCCATGCAGGCAACGTTGATGCGGGTGCGGGTGCTGGGGAGCTGACGAGGGCTGAAAAGGCTGCCGGGCGCAAAGAGAAAACCCTTCTCCAAGCCACGCTGTGTCAGCACGTTGGTGTCGCAGCCGGCGTCGGCCCACACGAACATGCCGGAGGTCGGGTGATTGTCGAGCTTCAGGCCGACGCGCTCCAGTGCGAGCATCGTCTGTTCGCGCACCCCGTCCAGGCGCCCGCGCAGCCGGTCGACGTGCTTGCGGTAGTGACCCTCGGACAGGACCTGGTGGACGACACGCTCGCTGATCTCCGAGGTTGTCAGCGTGGAAAGCATCTTCTGGTCCGTCAGGCGTTGGGCGAGGTCCGGGTTGCAGGCGAGAAAGCCGACGCGGAGGGTGCCAGCGAGGGTCTTGGAGTAGCCGCCGAGGTAGACGGTGCGGGAGAGCTGGTCCAACGCCGAGATGCGCATGCCGACGCCGCGCCCCGGGTCGGCGTGCAGGTCGCAGTAGATGTCGTCCTCGGCGATGGTGAAGTCGTGCTGTTCGGCGAGGCGGAGGACCTGGAAGGCCTTCGCGGCCGAGAGGCAGGTGGACGTGGGATTGTGGAGGACCGAGCTGATGACGTAGAGCTTCGGTCGGTGCAGCTCCACCAACTCCGTGAGCCGGGCGATGTCCGGACCGTCTGCGAGCCGGGGCACGCCGATCACGGTGAGGCCGAGCCGGGCGAAGGAGCCGAACATCAGGAACCACGCTGGATCGTCCACAAAGACGACGTCGCCGGGGCGCAGCAGCACGCGCGCGAGCAGGTCCAAGCCCTGGGTGACGCCAAGCGTGGTGACAATGCGGTCGGGCGTGGCCTCGATGCCAAGCGCGGCGAGCTTGAGCTGGAGCTGTGCCCGAAGCGGCGGGAAGCCCTGGGGCGTGCCGTAGTGCAGGAGCGCGTCGCTCTGGCGGCTCACGGCCCGGAGCGCCCCGCTGAGCACGTCGCCATCGAGCCATTCGGTGGGAAGCAGGCCGGCGCCGGGCATCTTGTTCAACGGGTGGACGCGGAACATGTTGCGGATGAGCCAGGTGATGTCCAGCGAGGTCGGCGGGCCGATGCGCGCGCGAACCTGCTCGGGCGCGGGCGCCCGCTCGCGGACGGTAAAGCCTGATCCCCGCCGGGATTCCAGCAGGCCGCGCGCGACGAGCCGGTCGTACGCCTCGACCACCGTGAAGCGCGAGACGTCATGCTGCTCCGCGAACTGGCGGATGGACGGCATGCGCGCGCCTGCCCGAAGGACGTGGTCCTCGATCCGAAGCTCGACCGCCCGTACGATCTGCTCCACGAGCGAGTCGTCGGCTGAACGGTCGAGGGTGAGCACGTCAGGTGTACCGGTCATTTCGCCCTGCCAGATCGATGAGTATCTCGTCAACTGTACCGGCACTGTACCGGTACACTCGGCTAACACGGCTGCACCTCCCTGGAGCCTCCGTGTCCATGTTCCTCCCCCTCGCCCTCTTCGCCTTCGTCGCCTCCATCACGCCCGGCCCCAACAACGTCATGTTGACGGCGTCTGGCCTCCGCTTTGGCTTTGCCCGCACCATCCCCCACATCCTCGGCGTCACCCTCGGCTTCCTCACGCTCCTCGCCCTTTGCGCCGCCGGAATCGGCTCCCTCGTCCTCGCCCTCCCGTCGCTCCAGCTCGCGCTCAAGGTCGTCGGCTCCGCCTACCTCCTCTGGCTCGCCGCGCAGCTCCGAACCATGCGCTTTGACGCGTCGAGCCCGGCCGCCGACGGCAAAGTCGCGAAGCCAATGTCCTTTGGCGGCGCCTGGCTCTTCCAGTTCGTGAACCCCAAATGCTGGGTCATGGCCGTCACCAGCGTCTCGGCGTTCCTGCCGCCGATCCAGCCCGTCGTCCTCGCGATCACCCTGTTCTGCCTCGTTTTTGGCGTCATCAACATCTGCTGCGTGAGCGTGTGGGCGGGGACGGGCGCGGCGCTCCGTGAGCACCTTCGGAAGCCCGCGTGGCAGCGAGCGTTCGCCACGGTCATGGTGCTGGCGACGGTGTACTCGGCGGCGGCGATCTGGCGGTGATTGACGGGCTATCTTCGCCCTCATGTTCCCAACCGTCCTCACCCTCCTCGCCCTCGTCCACCCCTCCTTCGCGGCAACGTGGACGGTCAACCCAACGGGCGCGGGCGACGCGACCACGATCATGGGCGGGATCGCGCTGGCGGCGAGCGGCGACATCGTCGACGTGGTCGCGGGGACGTACAACGAGGACGTCGACTTCCAGGCGAAGACGATCAGCGTGGTGGGAGCGGGATCGTCGACGACGTTCATCGTGGGGACGGGGACGGGGCCGGCGGTGAAGATCGATGCTGGCGAGGGGGCTGGGACGACGCTGCAGGGGTTCACGATCTCGGGCGGGAACGCCACGAACTACACGGCGTCCGGCAGCGCAGGCGGCGGCTTGTACGTCGGCGCGGTGCCGGCCACCCTGGTCGACCTCACATTCACCGGCAACACGGCTGCTTTCGGCGGCGGCGCGATGATCGCCGAGGCGAGCGGGGCGACGATGACGGGGTGCGCGTTCTCGGCGAACACCGCGAACGTTGGCGCGGGGCTGTACGTCGACGCCGGCACGGTCAGCGTTACGGACACCGACTTTGCCAGCAACATCGCCGGCAGCAGCACGGCCGATGGCTACGGCGGCGGGGCCTTGTTTTACCAGGCAAGCGTGACCGCGAGCAACGACACCTGGCTCTACAACAGCGCCACGAAGACCGGCGGCGGGCTGTACGTGACCGGCGGGTCCCTGAATTGCGCGAAGTGCCGCTTCACCCAGGGGAGTGCGGTGACCGGCGCGGCCGCCTACCTGACGGGCACGTTCGCGGACGTCGCCGACAGCAGCTTCTCAGGGAACACCGCGACCGGCAACGGCGGCGGCATGGAGTCGGACAGCACGACGTTGACGATGGAACGATGCTCGTTCGAGCAGAACAACGCCGTCTACGGCGGCGGCCTGCTCCTCAACGGCGGCTCGTTGACGGCGAGCCACCTTGTTTTTGCTTCCAACGCGGCGTCCGGCGGCGGCGGGCTCTACGCAGCGTCCACAGCGGTTTCGCTGCGGAACAGCACGTTCGTCTCCAACTCCGCCGCGACCTCCAACGGCGGTGGCTTCGAGCTCGAGGCGTCGACGATGTCGCTGACCAACGCGATCTTCGAGCTCAACAGCGCTTATTCGGGCGGCGCGATGCACGTCAGCGACGGGTCGACGGCGACGATCGCGAACATCACCGCGACCGAGAACAGCAGCACCAACTCCGCCGGCGGCATCCGCGTCACCGCGGCCGGCAAGCTCACGATGACCAACGCGATCATCGCCTGGTCATCCGCAGGCTCGGGCATCTCCGGCGCGTCCGGGGCCACCATCTCGGTCGGCTACGGCGACCTCTACACCAATCTCGGCGGGGCGACGTCGTCGTCCTACGCGGACCCCACCGGCACCCTCGGCAACGTCGCCGTGGACCCCCAATTCGTCGCCTTCGCCGCCGATGGCCTGGCGACCGACGACCTCCACCTCGCCGCCGGCTCGCCCATGATCGACGCCGGCGACCCCGCCCTCACCGACCCGGACGGCACCGTCAGCGACATCGGCGCCTACGGCGGTCCCCACGGCGACGACTGGGATCTCGACGGCGACGGCTACTCCGCGGCCGACGGCGACTGCAACGACGCTGACGCCAGCGTGTTCCCCGGGGCCACCGAGCTGTGCAACGGCGTCGACGACAACTGCGACGGGACCGTGGACGAGGGCTGCGACACCGCCAGCGACAGCGGGCCCGGCGACAGCGGCGGCGACACGGCGGTTCCGGGCGACACCGGCAACGATGGCAACGGCGACACCGGCTCGGGGGATTCCGGGGCGGCCAAGTCGGGCGGGTGCGGGTGCGCGACGGGGGCGGGCGGGAGCGCTTGGGGACTCGCAGGGTTGGGAGCGGCGATTTTGATGCGGCGGCGGAGAACCACGAGGACCTCCTCGCCGCGGTAGTGCTCACGCCTGCAAGCTCCTCGTCACCTCCTTCCTCCCCCTTCGGGGGGAGGTGCCCGACTGGCTCTCCGGGGGCGGAGACGAGCGCCGATACGTACACGATCGCGTCGCTGAAACCTGGGTCATCGCGGTGCCACCCCGCTCGTTCTGGCGGCCTCGACCGAACGCCCCCACCGCCGCCGCACCGCCGCCACCAGATGCAATGACGGATCCTGGATGATCGCCAGCAACGGCAGGTCCACGCCAGCGTCGGCGGTCCACCCGCGCCCGACGTCCGCGCGCACGAGGGCCCGGGTGTAGACCGCGCCGGGCTGGTTCAGGACCTCCCCCTCCACGACCAGCCACCACCCCGGAACCAGCGGCTGCACCGTCGCCAGGCTCACGTCCACGTCGACGAGCGGCCCCGCGCCGCGGTTGCCCGCCCACGCCGGACTCTGGTACCCCGTCTCGACCCGCCACAGCGTCCGGCCGATTGCGCCCTCCGCCTCAACCGCGATCGCCTCCTCCGGGACCGTCGCAGATGGCACGGTCCCCCACCACGACACAGGCCCCGCCGCACTCACCGGCGCGTTCGTCGCGATCGGAATCGCCCCGGAGACCAGCCCCCCGAGCGGCAGCACCCCACGCACGCCGAGCGCCCACGGCACCTCCGTCCCGAACCGGCCACCGCCCTCCAGCCCGACATTCCCGAGCCCCGCGCCCGTCCACAGGTCGCTCGCGCCGCCCGTCCCCGCCACTTCGACGGCGCCCCACCAGTGCCCGCGCGCGCCCGCCACCCGCAGCGTGTCCTCGATGATCCAGGGCCCATCAGGATCCTCGACGAACGCCAGGCGCGTGCCGACGCTCTCGCCGACCCCTGGCACCTCGGTCCGGAACCCGGAGAACGGCGGACTGGCGACTGGGTCGGCGAGCGCCACGGGTGCGGCGAGCAGGGCGAGGATCACGGCGTCCCCGCTCCGGAATCGCCGGTGTCCGTCGTAGACCCGGTGTCGTGATGACCACCGGTGTCCTCCCAGCGGGCATTCTGGCACGTCAGCCAGACGCCCGTGTCTCCCGTGGGGTGGTCGCCGACGAGCGCCTCGCAGCCAGCAACGTCCGCGGCCGGCGCACCGCGCGAGCTGTCCGTCGAAAAATGCACGGTTGGAAGAGCACCATCGACGACCTCGACCTCGTTGCCCGGGTGCTGGTCCCAGGGGCCGATCGTCCAGGTGTAGGCCGTGCTGGGCTGCAGCCCGTCACGCGCGCAGACCGCGATGTAGCCGGAGTCGTTCGCCACGATGAGCGGGATGTCGGTGCCGACGGCATCGCGCAGCGTCAGCCCGCGAACGAACGTGTCCGAGCTGTACGCCGTCACCGAGGAAAGCTCGAGCCTTAGCGGCGAAGCTGTCGGCCAGACCATGCCGTTGCCGCAGGGCCAGGACATGTTGAGGGGCGCCCAAAGGCTGTCCCCCGCGATCACGCCCACGAGCGCGATCCCGAGGGCCAATCGGACGAACGTCGACGTCGACCTTGCGCCCCGCCACGCGTAGATTGCGCCCGCGAGCGCCGGCAGCGCCAGGAGATCCCCGGCATCGGCGACGTGACCGGGGCCGAACAACGCGCCCAGCGGGGGCCAGAGCTGCAGCACCGTGTAGAACGTCGCTGTCACGCCGATCGCGAGGGGGCGGGCACGCCGGACGCGCAGCAGCGTCAGCGCCTCCGCGAGCAGCACCGGCACCACCACAAGCCAGCCCACGTCCGACAGCTTGCCCGTCAACCATCCCGGGACAACCTCCCGAAGCACCGCGTCGTTGACCACGATCACCGCCGCGGCGAGCTGCACAACCGGGTGCGTGAGTGACGATGCGCGCAACGGTCGCCTCCGCGGAAAGTGTAGCTCGGGGCGGGTCGAGATCGCGACCGGCGTCCGGTCAACTGGAGACGACGATCGACCGATACCACGCCACCCCAAACGCGCCCTTCCCAACCTCCGCGGTGAGCGTCCCGCCCGTGGTGGCCTGCGTGTACAAGTCCCGGTCGACGCGAATGGTCGTCGGCAGACCGACCGGATCGGCGGCGTCGCGGGGCCCGAGGACCACGTAGTAGGTGACGTGGTCGCGCCCCTTGCTGTCGTGCGTGACGATGGCCTCGTGGCGGGCGATGGGGCGCGCGGTCAGGGTCGAGGAGGGGTCGAGCAGGCGGTCGAGGTCGGCGGTGAGGGCGAAGGCGAGCGCGGGCAGGCCAAAGAGCAGGGGGATCGCGTGGCGGGCGATGACCCGATGCCCGCGCGCGGACCCGCTAGCGTAGAAGCGCAAGCCCGCCACCAGGCCGCAGAGCAGGGCGCCGCCCATGGTGACGGTGGGTCCGAACAGCGCGGAGCCGTCGAGGAATTGGGCCGTCGACGTCATCGCGGAGACAGCCACGCCCGCGAGCGCGAACGGGTAGACGGCGAAGACACCGGCGTTCAACCAGCGGATGCGGTCGGCGAAAGGATCGGGGAGCCCGGGAAAGCCACGCGCGTCCTCGGCGTTGATCGCGTTTCGGATCGTGTCGAGGTAGCCAAGCTCGTACTCGTTCGCCTCCTGATCATCCCGCCGGCTGGCCCACAGGATGAAGCGGTTGGCGTAGACTTGATCAAAACCGGCGTCCAGCAGCTTCATGACGGCGGCCCGGGCGTGCCGATCGTCGCCGAGCGCTGCGCGGACGGTGCGATCGTCGGCGGCGATGTAGACGCGGTCGTCGAACAGCCGATCGCCCGTCGTGAACTCCTCCGCGAGCGACAGGGTTTTGGCGAGGCGGTCCACCCAGGTCTCCTTTCGGAGCGAGAAGGACATCGCGCGGCCAAGCCGGAGGCCGGTCTGTGTGCGAAGCACCCGGCGGCCCTTCCCGCGCGTGTACTTGACAAACCGGGCGCCGTCGCGAAAAACGCCTGCCGACGCCGGGATCGGCTCCGGCCGCAGGGCGATGAGCGCGGCGACGGCGCCGAGCGCGACCCGCAGCAGCAGCCAGCCGAGGACGGTCAGCACGGCGAGAGCATGGCGACGAGGGCGGGCAACGCTTCCTCCGACCGCTCGGCGATCGTCTGGACGAACGGCGCGGGTTTCTCGCCCGCAGGATCCAGGTTCCACGTGGGAATCCCGCGGTCGTGCGCGATCTCGAGCAGGCTCGCCGTGATGCCGACCGAGAAGGACGTCCCGGCGAAGATCAGCACGCCGACCTGCGACGCTGCCCCGATCGCACTCGCGTAGCCATATTCGGCGTGCTCGGTGTAGTATTCGTCGAACCACAGGACGTGCGGGCGAAGGTAGGCGTTGCAGGCCGGGCAGCGCGGGACGTTCGCCTCCGTGGCGTCGGCGAGGAACGGCTCGAAGTCGACCTCCGCCCGGCCAAGTGAGCCGTTGGGAGCGCCGTTCTCGCAACCGGAGCGCGAGCAGCGCACGCGATCCGCACGCCCGTGGATCTCGACCAGTGACTGCGAGCCCGCCTTGCGATGCAGCCCGTCCACGTTCTGCGTCACGAGCAGGTAGTTCCGAAGCAGCTTGTTCGTCCGCTTCCACCGCTCCAGCTCCGCAAGCGCAACGTGGCCCGCGTTCGGCGCCTTCGCCGAGAGGCCGTCAAACCGGCTCAAGTACCAACGCCACGACTCCGCCGGATTGTGCCGGAAGAACCGGTTGGTTCCCATCTCGGTCACGTCAGCCGCCCACACCGCGCCCGGGTCCGTCCCTCGAAACGTGGGGATGCCGCTCGCGAGGCTCACACCCGCGCCGGTGCACACGAGCAGCGGTTTCGTGCTCGCTCGGAGGTGGGCTGCGAGGGCGTCCAATTCGGCCACGCACCTGAATAACCCGCCCTCACGGGCACGTCGCCAGGGGAGTGGATCCGCTTGGGACGGCGCCGAACGTGGACCCGCCGAGGTCGATGCGGTCGGCGACGGAGGTGCCGAAGACCTGGGCGTAGCCGTAGAGCGAGCCGCAGAACGTCGTGGAGGACGTGAAAACGCCGGTGAACACGAGGTCGTTGAGCGTCAAGAAGGGGTCGGCGAGGAGCGGGAAGACCGACTCGTCGACGGCGACGGTGGGGATCGAGAGGGCGAACGTGCCGTCTGTGGCGACGGCGACGTCGTCGAACGTCCAGGGGTCGCCGGCGGGGAGGCCGGTCGCGGCGTCGAGGGGTTGGAGGGCGACGGAGAGGGTCGCGCCGGCGGTGACGGTCGCGTCAAAAGTCAGCGTTTGCGCGGGGTAGATGACGGGGGCGATGGTGAGGGTGTACGAGGCGGAGGCGGCGTTGGCGGCCGCGCCTGAAGGGAGCGCAGGGGCCTCGCACGCGACCTTGTCCGGCGGCGGGTTGCACACGTCCGTCGGCACCGTCGAGAAGTCCAGGTTGGCAGTCCAGATGTCGCTGGGTTCAAAGGTGCCCTGCAGCCACGGGACGTCCCCGGTCGTCGGGATGGTGCTCGAATACCAGGATGTGAGGTATTTGTCGCCGCCAAGCCCCACAAGCCCGGTGTACGCGGTGTCACCCGCGCTCGGCAGCTCCTCGACCTCGCAGACCTGCACGTCGGCGGTCGGGTCGGAAAGGTCGCCACGAAGCTCGTAGATCGCCGTGCGCTTGTCCGTGCACGGGAGGTGCTTGCGCGCGACCACGAACTCCCGGTGCGCGCCGGCGACGTCGCCCGAGAACCAGTCGGGCCCGTCCAGCCGCTGCTCGATCCGTCGGCCGCACTCCCACGTCGCAAAAGGTGCTTGCGAGGTGCAGATCGCGCTCTGCCCGTCCTGGAGGATGCCCTGGTTGTCCATTCGGACGATCGCGACCGCCGTCTCCTGGTTCTGGCCGTAAAAATGCAGCTCCGCCTCGCTCGGCACGTCGTCGTAGCTGTCCACGACGATCGAGGATTTCTGCCAGGTGATGCCGTCGTCGGAGGCGAACATGCCGACCATCTTGTCGCCGTCGTCGTAGCCGAGGGCGTAGAGGGTCTGAAGTGCCGAGGACCCGTCGGTCCAGTGGCGGGTGGCGTAGCGCCAGAAGCCCCAGAACGTCTCGGTGCCGCTGTCGTCGACGTCCGCGTAGGTCTGCACGGGGTCGGTCCAGGTAAACCCGCCGTCGTCGGACTCGGAGCGCAGGGTCCACGCATCGCCGAGCAGATCGCGGTAATGTCCGCCGGGGAGGCGGCTGATCGCGTAGAGGTACAGCTTGTCGCCCATCTGCACGAGCTTCGGGTCGCGGATGTCGCGCCCGCCGGGCAGCAGCGCGGCGGACACCTCCGCTTGCTTCGTCCACGTCACCCCCTCGTCGGCCGACCCGTAGACGTTGATATAGGCGTTGTCCGAGCCGATCTGCGCGGTCTCACCGCCGCGGAAGATCATCAGCAGGCCGCCACCTTGCGCGTCCGGGAGCCGCATCAGCTCGGTGTTTTCGTTGTGCAGGCCATCGGTGTACGCGATGTGCGCGTTGGTCACGAAGCCGGCGGGTGGAACGTAGGGGCCGGAGTCGTCGGCGACGGGCGTGCAGGCGGGGAGGGCGAGGAGGGCGAAGGACAGGCGCATCTGGGGTTTTAGCGCGGCGCCCGTGGAGGACGACCCCCTCCCGCCTCCCGGCTGGGCGGCGCGACAGCGGGACCACCCCGGGATGATCCTGGTGCGAACCGGGGAGTGGGCGATTCTCGCGGGTGTCGCGACCGGCGGGCCAGGCTTGCTCCTGCTCGCGGAGGACCGCCGGCTGAGCCTGCCAATCCAGCAGCGTCGCCCCGAGGACAATTTCTTCGGCGCAATCGCGGTCTCCGATGTGGGGTTCGCTGCCGCCGGCGCGGTCTCGGGGCTGCTCGTGCTGGGTGTCGGGGAGGGCCTGCGGCTGGGCGCACAGGCTCCCGCTCGCGCTCGCGGTGTCCGGGACGGGCGCAAGCGTGCGCGGAACCTGGTAGCGCTGGCCCCTCAGAACCCCCCTTGCACCCGCACGCCCGGTGCGTCCCCGAAAACATCGATGGAAACTCCGTAGACCCGTGCGATCTCGCTGCGCACGCCGCTGTCGTATTCGGATGCGAGCGTCTGCAATTGGGGCCCGGTGTACACCTGAGTGGGGTCCATGTCGTCCCGCCTCGATTGCGCGGAGCCGAAGTGCCCGAGGACGAGCGCGGCTGTGCCGGCGCCGATCATGCCGACGGGGACCACGATTCCCAAGGCGCGCGGGCTCGGAAGGTCGGCGATGTAAGGGTGCATCGTGTACACCGTGTCCACGTTTTCGAGCAGCGCCCACGCCCCGATCACCCCCACGCCAACCCCCGCCCAGTCCATCCCGCGCCACACCAGGCGTTCGCCGACCAGGCGATGACGGTAGACCCGGGTGAGCGCAACGTCGGACGCACGCGCCAGGAGCGTCTCGGTGGCGATCGGGCCGGCCGCAGCGGTCACCGGCCGGGCGCCGTCGAAGCTCACCCGCTGGTTGAGGTAGGCCCGGACCGCTGCCGTCGGGTCCGCCTGCATCCGCAGCGCCAACGCCGTCTCCTGCCGGGCAACGTAGCCGGTGAGCGGATCGTCGCTTGGAACCTCGACCGGGGGCGCGTCATCGTCATCGGGCGAGGGGGCGACGGCAGCGGGATCGGCGGCGAACGCCACGACGCAGAGCCAGGGGATCACGGCGACGTCCTGCGGACGTAGACGTCGCCGCAGCGCACAAACGTGTCGTGGTCGGCGTAGAACAGCCAGTCGCAGCCTTCGCCGGCCGGCACGTGGACCTCGTCGGCGAACGCCTCGGCCACCACCGGGCGCCCGTCCCACTCGATCTGGGGCCCGTGGACGTGGACCACGATGGGCGGGACCGGGGCGGGAGGGATGGGAAACCAGCCGTCGAGCACGGATTCGGCGTGGCCGGCCTCGCGCACGAGCCCGAGGAGGGCCTGCGCCTCGACCTCCTCGGCGGGATCGCGGCTGCTGTCCGGCGGCGTCCGGGGGTCGGCGAGCAACGCCTCCACCCGCGCACGCAGGCGCGCACGGCGCACCTTCGCCGGGTCGATGCGGTCCCAGGTCCCGTCCATCCAGCCGACAAGATCCGCGGCCCCCCAGACCGCCGCCGGAAGTGCCTTCAAATGCGCGCCGACCAGCGCTGGGTTCGGGCAGTATCCGTCCAGCGACCGGTAGCTCCAGGGTCCGGAAGAGCACGCCGGGCCGCCCGGCAGCTCCACGTCCGCCCCGCCCGTCGTCCGGCGCACCAGCAGCCCCTCCGCCGGCCAATTCGCCTGCGCGGCGCTCCAGAGGGTCCCGACCGACCACCCGGTGGCCGGCGGCGGGCCGAGCGGGGCGAAGGCGTCCCCAACCTTGAGCGCCTGGGCCCAGGCACCGTCCGGGTCAACCGCGACCACGGTATAGACCCGGTCGGACCCGGTCAGTTGGACGCCGGCGCCAACGCTCAGCATCCGCGCTCGCTGCTCGCCGGTGGACCGCATCGTGATCGTCCCGGGGCCGGTGAGCGCCAGGCGCTCCAGCCCGTCGGCCCCCCCGACCGTCGGCCCCTCCGCCGTCCCTCGCCCGTTCATGTCCGTCCGAACAGGGTTTCCGGCGCCATCGACGCTGCCGAGGTCCACGCCGGCGAGCGGGATGCCGTCCAAGTCCATGATCTGCACCGCCCGGCCGGGCGCCGCCAGCTGGGGCGGCACGGTTCGCTTCGGCCATGCCGGGTCCCGCTGGGTCAGGTCGACCTCGGCCCAGCCTTTGGGGCTCGACAACAACATGGCCGTGCCGTCCATCGAGACGGCCCGAAGCACGGAGTCCGGCGGTAGCACCACCGTTCCGGTCTCGATCGCGTCCGTCCCGTACAACACGACGTTCGTCCTGCCACTCGGCCCGCGAACCACCACCCCCGACCGCCCGTCCGCGAGCGCTGCGACGTCCGACCCGGGCCCCAGCAGCAGCGGGTCGCCGCCGGACCACGACCACGCGCGGCCTTGCGCCACGAAGTACACGACGCCGGTCGAGGCCAGGGCGAGCGCCGTCAACGGCGGTGCCGCCCGGTCGACCTTGTCGGTAGGGGCGGCTTTGCCATCGGCGCTGGTCACAACACGCGCCCGCCCGAGCCGGCGTCCGTCCGACCACGCCGTGTAGTTGGCGTTGGAGCATGTGAACGTGGCGGTCGTTCCGGAGACGGAACCGGGGGCGACGGTGGGTCCGCAACGCGGCGTTGCGCCGGGCTCTGGCATCGTGGTTGTCCCGTCGTGGAGCGCGACCCGGCCGACAACGCCGGTCCAACCAAGGTCGTGCAGACGAGCGCAGGCGTCGCCCGCCGGCTCCTCCTGGCACCGCTTCCCGAGGCTGTCCTCCAGGCGCCCGGTGAGCGCGTCGCAATCCGCGCAGCCCGAGGCCGAGTCCGCGTGGCAGGCCGCGCTCACGCCCAGCGTACATGCCGCTGCAAGGTAGACTTTTGCCTGGTCGACCCGGTAGACGGCGATGTCGTCGTTGCCCCAGGCATGGTCCACCGTGGACGCCATGGCCGAGCGCTCGGCCGCCGCCGCCAACCCCACGCACGCCCCCGCGTCCCCGTGCTGGCAGGCGTTGATCGCCGCGATTGCGTCAGCCGGGGGGAGGCCCAGCGACGCCGCCGAAGCCGACGGGGCGAACAGCGCCAGCACGAGCAGCACCATGGCAGGGAGCATAGCACCGGCGGACGCGCCTCAGCCTCGTCCACGGAAAACACGGGATACCATCGGCCGATGTGGACGCTCATCGCCATCGCGTTGGCGGCCGATACCGCGCCCGCGCAACCTCTCGCGAGCGGGTACATGCCCGCGCGCCCGCCCGTTCCCAAGCGCGCGCCTGCAAGTGAGGAACACACGGGGATGATCATGGTTCGAACTGGGGAGTTTGCCCTGACGTCGAGCGTGATCACGGCCGGGGCCGGCGTGGCGCTCTACGAGCAGGCGATCTGCCACACGCGCTGTGACAACCCGCTCCTCGTCATCGGCCCCGGGATTGTCGGCTTCGCGGCGATCGGCGCCGTCCCCGCGCTGGTCCTGATGGTCGCGGGCGACGACGACGTGACGTCCGCCCGCGCGCGCATGAAGCCGAGCGTCGCGCTCGTGCCGATGGGGACGGGGCTCGCGCTGCGGGGAACGTGGTGACGCCCAGGGCGAAAACAGCGGTATATTCCTCGCATGTTCATGCTCATCACCGTAGCGCTCGCCGCTGATCCCGTGGAGGATCTGGACCCACCGCCGCCGCTCCCGCCGGTTGACCACACACCACGCGAGGAACACACGGGAATGATCGCGGTGCGAACCGGGGAGTGGGCGTTGGTGGCGAGCGCGGTGACGGTTTTGCCGGCGATCATCCAGCCCTCCACCGACACTTGGGTGCGGTCGCTGTCGTAGGAGGCGTACGCGGTCACGTTGCCCTCGGCGTCGTAGGCATAGGTCTGGCGCCGGAAGCTGCCGTCGTCCACAGCGTCGAGTTCGTCCACGAGCAGATCGTCGGCCTAGGTGTCGGTGACGGTTGTGACGTAGGGCGTCGTGGTCTGGGAGGCGGTGGTCGGATTGCTCGACCCGTCGACATCTTCTCGCACCGCCTTTCGGTAGATTCCGTTGGCATGCGGATCGCACAGCGCGGCGAACGTGTCCGCGCTGTCCTGCCACGCCGTCTCGCCAGTGCCCATCGACAGAACACCGGTGAAGCGAAGTACGAACGCGGTCTGGCAGCCATCTCGCGCGCTCCGCTTCGCGAGATGGCTGTTTCTTCTGGGTCGGGCCTGCCAATTTC
>CAIMSU010000064.1 GCA_903844155.1 uncultured Pseudomonadota bacterium | reverse complement strand
TCCCGCAGTTCCAAGGCCACGAACCCCGCCAGCCGGCGAGTACGCCAGCCGGCACGGTTCGTGCGCGGAACCGCGCGCCGGGGGGCCATTGCTCCCGCCAATCGCGCGCTTTCAGCCACTTACGAGGTGAATGTTTGCCCAACGCCGGCACTGGCCCCCCGGATTACAGATCCCCATGATCACCCGGCTCGATCACATCGCCATCGCCGTCCCCGATCTGGACGCCAGCATCCGCCGCTTCTGCGCCGATCTTGGCCTCACGCTGGCCGGCCGCGAAGACGTCACCGCGGCGCAGACGTCGACCGCGTTCCTCCCCATCCCCGGCACGCGCATCGAGCTCGTGCACCCCCTCGATCACGCCGGGCCCATCGAGCGCTTCCTCCAAAAAAAGCCCGGCGGCGGCCTGCACCACCTCTGCTTTGAGACGAGCGACATCGATGCGGACGTCGCCCGGCTCCGCGCCCTCGGCTACGCCTTCACGAGCGAGGCGCCGACGCCCGGCGCCCACCACTCGCGGATCATCTTCCTATATCCTCGCGGATTTGACGGCGTGCTCATCGAGCTCGCCGAATACCCCGCAGCGCACGCCGGAGGGGCGACGGCATGAACATCGTCGGCATCACCACGTCCACCGCCGACCGGAAGCGCCGGGCCGGTCAGCGCCTCATCATCGGCCTCGCAGGCCCGTCCTTGACCGAGGAGGAGCGCTCACTGATCCGCGAGGTGCGGCCCGGCGGGTTCATCCTTTTCGCCCGAAATGTCGAGGACCCCGCGCAGGTGCGCGAGCTCAACCGGGAGCTTTTGAGCCTGCTGCCAGCCGATCTTCCCCCGATTCGTTGCGTCGACCAGGAGGGCGGGCGCGTCCAGCGCGTCAAGGCGCCGGCGACGGTCTGGCCGCCCATGCGGTGGGTCGGGAACGTCGGCGACCTCGTGTACACGGAGGCCGTCGGCAGGGCGCTGGGCACGGAGGTGCGGGCGCTGGGGTTCGACCTCGATTTTGCGCCGGACGCGGACGTCGACTCCAACCCCAAGAACCCGATCATCGGCGACCGGGCGTTCTCCGCGGATCCCCGGCGTGCGGCCGAGCATTCCGCGGCGTTCGTCCGGGGGATGCAGGCGGTCGGCTGCATCGCCTGCGCCAAGCACTTTCCCGGCCACGGCGACACGGCGACGGACAGCCACCTCGAACTGCCGACCGTCGAGAAGGATCCGCCGGACATCGAGCAGATCGAGCTCCCGCCCTTCGTCTCGACGATCGCCGCCGGCGTTGCGACGATCATGACTGCCCACGTCGTCTACCCGGGTTACGACGCCGAATATCCGGCGACGATGTCCAGCCGTATCCTCGACGGGCTGCTGCGCAAGAAGCTGGGCTTCAACGGCGTCGTGATCTCGGACGATCTCGAGATGAAGGCGGTTCGGGGCCGGTGGCCGCTGCACGAGCAGCTTACGCGCGCCTCGTCGGCCACCGTGGACGTGTTCCTGGCCTGCAAGGAGATCGGGCTGCAGATCGAGGCTTTTGAGTCGCTCGTCCGGCTGCAGGAGGAGGACAAGCGACAGGAAGACCTCGCGATCGACGCCGTCAAGCGCTGGCACGGCCTCCGGCTTCGGTACCTCGCAGGCGCCGACACCATGCCGTCGCTGTCCGTGCTTGGCGCGCCGGCGCATGAGCTGCTCGCGCGACGCGCCCGGGCCGAGGGCCGGGGGTAGGGAGACCATGCAAAACTACTGGCCAGCGGAGCCGAAAGCATGTATCTGCGCCGCATGACCCCGTCGTCGTCCATCGTCCGCCCGCGCGTAGTCACGCTCGCCCTGCTCGCCTCGCAGATGCTGCTTGCGGGCTGCTTTCCCCAGCTCAAGGCCGACACGGGCAAGGCCCCATTCCACCCCGGCGGCGACGCGGACACCGACACCGACACCGACACCGACACCGATTCGGACACCGACACGGACACCGATTCGGACACCGACGCCGACACGGACACCGATACAAACACCCACCCCGACTCCGCGGAGTGGCCGACGGTGCTGCAGTACGAGTCGTCCTGGAGCGTCAACGGCAGCAACCTCTCCTCGGGCACCTGGGCCTACGCGTTGGTCTCAGCGGCGAGCCACGACGAAGTATGCAAGCTCGAAGGCGCGATGTACAAGACAGGCACTAGCTCCGTGAGCTGCCCGTCGTGCTCGTGGGCGTTCACGGTCTCGGTCCGAAACTCCACGACCAGCGGCCACTGCGGGACCACGACGACCCTCGCGGATGGCCTTCTCGACGGCCCGATCGGCGAGCTCGCGTTCGCCCCCTCCTACGACATCTACGATTCGACGACGCACTCGTACAACGCCTATACGAACCTGCTCATCTGGCGACCCGTCGGCGCGTCGTACTTCTACCCGTTCGGGTGGTCGACGCCCCACGTCTCGTACACGAGCGTGAGCGGAAACGCCGGAAATGGCTCGTCGTACTTCCGTTTTGACGGCAGCTACTACTACTACTACTGAAAGCCGAGCGGGACCCGGGGCTACAGGATCGTCTTCCCGAGCGCAGAGGTCAGGAGCCACACGGCCAGCTTGCCGGTGCGGTTCTGGGAGTCGATGACGGGGTTCAGCTCGACCATCTCGGCGCCGAGTAATTTCCCGGTCGCAGCGGTCTTTTCGCAGATCAGGTGCGACTCGCGGAACGAGAGACCGCCGGGGACGGCCGTGCCGACGCCGGGGGCGTGCTGGGGGTCGACGCCATCGAGGTCAAACGAGAGGTGGACGCCTGCGGTGCCGGTGGTGACGCGGGAGAGCGCCTCGTTCACGCAAACGGCTGTGCCGCGCTCGTCCAGCTCGCTCATCGAATAGACCCGTACACCCGTCTCTTTCACGAGCGCTTTCTCGGTCGCGTCTACATCGCGGGCGCCGATCACGCAGACGTCCCGCGGGTCGAGAGCCGGCTGGCTACCGGCGATGGCGACCAATTCGGGCGAGCCGCGGCCGAGGAGGACGGCCAGGGGCATGCCGTGGATGTTGCCGGAGGGCGACGTCTCGGGCGTGTTCATGTCCGTGTGCGCGTCTACCCACAGCACGCCGACGCGCTTCCCGCGCTTGCGCCAGTAGCGCGCGAGGCCCGAGATCGTGCCGATGGCGACGGAGTGGTCGCCGCCGAGCACGATCGGAAAGTTACCAGCCTCCAACGTGGCCTCTACCTGGTCCGCGAGCTGGGTGCAGACCGCCACGATCTCCGCGAGGTAGCGCGCGTGCGGATCCCCGTGCGAGCTCATCTCCTGCGAGGGGACCGTGATGGCAAAGGTGTGGTCGACGCGGTGGCCGAGCGCTTCCAATTCCTGCTTCAACCCCGCAAGATGGATGGCGGAGGGGCCCATGTCGACGCCCCGGCGACCGGCGCCGAGGTCGAGGTGCATGTTCCCGATGACGATGTTCACGACAGCTACCCTACCCCGGCGCGTCGAAATTGCGCCGGTTCATCCATTCCTGGAACCCCGGCCCCATGCCGGTCCCCGCCCAGTTCTTCGTGAACCGCGCGACGAAGATGCGGTCCTCCGCGCCAACGTGCGGCTTGAGCAGGTCCCGGATCTGCGAGGCGCTGAAGCGACTCTCCACGATCCAGGCGCCTTTCGTTCGGTTCGACCAATTCCCGAGCGCTTTGAGCGCACGCTCCATCTCCGGGTACTCCGGGCGCGCGTTCAACTCGAGGACAACCAGGTACATCATCAGCGGCAACTCCGTGCCCCGGAGGTAACCCGGCGAGGGTGGTTTCTTGATACCAACCCGGATGCGCGGCTGGCACGTCTACGAGATCGAGCTCGCCCGACGCGAGGTGCCCGAGCAGAGCCGCCGGTTGCTGGCGCTCGGGGCCACGGGGCTGCAGGAGGACGTATTACCGGGGACAAAGCCGGTATTGCGGCAGCCGTGGGATGTCGGTCCGCCGCTGCGTCAGCCTCGCCGCGTGCTCCTGCGGGCCTGGTTCGAGACCCGCGCGGACCTCCCCGGAGCCTGGAGCTTCCAGCCGGAGGAGGACTGGAACGAGGGGTGGAAGCAGCACTTCCAGCCCGTCGTCATCTCCGAGCGGCTCACCATTGCGGCTCCGTGGCATGGGCCGTTCCCCGAGGATCTGCACGGCGTCGTGCTGATCGAGCCCGGGAACGCGTTCGGGACGGGTGACCACGTGACCACCCGCGCCTGCCTCCGCGCCGTCGACCGGTACGCGCAGCCCGGCGGCACGCTCCTTGACGTCGGCTGCGGGTCCGGCATCCTGGCCCTCGCCGGCGCCCGCCTGGGGATGCGAGCGTATGGCAACGATCTCGATGGCGACGCCGTCCATGCAGCACAGGCCGCCGCAGGCCTGAACGGGCTCGACGCCGAATTCAGCACGGCGCCGCTCGGCGCGTTGCCCGCCGACTGGCCCGTTACCTACGATCTCGTCGTCGCGAATTTGTACGCGGAGGTCCTGGCGAACCTCGCGCCCCTGCTCCTCGCGGCCGCCGCCGGCCCCATCGCGTGCGCCGGGATCCTCGCCGACCGCGCGGACCTGGTCCGAATTGCGCTGGGTGTACGCCCGATCCTCGTGGACGAGACGGACGGCGACTGGACACACCTTGTGTTCGACGCGCCGCGAGGGGCGGGATGAACCGCCTGCTCGTGCCTGCTCCCGGCGTTGTGGGCGAGCGAATCCGGGCGAAGCAGGCGGAGAGTCACCACCTGCTGGACGTGCAGCGGGTCGCGCGCGGGCGGGTGGTGCGGGTCGCCGACGGGCGAGGGTGGCAGGCAGACGCGGAGCTGGTGGACGTCGAGGACGGTTGCGCGGTGATGCTGGTTCTATCGGTGGTTGTCGGCGGGGCGGTGCCGACGCGGGTGGTGGTGCTCGGGCTGCCGAAGCCGACGGCGCTGGAGGAGAGCCTGGTGCTGGGGACGGAGGCGGGGGCGACGGCGTTCATCCTCGTCCGGACGCTGCGGACGCCGCCGGGAGAGCTACGCCCCGACCGTATCGAGCGCGTGCTGCGGGCCGCTGTTACCCAGTGTGGAAGGGCCGATCTGCCCACAATCGTGCACGCTGGCGGAGCGGCGGGGACGGCGTCGCTGGAGCGTGCGCTGGCCGGCGACGTCCCGGCTGCCCGCTACCTCGCCACCCCCGGCGCCCACGACGCCGACCTGGCCGGTCCCCGACCTCGTCAGCACGCCGCCCCCGTCGCCCTCGCGATCGGCCCCGAAGGCGGTTTTGCGCCTGAGGAGCAGGCCCTCCTCGTGGCCAACGGATTCTCGGCGTTGTCGCTCGGTCCGTTCCTCCTTCGCACACCCACCGCCGTCGCCGTCGGCCTCGGCCGCCTCTGGGGCGACGATGCCTGAGCCGCAGCTGGTGCCGCTGCGTGAGCCGCAGCTGGGTCCGTCCTGGCTCGCGCCCCTGCGCCCCGAGTTTGAGGCGCCCTACATGCAGGATCTCCGCGCCTTTCTCGTCGAAGAAAAAAAGATGGCGACGATCCTCCCGGCCGGCCCGGACATCTTCACGGCGTTCAACCTCACTCCGCTCGACCAGGTGCGCGTCGTGATCCTCGGCCAGGACCCCTACATCCGGCCCGGTCAGGCGCACGGCCTCTGCTTCTCGGTCCGTCCGGGCACGCCCGTGCCCCCCTCGTTGCAGAACATCTACAAGGAGCTACGCGACGATCTCGGCCTCGCCATCCCCCGTCACGGCGACCTCTCTGCGTGGGCGCGCCAGGGGGTCCTGCTGCTCAACGCGGTGCTGACCGTGCGCGAGGGCGTCTCGTTCTCGCACGCCGGCCACGGCTGGGAGCGGTTCACGGACCGGGCCATCGCCATCGTCGCTGAGCAGCAGCCCGCCGTGGTCTTCCTGCTCTGGGGCCGGCCGGCTGCCGAGAAGCTCGACCGCATCCCGGCGCTCTCGGGCAGCGCCCACCTCGTCCTCCGCTCCGCCCACCCCTCGCCGATGTCCGCCGCCCGCGGCTTCTTCGGAAATCGGCATTTTTCCAGGACGAACGCCTGGCTCGCCGAGCGCGGGCAGGCGCCGATCGACTGGCGGGTCTAAAGCGACTGGCAGGTCCCGTCGCCGAGGATCACGCCGTCCGTCGTGCAGATGGTCGTGTCGCAGGTGAGGGAGTCGAGGACCTGGCCACCGCAGCTGCAGGAGAGGTCGGCCTGCGCGAGGGCGACGTCGGTGGGGCAGTCGGGCGGCGCGCACCCGGTCAGGCCGAGGAGCAGGACGGGCAGCACCGCCGGGAGGAAGCAGGGAGACGGAAACCGCATCGCCGCCGACTATCGGGACGGGCCGACGTGTGCCGGCGCGCTTACGTTGCGCGGGTCACGGGTTCATCAGGATGTCCAAGCCTCCGGTCGGAATGGGAATCGCGCTCGCCCTCACGCTCAGCGCGTGTTCGGGTGCGAGCACCCCGACGCCGACGCCGCCCAACCCGCCGCCGACGGTGAACCCGGGCCCGGCGTTGCCACCGCCGCCGCCCCGAGGCGTGGCCGAGGTCGCGACGCCGGCGGATCTGTACCGGGCAAAGCAGGTTGTTGACGATGAGCCGCCCACCAGGCTGGATGTCCAGGTCGATTTTGACCATGCGACCGCGGACCAGCTCGCCACGTCGCTGAAGGGCTGGGGGTTCACGCAGGTCGACGGCGACGGGCAGACGATCCGGGTCGACGGGCAGGGGCCGGACACGGCGCTCAGGCTGGCTGCGGTGCCCGAGGTCGCGCGCGTGACCCCGGCGTTGGACCGGAACAAGCTGCCGGACGGGTCGTTCCGGAGGGGGAGCGAGCAGTACGGGACGGTCACGCACACGTGGCGCTGGCCGGACGGTGGGCCGGTGGTCGAGGAGGTCTCCGGTGGCGCCCGGATCGCCGCCCCGGAGCTACCGAATGCGCTGCCGGCGGGGGCGCGCTCGTGCTTCCAGCCGCTCGAAGATGACCTGACGATGGGCGTTTCGGTCGGCGTAGGCTGGGAGCGCGCGCTGACGGCGAAGCACACGTGGGCGGTCGTCGTCGAAGGCTACGGCGCGTGCGACGCGCGCGGCTGGATGGAGCTGACGGCGAATTCGCCCGTCGGCACCATCACCTTTGGAGGTCGCTCCGTCGCTGATTCCGACGAGGCCCACTTCCAGGATCTGGCGATCGCCTGGCTCGCAAAACCCCAGCCGGACCTTGATCCGGGCGTGCTCGACGCCGTTCAGTACCTCTCCGGCGCGGACAACGCATCGCTCGCCCGGGCCGTGCGCGAGGCGTTCCCCGGGCGGGCCCAGATTGCCCTGCTTGAAGCCTTCACCTCCCGCGATCCCGACGGCGCGCTCGCCATCGCCGGTGGCGCGACGACGCCCATCCTCCGCGCGCAGGCGCTCGGCCAGGACGAGGACGCCCGGAAGAAGGTCCTCGCCGACCCCGCCGCAAAGCCGTCCGAGATCGCGGCTTCTCTCGTCGGCTGGCGCCCCGCTCCGGACGACAGCGCCGCCCTCGCCCGCTTTCTCGCCTCGCCCGACCCGACCGTGCGTGCGCGCGCCTGGGACGCGAAATTCGCGAGCACCTCCGCCGCTTGTGCCGGCCGTGACCCCGTCGCCGACGCCGAGGCGATGTACGCGGACTGCCCGAACTCCCGCGAGATCATCGTCGCCAGCGCGCTCAAGTCCAACGCGGCCCTGGCGTCCAAATTGCTGACCGCCACCCTCTCGAACCCCGAGACCGTCGAAACCGGCATCGCCGCTGTCCGCTCCGCGACGACCGCCGGGCTCTGGCCCGCGCTGGCCGCCTGCGTGGACAACGAGACCGTCTCCCGCGACGTGCGGCTCGCCGCCTTGCAGGCGTTGATCGACAAGAACCAGCCTTCGGCCGCGGATCTGGCGATGCGGCACGGGAGCTTCCTCGGCCTGCCGAAGGCGCTCATTCCGGTCGCGGGCGCTGGAGCGGCCCCGGCGGTCGCGGAGCCGGGCGCGGGCGGAACAAGGCCGTGAATCCGTACTGGTTGGAGGGGTTGAAGCCCGAGGCCGCACCGCTTTCGGGCGCCGTCGACGCCGACGTGGTGGTCATCGGCGCGGGGTTGTGCGGGGCTTCAGCCGCGTTGGCGCTCGCGGAGGCGGGGTTGGCGCCGCGCTGGGTCGAGCGCGGGTATGTAAGCGTCGGAGCTTCGGGGAGGAACGCCGGTTTTGTGCTGCAAGGCACGGCTGAGCGGTACAGCCGCGCGATCGCCGTGATGGGGCACGAGCGCGCCCGCCGCGTCCACGCCTGGTCCCGCGAGAACCACGCCGCCATGGCCGGCGCCGTTTCCCGCTACGACATCGACTGCGCCTACCAGAAGCGCGGATCCCTGCAGCTCGCCTGCTCCGAGGACGAGGAGCGCGAATTGCTCGAATCCGCCGCTCTCCTCACCGCAGACGGCTTCCCCGCCCGCGTGCTCGTCGGCGCCGACCTCCCCGCCTGCTACCGGGACGCCGGCTTCCACACCGGCGTTCATCTCCCCGACGATGGCGAGCTACACCCTGCCCAATTCGTCCGTGGCCTCGCCCGTGCCGCCGTCTCCGCCGGTGCCGTCCTTCACGAAGCCACCGCCGTCGACCGCATCGACGCGCAGGGCGCGGGCGACGTGACCGTCCACACCGCCAGCGCTGCCGGAGCTGGCACCATCCGCGCCAGCCTCGTCGTCGTCTGCACGAACGCCTATGCCGGCGGCATCCTCCCCTTCTTCGCCGATAAAGTCGACCCGGTCCGCGGCCAGATGCTCGCCACCGCCCCCGCGCCCGCGCTGTTCGACTGCCCCGTCTACGCCGACCACGGCTTTGACTACTGGCGCCAGGACGAGCACGGCCGCATCGTCCTCGGCGGCTGGCGCAACCTCGACCCGACCGCCGAGGTCGGCACCGACGAGACGCTCCACGAGGGAATCCAGACCCGGATGGTCGAATTCCTGCACCGCTTCGCGCCCTTGCGCGACGTGCCGATCACCCACCGCTGGTCAGGCACCATGGGATTCTCCAGGGATGGGCTGCCGATCTGTGGCCCCGTGCCAGGCGCGCCCGGCGTGATGGCCGCCGTCGGATTCACCGGTCACGGGTTTGGGTTCGCGTTCCTCGCCGGCAAGGCGATGGCTGAGCTGGTGACGGACGGGCGCTCGGACTTCGCGGACGCATTTCCGAGCCGGCGGTTCGCGGTCTAATCGGGGTCGAGCGCCCGCGTCGTCCAGCAGACCCGGCTCAAATGTCGCCCCCGCGCTCCAGACCCGGGTCAAAAGTCGCCCATGATGCGTACAGCTCTATTTCCTCGCTCTCTGGACGCGAGGCCCGTGTCGCGGCGAACGGACGAACGCGGAGAATCTGCCGTGCCCATGCCGGGCTCGCCCAGCCTGGCCCGCCGGGCACCCGGTCGGCGTCTTTTGACTCCGGTCTGAACCCGCTCGGCGACTTTTGAGGGCGGTCTGCCGCGCCAGCGCACCCCGGAACGCACTCCAGCCTCGATAATCGACCCGGCATGCCCGCCACCCCGCCGGAGACCCCGCCGCGCTTCCGGCTCACGCCCGGGATCCTGTTCGGCATCGTCGCGCTGTGTGCGGTCGTTGGCGCGGTGCTTCGGTTCGGGGAAGCCGAGGAATTTGTACGGGTCGCGGCCGAGGCCCAGCCGGCGTGGCTGCTCGTTGCGGTCGGGCTGCAGGCCGCGACGTACACCGCCGAGGCTGGCGCGTGGGGCTTCGTACTCTCGGCCGCTGGCGTGCCGCAGTCGCACCGGTTCCTCTACGCGCTCTCGCTCGTGGAGCTGTTCACCAACCAGGCGATGCCGACGGCGGGGATCGCCGGCATGCTCGTCGTGGTGCGGATCCTGGAGCGGCGCGGGGTTTCGCCGCCAACGTCCATGAGCGCGATGTTGGTGGACCTCATCGGGTACTACGTGGCGTTCGGCGTGGCTTTGGCGTCAACGATCGTGTATCTCGGCGTGCAGCGTGAGCTTCCAGGCTGGGTCCTCGCGCTCGCAGGCGGGATGTGGCTGGTCGGGCTCGGCATCTCGGGCGGCATCTTCTGGCTTTCAACGCCGGGTCGCGTCCTGCCGCCCCGCGTTCGCGCCTCCCCCTCCCTGGCAGCGCTGGCCTCGGCTGACCCCTCCCTCGTCCGAAACTTCCGCCTCATCGCCCTCGCCAGCCTCCTCCGCCTCGGAAACTTCGCCTTCGACGCCCTCACCTTGTGGACCTGCCTGCGCGCCGTCGGCCAGACGCCAACGGTCGGCCAGGCCTCCTCGGCCTTCCTCATCGGCGTCCTGGCACGCACGCTCGGCTTTGTGCCCGGCGGACTCGGCACCTTTGAGGCCGGCACGCTGGGGGGACTGGCGCTCTTCGGCGTCTCCGTGGAGCCCGGGCTGGCCGCAGTTCTCCTCTTTCGCGGCCTGTCGTTCTGGTTGCCGCTGCTGCCGGGCTTCTGGCTTGGGCGCCGGATGACGCGCGGATCGGCCGGGCCGTAGTATCCTGCGACCATGCCGCTCCTGGACCTCGCCACCCTGCTCACACCCGGCGAGCGCGTGGAGATCGTCGCCGGTGGCGCGAAGATGGGTGTGCGGACGGCGTTTGTCGGGCGGGGAGACGTGAGCGCCGCGGGCGTGACCGAGTGGTGGGCCAGGCGGGCGGACGGGATGGAGGAGGGGTGGACGCTGCCGACGAGGCCGATGGGCACGGGGCTGTTGACGATCGCGCTGGCGGTCGACGGCGCGACCGGCTGGACGGTCGGTGGGTTGCGGGCGTGGGATGCGCGGGGGCGGGCGCTGGGGGTGACGATGCGGGTGGGCCCGGGCGAGGTGATCCTCGCGGTCGACGATGCAGGCGCGAGCTACCCGATCACGGTGGATCCGGTGTTTGGGACGCCGGCCGTCGAGATCGACGGCTGGTGGGCGGCCGCCGCCGCCGGAGACGTCAACGCGGACGGGTACGACGACATGGTCGTGTCCAGTTTCGCCGTGCCGCCCGTCGTGGTCACCGGATCCCCGTTCGGGGCAGCCGGGGAGACGACCATCCCCGCGTCCACGGGCGAGTGTACGGCGGATTACGAATGGAGCTACGCATCTGGTGTCGGTGACGTGAACGGCGACGGCTACGACGATCTCGTCGTCGCGAATATGGCGGGCGGGGATTGGTGCGGGCGGGCGTACCTTGGCGGTCCCGCCGGTCTCACAGTGGCCACGCGGCCAGTCATCACGGCTGCGAGCGACGGCTCCGGCACCACCATCGCCGCCGTGGGTGACATGAACGGCGATGGCTACGCGGATGCGGTCCTCGGATCCCGGACTCAGGCCTACCTCTATGAGGGTAGCGGCGATGGGCTCGGATCGGTGGCGGTGCTGACCCTGCCAGCGGGTAGCGCGAACGCGGCATCCGGCGGCGACATTGATGGTGACGGCATCGATGACCTGGTCTACGGCGATGGGGATGGCACCGTCTACATCTACCTGGGGTCCGCCGGAAACGTTTCATCTTCGCCGGCAAACGAGCTGACCGGCGCCAACGCCGCCGACCGCTTCGGCGCGGCGAGTGCCGCGGGTGGGGACATCGACGGGGACGGCTACGACGACGTAGTGGTCGGCGCACCGGGATCGTCCTCGGGGGAGGGGCGGGTCTACACGTACGCCGGCGGGGCGCTCGGGCTCGCGGATGCCCCATCTGACCCCCTGAGTGGCGCACCCGGCACCCACCTCGGCGAGGGACTCGGAATGCTTGGCGACACGGACGGAGACGGCTACGCGGACGTGGTCCTGGAGTCGTCTGCGGCCACCGACGGCAGCACCGTGACTCCTGCGGTCTACGAGGGGAGCGCGACCGGGCTGGTCTCCACGCCGAGCGTGGTCTTCCCCCCGGAAAGCACCGTGAGGCACCTGTCCGCCGGGGTTGGCGACCTCAACGGCGATGGCTACGCCGACCTGGCGCTCTGCGAAAAGCCGGACGGCACGCGGTACGACCTCGTCGCCGTGTACGCGGGCTACGTCCCGGACCCCACGGATGCCGACGGGGACGGCATCCCCGCCGACAGCGACTGCGACGATGTCGACCCGGACGTCGGCGCGGCCACCGGGGGCTTCCCGGACGACGACGCGGACGGCTACGCGGGATCCACCCTGAACGTGTGGCGGTGCGACCACATGACCACCAGCACCGAAGCCGACTGCGACGACACCGACGCAAGCACCAACCCCGGCGGCGTCGAACTCTGCGACGGCCTCGACAACGACTGCGACGGCAGCATCGACGAAGGCAGCGTCTCGTATGTCGACTGGGATGGCGATGGGTATGGCGCGGCCGGCACCGCCTGCCCGGTGGACAGCACGCGTGCGCCCCTACCCGGCGACTGTGACGACTACAACGCCGCGATCAACCCGGCTGCCGAAGATGTCTGCGACAACCGAGACAACGACTGCGACGGGGCGGTCGACGAAGGGGACGTCTCCTACGTCGACGCGGACGGCGACGGGTACGGCGCGGAGGGCAGCATGCACACCGACTGCCCCGTCGGCACCGGCTACGCCGCGAATCCCGGCGACTGCAACGACACAAACCCCGCCATGAACCCCGCAGCCATCGAGGTCTGCAACGGCCTGGACGACGACTGCAACGGCCTCGTCGACGCCGCCGATCCCGCCATGACCGACGGCATCACCGCCTACGTGGACACCGATGGGGACGGCTACGGCAGCACGGACACCGCCATCGTCTGCTTCGTCGGCGACGGCTACACCACCGTCCCCGGCGACTGCGACGACGCCAACGCCTCGGTGCACCCCGGCGCCCACGACATCCCCCGCGACGGCCTCGACGCCAACTGCGACGGCAAGGACGGCCTGCCGAAAAAGGCGTGTGGCGGGTGTGCGACGGACGCGCCGGTTGACGGCTGGGTCGGGGTCTTCGCGGCGTTTGGCCTCCTGCGTCGGCGTCGCGCATGACGTTCGGGCTGCTGGCGCCCCAACGGGGTGAGCGTTGAGGATCATCGTCGACAACAGTGCCCCATCTTTCGCCCTCCCCACGCCCCGATGATCGCACGCCTCCGCCTGCCCGCGCTCCTGCTGGCCTGCGCCTGGATCCTGGTCACCCCCGGGGTCGCCAAGTGGACCCGGACCGACCTTGGGCCTTTCCGCGCCTGGGACATGTTCTCCGGCTTTGGCCTCGCGGCCACGCAAGTCGCGTTCGTCCAGGCGCTGCCCGACGGCACCAAAGAGCCCATCGATCGCTACGATCTGCTCGCCACGAACGAGCATGAGCGCGCCGCCCTCGCGCACGTGAAGGACAAGGACGCCGCCCTGGCCATCGCCCGCCGCCTCTGTCGCCACCTTGGCCCGACCGCCGACGTCCGCGTCCGCCTGGACGTTGCCACGCGCGCCGGTTGGCACCGCGTCCTTCGGGAAACGGACAACCAATGTCGATGATCGCTCGCTGGTTCGCGGTCGAGGGCTCCACCCGCTCGCTCGCGCTCATCCGCATCGGGCTGGTCCTCTTGCTCTGGGACCGCTTTGCCGGCGAGTTCGCCCTGTTCACCTGCCACGACCTCGCTTCGGCAGCGTTCTCCCTGCTCTTCTTCGCGTCGACGACCGCGATGCTCGTCGGCCTGGCGACCCCGATCGCAGCCCCGCTCACCGCCGGCGTCTGCCTCTGGATCCTCTACGGCATGGGCGTCTACGGCGGGGTGGAGCCCTACCAGCACCACCACATCGCGCTGTTCGCCTTCCTCGCGACCTGGCTGGCGTTCTCGCCCTGCGGACGCTCGCTCTCGGTCGATCGCTGGCTTGCGCTGCGCCGCGGAACCGCGGCATTCGAAACCGGCCAGCTATGGGCATTACGCCTGATCTCCCTGCAGGTCTTCGCGGCGTACGCCTGGGCGACCTATGAAAAGCTCACCCCCGCGTTCCTCGGCGGCGCGCGCATGCAGGAGATCCTCGTCGCCCAGTACGGAAACTCCGACCCCATCGGCGTTCCCGCGTTCCCGACGCTCTGCATGGTCATGGCCTGCAGCGCCACCGCCATCGAGGCCACGCTCGCAGTCGGGCTCTGGTTCCGCCGCAGCCGCCCGTAGGTCGCCCTGCTCGGCGCCGCCTTCCACGCCATCCTCTACCTCACCCTGCCCGTGGGGCCGTTCTCGCTCACAATCATCCTGATGTATCTTGCATTTTTTCCAGCCGAGGAGATGGACACCCTGATCCGGCGGGTGTTGCCCGGGTGACGGGGCCCAGGGCAATCGGCGGTGCAGACCGCCCCTCAACGTCGCCGGGCGCGACCTGACCGGGTTCAAATGTCGCCGCGCACGCTCTGGACCGCATCCAGGACCGGGTGCTCACGCGGGGTGCCGGTCCCCGCCACGGTGCAAGGCCCACAACGCGTCGGGCGGCGCGACCCCTCCGGGCCAAAACCCCCCGGTTTGGTCCAGGATCCAGGTCCCGGCGTCTTTTGACCCCACTCTCAACGCCAGTCGCGACTTTTGACCCCGGTCTGCTGCCCGCCGATACGCTGAGGCTGCCCACCGGGGTGACGGACGTCTGACGGAAGTCCGACGGATGTCTTGCAGACTTCCGTCGGATCCCGGTCCGGTCTCCGCGTCCGCCCCGCTGAGACGCGCGACAGGCGCGCACCATATCCAACGATCTCATATAGTTGGAATAATCCCTGCGCCGAAGCGGCGGCGCGGCACGCCCCTTGCTTGAGCGCGCGCCATGCCTGACTTTCACCTCGTCGCCCACGCTCGGGACTGGCTCTACACCCGCGACCGCGAGGCGCTTCACCTCTGGCGGTCGCTCGCGCGCAGCTTTCCCGAGGCGCACGCGTGCTGCCTGATGCCGGACCACGTCCACCTACTGCTGCCGCACGCGGACGCGGATGGCCGGTTCACCCGCGTTCGCGCCGGGTACAGCCGGTGGCTCGGCTCCCAGCCGCGCTGGTCCCAGCCGTTCCGCTGGGGCGCCGTCCCCGCGCCTGCGCCGCTCGCCGCAGACCCGGGCCACCTCCGGCGATGTGTCCGGTACATCGAACTGAATCCGTGTCGCGCCCGACTCATCACCGACCCGCTCGCCTGGTCCTGGAGCACGCACCGCGACGCGACGGGGTTCGCCGCCACGCCCTGGCTGCGTGTCGCCGATTGTGAGCGCTTCCACGCCTACGTCGCCGGCGATCCCACGGTCGAGAACGGTGGTTCCTCGCTCCCGCGGGTGCAAGGCGGCACCTGGGATCTCGCGTCCGTGAGCCAAGCGGTCGGCGCGGTCTTCCGCACGTCCGCGCCCGAGGTCGTCCACGGCCGGCCGCGCCAGACCGCGCTGCGGGTCGCGGCAACGTTCGGGCACACCCACTCTGGCCGGCTCGCCGAGTGGGCCGACTGCGGGGTTCGGCAGGTTGAGCGGCTCATCCGGGGCGCGGGGACCCGATGGTCCCTGACGGACGACGACGTGCTCAACGCGTGCATACGCGCGGTCGGGGACGACCGGATGGAAGGGCTGCAGCCAGGGGATCTCACGCGCACGCCCGTGTGGCAGGAATATCGCCGGGGCCAGGCGGCGAGGCGCGGTCGGGCCGCGGGCTCCAGTCCGCTCCCGTGGGGCCGCCTCGCGGTTCCCTGAACGCGGGCGGCGGTGCCAGACGGTCAGGGCCGCCCAGGACGGCTCGCCAGAGCCCGCGGACGTCGTCCCGCCCGCCCAGACACGCCTCAAAAGTCGCGGTTCGGTTCGTAACCGGGGTCAAAAGTCGCGACGGGCCGTCGAAGCGGCGGTTGCTGGAAACCATCCCCGTTCGCGAGCAGGTCAGCCTACGGGGTCGGACAGACGAACGCCGATAGTTTGCCTCGCCCCCCGAACCCCGCGGCCCCGCGACGGGCCGGGGGCCCGCGGACGCCAAGCCCGGCGACTTTTGACCCCGGTCTGACGGCCGGGTGCGACATTTGGGCCATGTCTGACCGCTCCCCGTGGGTGTGATACGGCGTGGCGTCCCGCCTGGAGCCTCGTTGCCGCGCGTAGACCGCTTGGTTCGCCTCGATCCCGCGGCTGCGGTGGGGCAGATCGCGTGGCAGGCGACGCTCGCCGGCGCCCGCGCGATGGCGATCGACGCGTTCGCGTTGCTCACGGGTGACAACGGGCGGCCACCATCCCCCTGACCCGGTCGCCCCCGGTCCAGCGCGTGGTGGTGACCATCGCGGCCGTGGGCGCGTTCCTGGCGCTGCGGGCGGTGCCTCTGCCGGAGCTGGACCCGGTCGCACGGGCAGCATTGGGGCCGGACTCGGCCCTTGGCGTGGGGGCTCTGGGCGTCGTGCCCTTCGTGACGGGCGCGTGGTTTGTCGCTGCGGCAAGCTGGTTCTTTCGGCGGTGGGGGTGGGTTCGCGATGCGGGCGCGGAGGATGGCGCCCTCGTCGCAGTCACGCGCGCGAGCGTCGTCGTGGCGGCGATCCAGGGCTTGCTGCTGGTGACGACGATCGAGTCGTTCCGCGGCCCCGACGGCCGCTCGGTCATCGTCGAGCACGCCTGGCAGCCCCGGCTGGTGATGACCGTCAGCGTAGTCGCCGGCACCGTCGCCTGCCGGTTGCTCGCCGAGGTCATCCAGCGGTGGGGCGTGGGGTCGGGCGTGGGGATCCTGCTCGTGTGCGGCACAGGCTGGCGGCCGGTCATGAGGCTCCTCGCGGCCGCACCGTGGGTCGGCCACCCCGAAACCGCCCTTCCAAGCCTGCTGTTCGTGATCGCCGCGCCCTGGCTGGGGGCGAAGCTCCTGGGCGGCGAGGCGCCCTCCCCCCGCGCGCCGGGGGCCGTGTTGGCGGGGTGGGGGCAATGGGGCACGGTCTCCGCGCTGTCGGCGCTCTTCGGCGCCACAGGCCAGCTCCTCGCAGGGGTCCCTGTCGCGCCAGCGGGGTGGCTGGTCGCCCTGGCCGCGGGTGTGCTGATGACGGCCTTGTGGGGCGCGGCGCTCAACCAGCCCGCGCTCGTGGGAGCGGTCTACGGGCGCTACGGGCGCGACCCGGAGGCGGTCGCCGGGGAGCTTCGGGCGGCCATCAACCCCGCGCTCGGCCTCACGATGGCGCTGACGGTGGCGATGGGCCTGACGGAAGAGTTCGGCGCCCGCGCGCCGATCCCCGCCGGGCTCCTGGGTCTCGTCACATGGCTCGGCATCACGGGCGGCCTGGTGGCGGAGGCCGTTCGCGAGCGCAAACGGCTGGGCGACGGCGCCCTGACGCGGGTGTGGGTGGTGCAGCGGCCGTACGAGGCCCACGCCGCCCTGGAATTCCTGTCGGCGCGCGAGGTGACGGCGCACGCGCGCGGGCTCGCCTATCGGCGGGCGGGACCGCTCGATCTGAGCGTCCCTATCGAGATCGTCGTCCCCCAGGCGCAGGCGGACGTTGCTCGCGAGGCGCTGCGCGGGGTCCGGGCGCCGGTCTGCTGACCCCGCGCCCGGGGACCCGCGCCGGTTCAACGCGGCGTTCCAAAGCACCCCCTGGAACGGCCCCCACGCCGGGCGAGCCGCCCAAACCGGCCGACGACCGCCGCGAATTCAACCCGCCGGCCACTCCACCCCGTTCTCCGGCGCGTACCCGAACACGGCGCGGGCTCGTCGCCCGTCCAGCACGCCCGAGTAGTGAAAGCGGCGGCGGTTCATGCCGTACCGAAAGTCGTTGCCCCAGAGTTTTGTGCGCCAACGGTAGAGCGGGGCCATCAGCGCATTCGGCACGGCGATCCCGGCTCTTCCCCACTTGCGGATGGCGAGCGAGAGCGGGAGGGTGTCAAAACCGGGGATGTTGAACACGCCCTGCTCGGTGGCGCGGACGGAGGCGTGCAGCGCGCGCGTGATGTCCGAGAGCGAGAGCAGGTTGAGCATCGGGTCGTAGCCCATGGGCCGAAAACAGACGGGTGAAGCGAGATAATCAAAGAGCTGGGACCCGGTGCCGGGCGCCAGCACCTCCGCCGTGCGCAGGACCTGGATCTGGAGCTGGGAGAGGCCCATGCGCACGCAGGCCTGCAGGTCGGCCTCGACGCGGTCGCGCACGAACTGGGGCGCTCCCGGCAGAAGGTTGAGGGGGTGGTCTTCGGCGATGAGGACGGGGAGGTCGGCCTCGATCTGGTAGACCTCTGCGAAAGATCGGAGGACGAAGCGGCGGATTGTCGGGTGGCGCTCGCAAAGGGCCAGGAGGCTGCGCGTGGCCTCGACGTTCAGCGCGTGCGCGGTGCGCGAGTCGTGGATTGCGGTGCCGGCGGTCGCGGCGTGGATGACGACCTCGACGCCAAGCTCGCGGACGGGGCCGAACAGCAGATCGTGGACCCGGCGTTCCTTGTTCAGCTCGACGGGCAGAAAAGTGAGGCGGCTCGACTGCGGCAGGGCGATGCGCTCGGCGTGCGGGGCCACGGCGATGATGTGGCCGATGTCCGGATCCGCGAGGAGCGAGCGGGCAAGCCACTCGCCGACGGGCGCGTCCACGCCGGTGACGAGCACACCGCGCACGTGCGGGCGCGAGCCGGGGACGTGGTCGGTCACGTGAACACGCCCTGGCGCTGCTTGACGCCCTCGTCCAGCATGGCCTGGACGGTGCGCTTCACCAGCGCCGCAGCCTCCTTCACGACCGCCGGATCGTCCGCTTGATCCGGCGTATACAGCTCCTGCACGGGGATGGGCGCGCCGTAGCGGATGTGGTAGCGGACGGGCATCGGCAGGGGCGTGAGCGTGATCGGGATGAACGGCATTCCAGCTACGGAAATGGGGATGCGCCCGATCTGCGGCATCTGCTCCTCCGCGCCGACGACCGCGACGGGGATCACGGGTGCCGCGTGCCGGATCGCCAGCTCGACGTGCCCGACCCGCCAATCCTGGAGCTTGTACCGGAGCTTGAACGACTTGGCGATGCCGGGCACGCCCTCCGGGTGGATCAGCAGCATCTCCCCGCGCTCCAGCAGCGTGCGCGCGTTGCCGCGGCTGCCGCCCACCATCCCGCCGCGCGCAAAAAGGATGCCGATCACCGGGATCATCGGCACAAAGTGGTCGGCGACCGGGCGCGGGACCCGGGGCGGGTTGGTGTGCCGGACGACGTCGGCCCAGATCATGGCGGAGTCAAACGGGATGGCGCCCGAGTGGTTGGCGGCAAGGACGGCAGCGCCCGTGGCGGGGATGTGCTCGTGGCCGGAGGACTCGACGCGGAAGTACTTTTCGTAGAGCGGCGCCGTGATCGCCTCGCCCAACGCCACGAAGTCGGGGTGGAGGCCGAAGGGGTCGTAGCCATGGCCGGCGTCCGCAAACTGGAGGTGCTTCAGGCGCTCGCGCTCCTCGGCAGGAAGGGTGCTGGACAGAAAGCGGGCGACGGCCGGGAGCATCGAGCGCGGCTATCCCGGCGTGGATGCGGGGCCGAACGCGACGAGCCAGGCCCGGGCGGCATTCGGCTTTCCGACAACGTAAACCCCGGGTGGGACAAGCTCCGTTGGGAAGTACGTCAGCTTGACGTTCGCGGCCGTGGTCTGCATGGGGTGGGCGTCGAGGGCGGGAAGGGCGGCGACGGCGCCGTCCTCCGCGATGGAGACGCCGAGGAACGACCAGGGGCCCATGGTCGTTGGCGGGGACGGTCGGTCCAGCGAGAGGGCGGTTGTGGACCGGCCCAGCGGGGTGAGCGTGTCGTCGGCTTCGGAGCCTTGAAGCAGGAGGAATTCCCCGGGGAGGACTCGGGCGACGTTGTCGGGCATCTCGACGGGAAACCGGACGACCGTGCCACTCGGCAGGACAGGCGCGCTGTCGATGCGGACGGAGGGCGGCAGGCGCTTGAGCGTTGCGCCGAGGACGTAGACGCCGGGCTCACTCGCGGCGGGAAAGGCCGAGATGCTGACAGAGTCGCCGGCTTTGGCGGTGACCGGGTCGCCGCGCCAGTGGATGCCGGAGACGCCGTCCGCGTAGGAGACGGTGTAGGTCTGGTCTGTGCAGACGGTCGTGGAAAACGCCCCGCTGGAATCCGGGACAAGATGGATCGGCGGGCAGCGCTCGCCTGGCGTGCCGGGGACGACGACCACGTCGGGCAGGCCGACGAGGCGCAGCTCGTCGCGCGCGGTGCCGGTGAGGGCGGAGGTCGAGTGGCAGGCGGCGAGGGCGAGGAGCGGGAGACGGAAGCGGTGGTTCATGCCCCAATCCCGGCGCGCGTCAGGTCGGCGCGGATGCGGTCGATGCGGTCGGCGATCCAGGTCGCGGGGTCCCGATCCCAGGCGGCGCGCTCGGCCGGCTCCGGCAGGGTCGCCCCGCGCGCGCTGACGACCAGCGCAGGGCCCGAGAAGGCGGGCCGTAGATCCTCGGCAGTTCCACCCTGCGCGCCGTAGCCCGGGAGCAGGAACGCCGTGTTCGGCAAGGCGGTCCGCAACCGTTTCAGCGCCTCCGCGTGCGTCGCGCCGACGACGGCACCGGCGACGTCCTCGTTGACGCGCAGCCACGCGCACAGGGCGGCTTCGGCGGGGTCCTGGAAGGTCGCGGACCCGGGGTTGGAGGTACGTAGAAGTACGTACACGGCCCGATCGGTGGCTCGGGCGACGTCCACGAAGGGCTGGAGGGTGTCGAGGCCGAGGAACGGGGAGACGGTCAGGATATCGGCCGGGAACGGCGCGTTCGGGCCGAGGACAGCGGCAGCATAGGCGGCGGCGGTGGTGCCGATGTCGCCACGTTTGGCGTCTGCGACGACGATGAGATCGGCGGCGCGGGCCTCAGCACACACAGCGGCGAGGACGCGCATTCCCTCCCAGCCGAGCGCCTCGAAAAAGGCGAACTGGGGCTTGACGGCCGGGACCCTGCCTTTCGCAGCGGCGATGACCGCGCGCCCGAACGTCAGCACACCCGCAGCATCGGTGCCGATTGCGCCCGGATGCGGGTCGATGCCGATGCAGAGGGGGGTGCCGACGGCAGCGATGGCGGCCGAGAGGCGCGCGAAGGACATGCAGGCGGATATCAAGGCGCTAGTCCCCCGACACCCGCCACCCCCACCGCGCGGTCGCGTCCCGCTCCACGAACGCGAGGTAGCTCACCAGCATCAACGGCGAAAAAAGCCCGATCCGCATCGTCGCCCAGATGCCAAGGTGCAGCAGCGTCCCGAGCCCGAGCCCGGCCTTCCGCGTCCGCGGGACCATCAGCAGGACCGCCAGCGCCAGCTCCACCGCCACCGTCGCCCAGGCGCCGAGCGCGACCAGATCCTGCCCCGCCGTCGTCGCCAACAGCCCGTCGATGGAAATACGTTGGTACTTCGGGTCCTGCAGCACCCAGTACAGCGCGCTGCCGTTCTGCCAGTCGCGGCCTTGAAGCTTCCAGATCGCCGTCGCCAGGTACACGATCGCGACCTGCAGGCGCGCGAACCGCAGCGGCCAGATTCCGGTCCCGCCCGTCCCGGAGAGCCGCGCGAAGCACACGAAGAACACGAGGCAGCGCACGAGGCAATCGCTCCCGTCCTGCCAGAAATTGGAGCGATGGAGCAGGAGAACTTCGAGGACGAACGCCACCGCGCCGCACACCCGCGGAAACACCCCTGCCGCCAACCCCACCGAAGCGAGCGCGCCGATCCCGATGACGGCGTCGACCTGCCCGCCCGTCAGCCCATCGAACAGCGTGTACCGGACGTGCCCCCAGGACGAGCCCACGTCTGCCGGAGCGAGCCCCCGCGTGTCGAACTGCAGGTGCGCGATCGGCAACATCGTCAGGTACTGCGCCAGGAACACGATGCCCAAGCCGACGCGCAGGGGCACGTAGCGGGCGACGGGCACGCGCCCCTCCCAGTAGGCCAGCCAGCCTTGACAGAGCGCCCGCACGATCCCGCGCCCGTTCACGGGCACACCCACGGCCCGGCCACGCTCTCACTGCGCGCGATCTGCGTTCCCGCCTGTCGCCGGAGGGGTGGCGGCGTCGTGTACGCCACGATTGTCGCCGAGATGCTGCCGTGCAGGTTCCCCAGCCGACAAAGCGCCTCTGCCGTGGGTTTTCCCCAGCGGTCCGGCTTGAGCGCGACCTGCTTCTCCCATTTGGTCAGCCGCTGGTAGCCGACCCCCATCCAGGCGCGACTTCCCGGCGGGAAAGGCGGCTCCTCCGTGTCCCAGAGCTCGGTCTGGCTACCGTCGGGCGCTGTGAGCGTCATCCGCACGAAGCGGGCGTTGTGCACCGGATCCGGCGCGAACATCGCCCAGTATTGACGCAGACCGATGGCCGCGAAGGGGCGACCGAACCAGGGCTCGAGGATGTGGTCGAGCGGGTCGTCCTCGAGGTTGGACGACAACAAACCGAGCAGCAAGGCGACGATCCAGACGTGCAGCCCAACGCGCCGAAGGAGGGTCACTCCCGCCCCCGCACGATCGGCGCCGGCTCCCCGTCCGGAAACTCGAGCGCCTCGACGACGGCGTAGACGCGCGCCGGGTTGGTGTTCTCGATCGCGGACCCGACCGTGAGGTGCGTGCACGTGTCGCAGAGCAGGTTCAGACGGTGCCCGGGGCTGTCGTAGAGCCGATCCCAGGCCTCCGCGGCGGTGTCGGCGGCGACGACATCCTCGTGGTGGCGCGCGTGCGGAAAATCATCGTGGGCGGTCAGGTCGGGCACGCCCGGACAGCCCGCGGTCTTGTGCGCGACGATGCCAAGCGAAGCCAGACAAGCGGCTTGTGCGCGCGTCTCGGGCTCGAACAGGGGGAAGGCCCTGAGCGGCCGTAGCCCGGTCCGGGCGCGCAGCGCGTTGACGTTCGCAGCGATCTCGGCCGAGGCGGCGAGCGGGTCTGGCCGCTCGGCGGGCCCGGGGAGCGCGGAAGGGGCGGGCAGCGCGACGTCGACGAACAGCGAGAAGAGGAAGGCAACCCTGTCCTTGTCGACGATCTCGATGCGGTACTCGCCGGGGATGTGGAAGACGTCGAGCCAGCGATCCACGCCGGGGGTGATGCCAAGCTCCTGCGCGCGGCCGTCCGGGGCGCCGATGTAGAGCCGGGGCGACGCGAGGTCGTCGATGCGCAAGGGCAGGCCGCGATCCAGGGGAATGTCGCGGGGGAGGGCGTCCATCGTGCCGGCCTGCGTCGCCCAGCCGAGGATGAAGGTCTGGCCGATGCCGCCGGGCGTTGGGCGGGAGGCCCAGGCGATGTCGACGGGCGCTGTGCGCGGGATGCTGTCGAGCAGCGTGCGCGGGAGGGTGCCGTCGTCGCTGTGCGCGTGGATGAAGTGGGCGTCGCGCGGGTAGCCGGCGCGCGCGAGGGCGAGGCGGACGGACGCGGGGTCGAGGCGGGCGTCCACGCGGGTCACGTCACCGACGAGCTCCTCGGCCGCGGCGCGCAGGCCGGCGTCCAGGTGGAGGCCGTCCGCGAGGCCGGCGGCGGGCTCGGGACGCAGCTCCACGAGGGCGGGCCTCGGCGCTTCGGAAGCGCCCGTGTGGACACACCCGAGCAGGGCGTAGAACGCGATCATTTCGTCCGCGGCGGCGGCAACGAACGCCCGCTCGCGCGCTGGTCGACCCAGTCCTTCCACCGCGCCACCTGCACCGGGTTCTCCGGCGGATCCTCGACGAGCCGCCTGCGGATCTCCGCCCTCGCCAGCCGCTCGACCAGCGCGATGTCGATCGCCCGTCCGCACGCCTTCCGGTAGCCGGCCACGAACGCATCCCGCGCGCGCGGGTTCATCACGAACGCGCTCACCTGCATCTCCACGAGATCGGCCTCGGGCTGACCCCACCTCGCACAGGTCCAGTCCACCACCCCCGCCACCGCCCAGCGCGACCCCAGCGAGGGCCGGATCATGACGTTCCCAAGGTGGTAGTCGAGGTGCAACAGGCGCGCGTTGAGCGGGTCGACGCCCGGGAGGTCCGGCAATGCCGCGGCGGCCTCCGGATCGCTCGGCCGACGACGGCTGTGCAGCGCAGCGAGCGTCCGCCCCATCTGCAGCGAGACCGCGAGCAGCCCGTCCTCGTCCAACTTCCCGTCCTCGTAGGCGATCTCCGCGGTCGTCCCCGGGATGATGGCCATCGTGCTGCACACCGGCGTCGTCGCATGAAAGCGGTAGTCGGGCGGCACCTCGACGTCCCGGGCGAGCTGGATGGCGCTCGCCTCGGCGCGCAGGCGATCCTCGGGGGATCGCGAGGGGTCGTACGGGTCGCGGAGCCCGTCGTCTTTCGGGAACTTGAGCAGGCGCTCTTCGCCCCGGAGCTGGATGACGAACAGGTGGTGCTCCCGCCCGTCCCGTGCGCGCCGTGGCCTCGCCGCCGGCTCCCCAAGCTGCTCGCACAGGCTACGCGCGGTCGCTTCGGGAGTCACAAGGTTGTCTAACCCGGCCCGCGCCCTCGACCCCGTTCAGAACCGGACCTCCGACGAAAACCGGAACGTGAACCCCGACTCCCGCAGCGCGCCAAGGTCGCCCACTTGAAGCGGCGCCAGGACCGTGTACCCGAGCTCCAGCGCCGGCACGACCCGCACCCGCTGGTCGACGCGGAACGGGAACGCGAGCCCGCCGCCCGCATAGCCGCCGCCCGTGAACCCGACGGAGGTGAGCTGGGTCAGGTTCTGCGGGTCGCTCGTGTCCTCGTCCAGCCGCGCGATGCCGAGGTCGCCGACGGCCGAGAGCCGCGCGTAGGGCTGGAAGGAGCTGCCGAGATGGGACTCGGCGAGGAGGCTCAGGTCGAGGCGCTCGGTCCAGAGCGTGGTCGTCGCCGAGGCAGACGCGGCCTGATCCATCCCGGTAGCGTCGTTGAAGGAGTGCGTTCCGGACTGGTAGGCGTGGGTGAGATCGACGTCCAGCGCCAGGTGCTTCTGGAGCTGCATCCCGGCGCCGATGCCGACGGTCGAGAGGGGCGCCGAGGTGTCCATGAACCTGTTGTTCGGGTCGCCCTGTGCGCCGAGGACGACGCGGACGCGAAAACGGGCCTCCGTCGGCCGGTCGAGCGGGACAGGCGCGGCCTCCTCCGGGGCGATGGGCGCGGCCTGCTGCGGGGTGACGGGCGCGGTGACGGGTGAGGGTGCGGTGACGGGCGCGGGTGCGGCGACGGGCGCGGGTGCGGCGACGGGCGCGGGATCATCGGCGAGGGCGGCGTGGAGGGCGAGGGCGAGAATCACTTGGACACCTCCAGTCGGGGCAGGACCGCCTGATCGTACAGACCGAGCGTGCCGAAGTTGGCGGCGCTCACAAACGTGTTGCTGGCAACGTCGTAGAAGCTCAACAGGCCGAGGGCCGAGGCGTGGCTGACGACAAACGGGCCGCCCGGCATGGCGGTGATGCCGACCGGCGGCGCGGGGAGCTTGAGCGTGGTCGCCGACCCCGTCGCCAGATCGACCTGCTGCAGCTCCTCCACGCCATCCAGCAGCACAAACGCCGTGTTCACGCCGCCTTCGGAGACGAGCTGGACGCCGACTGGCGCGGCCTGGAGCGCAAGGGCTGCGGGGGTGTGGTTTGAGGCGAGGTCGAAGATGGAGAGGCCGTAATAGCTGTCGTAGAAGCTGGAGACATCGCCGCTTGATCCGCCACCCTCGGGCGTCGTCGTCGCCATGGCGACCGTCCCATCGTCGCTGACGTACATCGCCTCGACCGGGTTCTCGGCGCGGAACTCGTTCAGGGTCCCGGACGCGACGTCAAATGCGTAGACGTCGTGGTAGGAGCTGCCGGGATTGTAGAGCAATTGGGACGTTCCCGCCTCGCTGATCGCAGAGGCCGGCTCGGTGAGCGTGTACGCCTTGGTCGAGAAGTACGTGTGCTCCAGCACGTCGACCTCGGGCGTGTTGGCGTAGACGATCACGGTGCGGTCGTTCGCGGCGTCTACCTGCAAGGCGGCCGGGACCGCGTTCAATTCGACGATGTCGATGCTCTCGGCGACGAGGTCGAGGACGTAGAGGTTGGGACTGCCGGCGATAGTGACGAGCGCGTCCTTCCCGTCTGGCGTGAGGACCACGCTGGTCGGCTCGACGACGTCATTTGCCGAGAGTGTAAGCGGGAAGTTCACGCTGACCGTCCACGTTGCCAGGTCGACGACGGCGACCTGCGAGCGCGAGAGCACGACGGCCTTCTGGTTGTCCGCCGTGAACAGCACGTTCTCTGGCGCGAAGCCGACGGGCACGCGGTGGACCTCGGACGTGCCGAGGTCCATGAACACCGCCTCCGTCAGGTTGAGCACCCCGGTCACGTCGATGCTGCCGGCGTTGGCGAAGTCCAGGTACGCGACCGCGAGCGAGGCGTCGGCGTTGAACCCCATCGCGTTGAACTGGTAGGGCACGTCCGTCGACGTCCCGATCACCGCGCCGTTGCTCACGATGTCGAGCTCGTGGCCGTAGCTCAGGTCCTTGTCGGCGCAGTCGCTGACCCACTTGACCTTGCGCGCGGTGTCGCAGATCGGCCAGCTTGCGTGCACGATGACCTCGTCGCCGCCCGGCACCAGCGTCATCGAGTCGGGCGAGGCGCCGTTGAGATCGACCTCGGCGTAGGCGCCGTCCGACGTCACCCGGGCGAGCTTGCCGGCCGCAGGAAGTCGAACGTAGACGCCGTCTTTTGCGGCGAGCACGGCGGGGTCCCAGGCGAGATCGCTGCTTGTGTAGAAGCCGCTGTTGCAGCCAACCAACGTGGCGAGTGGGAGGCAGAATGGCGCGGCTATCGCCAGGAGTCTGAGAGAATTGCGTGGCATGGCCTACTCCTCGTGGTCGATCTGGCTGTTGAGCTCAAACCCGGTGATCGTGTCGAGCGTGCCGCTGTCGGCGGTGTAGAAGCTGATGCGGCCGAGGTTGTTCTCCTGGCTCGCAAACGCGATGTCCGTGTCGGGCAGGTTGCCGACGAAGACGGGCGGGGACTTGAGCGTGATCTCCTCGGGCAGCATCGTCCCGAAGTCCAGGACTTCGAGGAAGTTGTAGCCGTCGAGCAGGTAGAAGCCGTACTTTCCGTCCGTCGTCGTGGAATAGCCGGTGGGCTCGGCGGGGAGGAGGATGGGGTTCTGGCGGAAGTCGGTGAGGTCGACGAGGGTGAGCGCCCAGTTTCCGTAGAACGGCGAACTTGGGTCGGCGTCCGCCGCGTCCGTCTGCGTGTGGAAGATGAGCGCCGAGCCGCCGGTCGGCGAGATGGCGATGGTCTCGACTGGCTTTTCCAGGGCGCGCTCGGTGATGACGTCCGTCGACGTGTTCCAGGTCGCGAACTCGGAGACGGCGCTGGCGTTGGTGTAGAGCAGCGCCTGCGAGCCGTCGCCGGCGTAGACGACGGAGCCGTAGGTGTTGTCGGCCGGCGTGGACACGACGCGCGGGCTGGCCAGTGGGTCGACGGGGTCGAAGATCCACAGCTCGTGCGATCCGCGGGCCATGACGGCCATCTCGGAGCCGTCCGGCGAGAGGTCCTCGTCGGTCGGGTTCTCGCCGACGGGCAGGAGCTCGGCGGTGAGGTTGTGGAGGTCGACGAGGACGATGCTGTTCGTCCCAAACTGCCGGACAAAAGCCCAGTTGGAGTCGGGCGAGAGCTCGACCTCCTCAGCCGCGGGCGCGTTGACGGGGTCGTCCGAGAGAGAGACGAGCTGGGGCGACAGGGTCGTGGCGGTGAGGTCGATGACGGCGAGGGACGCGTCGGAGACGACGACGGCGAGCGTGCCGTCTGCTGACCAGCGGATGCCGCGGGGGTTGAAGCCGACGACCATCGGCGTGTGCACCTTGGCGTCCAGGTTCACGAAGCTGACCTCGTTGAACGTCTGGATCCCGCCGCTCGACGCGGCGCTCGGCGCGTTGGGATCGTACCAGGCCGCGGCCCATTTGCCGTCGCCTGAGAGCGACATGGCGTTGAAGTTGTCGCGGATGGCGACGGTGTCGACGGTGAAGCTCACGGCGTCGATGATGCTGATGTCGTCGCTGCCCTCGTTCAGGGTCACGGCGCGCTTGTAGTCCGCGGTCGTCTGGACCTGCGTCGGGTTCGTCCCGACCGTGGCGGTGTCGACCGTGAGCTGCGGGACCTGGATGCGGGTGACGGTGTTGCGGTCCGGGTTGGCGACGAACACGTAGGCGTCGGTGCCGGCGGGCGGGAGCTTGAAGTAGGGATCCTCGGTCTCGGAGCCGCCGGTGTCGGTGGACGTGCCGCCGGTGTCCACGGGCGTATTGGCGTGGCCGCCTGTGTCGTAGGCGTCGGCGCTGCCCTTGTATGCGAGGCTGTTCTCGCTGCAACCCGGCGCGAGGAGGGCGACGGGGAGGAGCGCCAGCGACAGCAGGCCGGGCGTCAGGGCGAGCGGCCAGGCGAAGCCGGGGGTGGTCGGGGGACGGGAAGGGCGCGGGGATTGGCGGGTCATGCAGGCTCCATTGCGGCGATGTTCGGACGCGATGAGAGTACGCACGTTCCGTGCCAGCCGTGACAGAACGCGACGGAAAGACGACGGAGGGCGGGTTTTCGCGGGACGCGCGCACGGTGCCGGCGGCGCGCAGCGTTGACGGCGTGACGCCCATGTCGCGCCATCCGCGAGCGACCTGTAAGCCGAGCCCACCGGCCGGCGTTGTCTGCGCGAACCCCAGAGGCCAACGTGATCTCCCGAATCCCGACTTTCTCCGTACTCTCCCGTCCCGCCCGTCTCTCGACTCTGACCGCGCTCTCCGCCCTCGCCCTGATGCCCGTGGCGTCGCCGTCCTACGCCGCCGGCCACAAGAAGGTCCCCGAGACCCCCGTCCGCGCCACCCTCGGCGACGGCCAGGTGCTCATGGGCGCCATCTCCACCAAGACGCTGCAGCTCAAGTCCGGCTCCGGCGACCTGGACGTCCCCCTCGCAGACGTCGGCGAGGTCGTGCCCTCCACCGGCGGCAAGCTCGGCGAGGCCGATGGGCGCGTGGACGTCTGGCTCAAGAACGGCAGCGAGCTCCGCGGCACCTGGGCCGAGCCCAAGCTCGCCATGAGCATCCGCGTCGGCGGCAACGACGTGCCCGTCGACCTCCCAATGAACGACCTCTCGCGCTTCCAGCTCCAGGGCGCCGCGCGCTGGCCCGGCGGCCCGATCTACCGCATGCGGACTCGCTTTGGCGACGATTTTCTCGTCGACCCGTCCAAGACCCACCTCGTCATCGTGAATGACCTCGGCACCTTCCAGCCGCTGCTCTCCGAGTGCCAGTCCGTCGCCCCCGTCGGCGACCCCGAGGGCCCCTGGCGCGTGCAGCTCCAGACCGGCACCGTGCTCCTCGGCAAGCTCGCGGACGACAAGGTCACCGTCGCCCTGCCGATGGGCCCGAGCGAGGTCTCCGTCCCCCTCGCCCAGTTCGTCAGCTTGAAGGTCGAGAGCTGGCAGCCCGTCGCCCCGCCCATCGCGCTCGCGGCACCCGTCTACTCCGGTGAGCGCGACGGCATGGGCGGCTCCCGCAAGGACGCCGACGACGCCGCCGGCTTGCAGATCGGGCCCGACGCCCAGCTCGGCACGAACGTCGAGATGGACGAGCCCGCCTACGCCGAAGCCGCCCCCGCGGACGTCAAGGCCAGCATGGAATCCGGCCGCGCGTCGTCGCGCACGCCCGCTCGGGCCAAGCCCAGCGCCCCGGCGCCCGCTGCGGCCGCGCCCGCCCCTGCCGACGCCTGGTTCGACAACACGGCCATCGCCAAGACGAAGTCGCAGGGGAATTGAGCGCCCGCGCGTTGTGAGGGGGCGGCGTCGGAAAAACTTCACCGGCCCCGTCACGCCCCGCCCTCTCGCACGTTGTACCCTCCCAGTGAATGATTCTCGCCCCCCACCCGCGTCCGCTCCGTTGAGCCGCTCGCCCCTCCTCGTCGCCGAGGACGCCCTCTCTCTTGACGGCCTTCGTCGCCTCGATCCTCGTGCTTTTGACGACGCCTTCCTTGTCCTCTCGCCCCGGCTGAACGGCTGGCTGGTCCGAATGGGCGCCTCGCGCTCGGTCGCCGAGGAGCTCGTCCAGGAGGCGTTCCTGCGCCTCGCCAAGCACGCGCCGACGTTGCGCGACGACACGCGCGTGGGCGCCTGGCTCTACAGCGTGACCCGCAACCTGTGGATCTCGCACCGGCGCTGGAGCTGGCTGGACGGCACCCGCGTGCTGGAGCTGGCGGAGGGCGCGTTCATGGCGCGGACGCCGAGCCCGGCCGAAGCGAACGCCGGGACCGAGATGGAACGCCGGATCCACGCCGCGATGGCCGCGCTGCCCGAGCCCCAGCGCGAGGTGCTGCTGCTGGTGGCGATGGAGGGGCTGGAACCCCAGGAAGCTGCTGAGATCCTTGGTATTGCCCCCGAAGCCGCTCGTCAGCGGCTGGCGCGGGCGCGAAAGAACCTGAAAGAGGTGCTGGCATGACGGACGACGAGCAGGACGCGGCGATCCGCGGGGCGTTTTCTCCGATTCCGCTCTCCGACGCCGCCAGCCGGCGCATCCGGCCCCGGATCGCGGTTGAGGTGGACCGACGGCGCATCGCGCTGCTCGACGGCGCGCTCCACGGGGGCTTCGCGCTGGCCGCAGTGGCGTGGACCCTGTTGATGGTCGTGGGGAGGTAAGCTCCGGGCGTGTCGCCGCTCAAAACCCCCGCTCCGCGCCCGCTCGGTGCACCAACGCGGGCCGTGCTCGTGCGGACCTGGCTCTGGATGCTGGCGTTGAACGTGCTGTTGGCGCTCGCGATCTCGACCCGGTACTGGGGCACCGCCAAGCCCCCGAACGCCCTCGACGCCGCGTTCCTCGCCCTCTCGGCGACGACCGAGTGGACCGTGCTCGCCGCCGTCGCGGGGCTGCCGATCCTTGCCCTTCTCCTGATTGTTCCGCGTCGATCCTGGATCCAAGCCGCGGTCGTCCTGCTTCCCGCAGGTCTCACCCTCCTCGTCGCAGACACCATCGTCTACGCGATCTACCACTTCCACATCGACCCCTTCTTCCTGGTGATGCTCGGAAATGGAGGTGGCGAGGGCTTTTTTGACCTTTCGGCGCGCTCCTGCGCGACGATCGCTGCGTGCCTCATCGCACTGGCGGGCGCGGAGGTCGGACTCCTGCGGCTCGCGGAAAGGATCGAGCGACGGCAGCGGCTTCGACGCGCCGGTTGGGCCGTCGCCATCGCCCTCCTCGGTGTCGTCCTCGTCACAAACGGCTTGCACGCGTGGGCGTCCGCGGTTGGCCGACGGGACCTGACCGGCGAGGACGAGCTCCTGCCCGGCTTCCACGGCTTGACCGCCAACACCTTCCTGCGCGCGCACGGGTGGGCGCCGGCTGACGACGCCGTCGTCCCCGAACTGACGCTTCCGACCAGCGCCGGCCTGCACTACCCGCGTTCACCCTTGCGTTGTCCGGGCGCGCCGCTTCCGGACGGCACCACCCGACCGGACATCCTGCTCATCGTCGTCGAGAGCCTGCGCGCCGATGCGATGCGCGCCGACGTCATGCCGGCGACAACCGCCTTCGCCGCCGAGAACCTGAACTTCACGGAGCACTACAGCAGCGGGAACTCGACGCAACCGGGCCTCGGCGGCCTGCTTTACGGCATCGACGCCACCTACTGGGACAGCATCGCGAACGCCGACGGCGCCGGCGGTCCCGCCCTCGTCCAGGCCCTCGACCACCTCGGCTACCGCTTCGGCGCCTTCTCCAGCCGCGACACCCTGCAACGTCTACGGTTCGACCGGTACTTCTTCGGCGCGCTCGCCCGCGACCGCGTCGACCTCGCCGAGAACGACGGCCGACCGAACGACAGCGACGTCGCCAACGTCGACCACCTCCGCGACTTCCTCGCCGCGGACGCCGCTACCCCCGCCTTCGGCCTTGTCTTCTTCGACTCCACCCATCACCGCTATTCCTTCCCGTCGGCCTACGTCCCCCGCTTCCTGCCGACCGCGCCCGCCGAGATCACCGCCTTCTCCGCCGACACCGACCCGACACCGTACAAAAACCAGTACCTCAACGCCGCCGGCTTTGTGGACGAGCAGATCGGACGCCTGCTCGCCGATCTTGCGTCGTCGGGGCGCCTGGACGACACCATCGTGGTCCTGACCGGCGACCACGGCGAGTCCTTCAACGAGCGCCGCGCCGATGACTGGGGGCATGGTCTGGACTTTGGCGAGGTGCAAACCCACGTTCCGCTCGTCGTGCACTGGCCCGGCAAAGCGGCCGGCACCGTGGACCACGTCACCACGCATCTCGACGTTGCCGGGACGCTGCTGCGTGACGCGCTCGGCTGCGAGAACCCGCTCCGCGACTACACCAGCGGCCTCGATCTCTTCGACGACGCCGTCCGAAAAGACCGGGTCGTCGCCGGTTACGTTGGCTACGGCATCGTCACCCGATCCGAGATCGTGTCGTCGATGGCGGGGTCCGTGCACATCACCGACCGCGACCTGAGCCCGAAGACCGGCATCGACGACCGCGAGGGGTTTGCCGCGGGCGTGGCGGAGATGGAGGCGTTCTATCAGTGATTGTCACGGGTTTCGCCGGCGCTGGCGCCCCGGCGACGCGTTCCGGATACGACGCCCGGCATGCCGCCCGCCGCACCCCAGCCCCGCCGCCCGGTCGAGCGCCTCCGGTACTACGTGGCCGGGGCGTTCACGGTCGAGCACCGGCCGGGCGACGGGGTGTGTGCGGACACCGCGGTCGTCCTGCTGCCGCCCATGGGCTACGAGGACACGTGCGCGCACCGCCCGTTGCGCGTGCTCGCGGATGCGCTTGCCGCCGAAGGGTTCGTGGTGCTGCAGCTTGAATGGCCGGGCCTTGGCGACAGCGTCGGCGACGACGCCTCGCCGGATCTGGGCGAACGCTGGTTCGCGGCGATCCAGGCGGCATGTGGCGCCTTGCGAGCGCGTGGGCACACGCGGGTGGCCGGGGTTGGCGTACGGGTGGGAGCACTCCTCGCGCTCGCGGCCCCGGGGTTCGACCAGCTCGTGCTCTGGGCCATGCCCACCAACGGGAGGGCGTTCTTGCGCGAGGAGCGCGTGTTCGAGCGCATGTCGGCGCCGGTGGCCGGGAAGCCCTATGCGGGCCCCGGGCCCGAGCCGGGGACGGTCGAGGCGGCCGGTTTCGTGTACCGCGCGCCGACGATCGCGGCGTTGGAGGCGCTGGATGGGACGTCACTCGCCTCGGCGCGGTCCGGCCTGGAGCGCGTCCTCCTCATCGAGCGCGACGACGCGGTCCCCGCTCCCGCGCTGTTGGACGCCCTCGGCACCGCCGGCGCACGGGTGACGGTCGGCCCCGCTGCGGGCCTCGGCGACCTCCTCGAACGCCCCTACAAGGCCGCGCTCAACGATGCCGTCCGTGGCGCCATCCTCGACTGGTTCGCTGCGGGCCGGGTCCCGGGCGAGCATCCGCGGATTCACCCGGGACCTACGGCTGAGCTCCGCCTCGCCCTCCCCAACGGCGTCACCGAGCACCCGTGGGTGGCGCGGGGCGAGGTCGGGGAGCTGTCGGGCATCGTGTGCGAGCCGGCGGGCGGGGCTCGACCCGGCGCCGCCTGGACGACCTTCTACAACGCGGGCGGCATGCGGCGTTCCGGGCCCAACCGCCTCTGGACGACCGCTGCACGCGCCCTCGCTGCACAGGGTTCGCCGTCGCTCCGGTTCGATGTGCGCGACGTTGGCGACAGCGACGGCTCCGACGTCGCCCACCGCGATCTCGACGGCATGTACAGCGAGGCCTCCATCGGCGATGCGCTGCTCGCCTGGGACTGGGTCCACGCCCAGAACGCTGGCAACGTCGACGTTGTCGGCCTGTGCTCCGGCGCGTTCCTCGGCATGCAGGTGGCTTCGCGCCGCGCCGTCCGCAGCGCCCTCTTGTTCAACGGCCTCGCCTTCGTGTGGAACGACGAAGCCCGCGCGTCGGACATGACGAGCGAGGTCGGACGCTCCCTTTTTGACGGAAGGCGGTGGCGACGGCTGCTCACGGGACGGATCGACGCCGTCGAGCTCGCGCGCTCCCTTGCCCTGAAGGGCCGCGTCCGCGGGTCCGCCACTCTCGCCCGACTGCGTGGCCATCCCCCGCCCGACGACGTCGCCGAGCTGATCCGGACCGTGACCGGCCGCGGCACCCACCTCCACCTCGTCTCCTCCGACGGCGACCCGAGCATCGCCTACCTGCAGGCCCACACGACGCTGAAGACCCGGCCAAAGCTCACGATCCTCCCCGGCGTCGACCACACGATCCGACCGATCTGGGCGCACGGGCACGTCGTCTCGCTCGTGACCGGGATGAACCCGGGAGCACGTTAGACTGCGCGGATGTCAGACCGCATCGCGCTCATCCGCGACATCGTGCTCAAGCACGCTCGCATCGCCGCCGACGCCGCGGCGCTCACCCCCACCGCGGACCTCTACACCCTCGGGCTCTCGTCGATGACGACGGTACACCTGATGGTCGCCCTGGAAGACCAGTTTGAGGTTGAGTTTCCCGACCGGATGCTCGGGCGGAAGACCTTCCAGAGCATCCAGGCGATGGCGGACGCGGTGGAGGAATTGCAGGGGGGGTGATCGAACGGTTCCCGGCGTTTCGGCCGGGTGGTACGATGGCTGCATGACGACCTCGCTGCTCCTGCTGCTCGCCGGCTGCGCGGGGCCGACGGCTCCGGAATCGCGGGACACAGCCCTGGAGCTGGACTATCGGCGTCCGACGGTCACAGTGACCACTCCCGGTGCGGCGACGGTGTACGGGGTCGTGCCAGTCGGCGCGGTCGCGACCGACGATGTCGGCGTGGTCACCGTCAGCTTCTCCGTCGACGGCCTTGACGGCCCTGGCAGCGCGGCGGCCGGGGTCGCGTCGACCGACGATCTCGCGGCTCCGTGGTCGACATCCTGGGACACGCGCCAGGTCATCGAGGGGCCGCATTCGCTCACCGCAACCGCGACTGACGCGGCAGGAAACACCGACTCCGACGTGGTCGAGGTGTGGGTGCAGAACAACTGGGACCACGACGGCGACGGCTACGACACCGTCGCGCTTGGCGGGGACGATTGTGACGACGTCGACCCGACGATCCATCCTGGCGCCGCCGAAGTGGCCGGCGACGGCGTCGACCAGGACTGCGACGGCGTCGACGCCTGCTATGTCGACGAGGACGGCGACAACTACGGGACCGACACCGTCATCACCGGATCGAGCCTGGACTGCGCCAGCGGGCCCGGCGCGCCCGTCGACGGGGACTGCGACGACATCGACCCCACCATCCACCCGGCTGCCGACGACTGCCCCGACGGGATCGATCAGGACTGCGACGGCGTCGACGGCAGTCACTGCCCCCTCGCCGGCCAGATCGAGTACACCGGTCCCGACACGTTCGACTACGCCGGGGCGGTCGTGTCGGCCGCGGGCGACGTCAACGGGGACGGCTACGACGACGTGCTCACCGAAGCCTGCATCTCCGACGACGCGTGCTCGACGGCCGGGGATTCCTCCTACGCCTACCTCGTGCTAGGGTCGGCGAGGCCGAGGTCCGCCGCCCTGGAAGACGAGGTGGTGTACAGGGCCGACGGCAGCGCCTCCGATGCATACGGGACCTCGGAGCTGTCGGTCTCTGCCGCGGGCGACGTCGATGGGGATGGGCTGGACGACGTGATCATCGGCGCATACGGGTCAAGCGCCGGCTGGCTCGTGCTGGGAAGTGCCAGCCCGGAATCCGGGTCCGTTCGTGACCACGTGGCCTGGACCGGCGAGACGGCGGACGACTGGGCCGGGTACGCGGTCGACGGCGCGGGCGACGTCGATGGCGATGGGCTCGATGACGTCGCCATCGTCGCAGCGAGGGCCGGAGGGACTGGCGCGGTCTATGTCGTGCCCGGATCGGGCGAGCCGCAAAGCGAGTCGCTCACGCTGGCGAGCCGGAGCTGGTGGGGAGCAGTCGACCTCGACAATCAGCCCCGGAGCGTGGCGGGCGTGGGCGATGTCGACGGCGATGGGCTCGATGACGTGCTGATCGGCGCTCCCTACGCCAACGGGACCGATGGGAGCCGAAACGCTGGTGCCGCGTATCTGGAGCTTGGCCGGGTGCTCTCCGCCTCGTCCGCCTTGAGCGCGGCCGATGCGGTCTACGACGGTACGGGCGTCGCCCAGACCGCTGGAGCGGTGGCGGGCGCGGGCGACGTGGACGGGGACGGTCATGCGGACCTCGTCATCTCCGGTTCCGGCTCCTACTACGACGGCCCGGGGCCACAGGCCTTCCTCGTCCTCGGCGGTCCAACGCCGACGTCGTCCGGGTTGAGCCTGGCGTCCGCGCAATACACCGGCAGTGGGTGCCTGCAGCCCGGGTGCACGGTGGCCGGGGCGGGCGATGTGGACGGGGACGGGTTCGACGACCTGCTCGTGGGGAACAGGGCGGCCGACGGGTCCAACGCGGGCAAGGCCTACGTTGTCGTCGGCAGCCCGGCCCCAGCGTCCGAGGACCTCGCGTCCGCCCACCGCTGCTTCTACGGCGAGAGCGACACCCACAGCGCGGATGTGGCCGGCAGCAGCGTCGCGGGTGCTGGCGACGTCAACGACGACGGCTACGCGGACCTCCTCATCGGCGCTCCCGGCGCGTCGGGCGAGTACGACGAGGAGGGCGCGGCCTATCTGATCCTCGGCGACGGAACCTGACCGGGGGCCGAAGGACCCCTCCTGCGCCCCGGTTCCTTGATACCTTCCGCCCCCGGAATCTCGCCGCATGCACCCCACGTCCGTCGCCGCATCCCCGTTCGCGGCGTTGCTCGCCCAGGTCCATGCGATTGGCCGGGAGGTGGTGGCGCCGAACGCCGCCGCGGTCGACCGCGACGCGCGATTCCCGGATGAGGCTTTTGCCGCCCTGAAATCGGCGAAGTTGCTGAGCTCCTACATCCCAGCGGCTTACGGCGGAATGGGCCTCACGATCACCCAACTTTCGGAGGTCTGCGAGGCGCTTGGGACCTACTGTGGGTCGACGGCGATGGTGTTCGCGATGCACCAGATCCAGGTCGGCTGCATCGTCCACCACGCGCTGCCGGGCACAGGCGGCGGCGGATCTGCCTACTTCGAGGCGGTGGTTCGCGAGATCGTCGAAAAGCAGCTCCTCCTCGCTTCGGCGACGACGGAGCTTGGCGTCGGAGGAGACGTCCGGTCCAGCATCTGCGCGGTCCAGCGCTCGGCCGACGGGGAGACGTTCACCCTCGAAAAGCAGGCCCCCGTCATCTCCTACGGCGTCGCGGCAGACGCGATCCTCGTCACCGCGCGCCGCGCTCCGGATGCCGGCGCCTCCGAGCAGGTTCACGTCTTCGTCCGCAAGACGCCCGGCGCAGCCTCCGGCGACGCCGTCACACTCACCCCGCTCTCCGGCTGGGACACCCTTGGTTTTCGCGGGACGTGCAGCTCCGGCTTTGCGCTGCGGGCCACCGGGAGCGTCGCGCAGATCCTGCCCGCCCCGTACGCCGAGATCCACGCAAAAACGATGCACGCGTTCTCGCATGGTGTCTGGGCCTCGCTCTGGCTCGGGATCGCGAGCGACGCCGTTCAGAAAGCCCGGAACTTTGTGAGGGCCGAGGCCAGAAAAACCCCGGGCACGCTCCCGCCGAGCGCCCTGCGGCTCGCGGAGGTGGACGCCATCCTCGCGACGTTCCGGGCCACCGTCCGGCAGACGATGCGGGAGTACGAGGATCTGCTGGTGCTCGACGCCTCCGGGCCGGACGCGGGCGTGGTGTTCGCTTCCAACTTCGCGTTCGGCCTGCGGGTCAACAACCTGAAGGTGACCGCATCGCAGCTCCTGGTCGACATCGTCGGAAAAGCCATGGTGATCTGCGGCATCTCCGGCTACCGCAACGACTCGCCGCACTCGCTGTGTCGCCACCTGCGCGACGCGTACGGGGCCGCGCTCATGGTGAACAACGACCGCATCCTCGGGCAGAGCGCCATGATGCAGGTCATGCAGCGGAAGGGGTGAGCGGATGTGCCTGACTGAAGCGGACGAAGTCCCGAGCGCCAACGCCTACACCGAGTTCCTGGGCGAGCTGACCCGGGCCGGGCTGCTCATCCCCTCGGGCGTGCGGGGACTGTACGGTCGCGGCGGGGAATTTGAACGGGTGGTCGACCATTTTGAGCGCTACATCGGCCGCGAGGCGAGGGCCGCGGCAGGCGGGCCGCCAGCGGAGGTCATGCGGTTCCCGCCGTTGATGACGCGCGCGGACTACTCAAAGCTCAACCACATCCACAACTTCCCCGATCTGATGGGCTCGGTGCACGCGTTCATGGGGAAGGACGCCGAGCATCGCGAGCTCACGCGCAAGTTCAGCAAGGGCGAGGACTGGTCGCGCGACCTGTCCGCCAGCGATGTGATGCTGGTGCCCGCGGCCTGCTACCCGCTCTACCCGACCGCGACGGGGACGCTGCCCACGCACGGGCGCGTCGTCGACCTGAAGACCTTCGTGTTTCGCCACGAGCCCTCCGACGATCCCGCGCGCATGCAGATCTTTCGCCAGCGCGAGCTTGTCCGCCTCGGCACGGCTGACGAGGCCCTCGCCCACCGCGACGCCTGGCTGGCACGCGGAAAACGCATGTTGGAGGCCTGCCTGCTGCCGGTCGAGGCGGTCGTCGCGAACGACCCGTTCTTTGGCCGCGGCGGTCGGCTCGCCAAGGCCACGCAGCGCGAGCAGGTGCTCAAGTATGAGCTGGTGGTGCCGATCTGCTCGACCGAGAACCCCACGGCCGTCAGCTCCTCGAACCTGCACCTCGACTACTTCGGCCACGCCTTCGGCATCCACACGCCGGACGGCCACGATGCGCACACCGCCTGCATCGGCTTCGGGCTGGAGCGCATCACCCTCGCGCTCTTCCGCCACCACGGCCTCGCGATCGCCGACTGGCCGGCCGAGGTCCGCGCGCTCCTCCGCCTCGACCGCTCCGACGAGGATTAGTGGCCCGCATCCTCGATCTCGACCCCGCGACCTACGTCCGGCATCGGATCCACGGCGGCGCCCGAGTCGGTGAGGCCGCGCCTGAGCGGATCTGGGCCGAGACGAACTGCTACACCGACGTTGTCATCGAGCTTCTACACGGCATGGGCTTTGAGCCGATGGCCGCGCTGCCGTTCACGCTGACGATCGACCTTGACGTGGATCAATGGACGTTCTTCAAGTTTCCTCACGCGGACGTGGAGCGGCTGTACGCGCTGGGGATCCACGAGCTGGCGCCCTGGCGCGGCCTGGCGACGCATGTGCAGGAGCAGGTCGCCGCCGGCCGCCCGGTGCTTGTGGAGCTCGATTCCTGCTTTCTGCCCGACACCGTCGGCACCGCCTACCGAACGGCGCACGTGAAGTCGACCGTGGCCGTCAACGCGATCGACCTTGACGCCGACGGCGTCCACGGCACCATGGAGTACTTCCACAACCAGGGCTACCACGCCCTCGCCGGCGAGGACTTCGTCGACGTCTACCAGACGACTGGTCTCGTTCATCCTCGGATGTTGCCGCCCTACATCGAGTTCGTGAAGCCCGTCCCTCGCCAGTCCGCGCTGCGCGGCCCCACCCTCGTCGACGGCTCGCTGGCCCTCCTGCGCCACCACCTCGCCCGCGTCCCCGTCGCCAACCCGTTCGTGGCCTTTGACGCCCGCTTTCAAGCGGACCTGCCCGCGCTCCTCGCCAGCGACATCGCCGTCTTCCACGCCTACTCGTTCGCGACGCTGCGGCAGTACGGCGCGTGCTTTGAGCTCGCCGACACGTACCTCGGCTGGCTGCGGGAGTCGGGCGTCGACGTGCCGGAACGGGCATCCTCGGCGTTCGGCGCGATCTCCAGCGCGACCAAGCAGCTCCAATTCCAGCTCGCCCGGGCGATGGTCCGGCGGCGCGGCCTCGACGTCACGGCCCTGCGAACCATGGCGGGCCTCTGGGACGACGCGATGGGCGACCTCGTCGCCCGGTTCGGGTGATGCCCACGGACGTAGCAACGGTGCGGATCAGCGAGGGCTGGACGCTGCTGGGGACGGCGGCGGGCGCGGTCCGTAGCCCGGGCGACCTTCCTGCGGACGGGTGGCGACCGGCGATGGTGCCGGGGACGGTGGCGCAGGCGCTGGGGCTCACCGCGGAGGCGGCGGGCGTCGATATCGACGCGATGGACTGGTGGTACCGGGGTAATCTCGCGGCTGAGGGGAGGTCGACGCTGCGGTTCGACGGGCTGGCGACGATCGCCGACGTGTGGCTGAACGGGCAGTTGATCCTTCAGTCCCGCAACATGCACCGGATCCACGAGGTGGCTGTCGACGGCGGCGGAGCGCTGGTGCTCTGCTTCCGGTCGGTGACAGCGGCCCTGGCGACGAAAAAGCCGCGTCCCCGCTGGCGGACCGCGCTCGTCGCCAACCAGAACCTGCGCTGGCTCCGCACCTCGCTGGTCGGCCGGATTCCGGGTTGGACGCCGCCGATCCCGGCCGTCGGGCCGTGGCGCGGGGTGTCGGTAAGGACCCCGGCATCGCCGGCGATGCTCGAAATCGCAGAGGGCGTTTCTGTGCACTCCGGGGGTGTGACGCGGGCGGTGGCCATGCCGGACGCCGCCAGACCAGCGTTTCACGTCGATGGCCAGCGGATCTTCGCGCGCGGGGCCTGCTGGACGGTCGCCGACGTGTGCACGTTCGACGACCCGCCGCCCGGCGTGACGCGCGAGAGCATGCGTCTCGCACGCGACGCCGGCCTGAACATGCTGCGCGTTGGCGGCACGATGACGTGGGCGAGCGAGGAATTGCTGGACGCGTGCGATGAATTCGACATCCTCGTCTGGCAGGACCTGATGTTCGCCAACATGGACTACCCGTTCGACGACGCGGAGTTCCGCAGCGACGTCACCGCCGAGATCGCGGGGCAGATCGCCCGACTTCGTCGTCACCGGTGCGTGGTGGTCTACTGCGGCGGCAGCGAGGTCGAGCAGCAGGCGGCGATGATGGGTCAGCCACGCCTGCCGGGCGATGTGGGTTGGGCCTCCGCGTTCTACACTGACACGCTCCCGGCGTTGATCGCCGAGCATCACCCCGGCGCCGTGTACGTCCCGAACACGCCGACCGGCGGCGCGCTGCCCTTCCACACCTCCACCGGGTTCACGCACTACTACGGCGTCGGCGCCTACCAGCGCCCCCTCGCAGACGCGCGCGCCGCAAACGTCGCATTCACGCCGGAGTGCCTTGGCTTCTCCAACGTCCCCGAGCCCGACCACGTCGAGCGCCATTTCGGGAGCGCAAGCCCAGCCACCCACCTTCCCGCGTGGAAAGCCGGGGTTCCCCGCGACAATGGCGCTGGCTGGGACTTCGAGGATGTCCGCGACCACTACCTGCGCGTCCTGTTCGGGCTCGACCCCGTCGCCCTGCGCTATTCGGACCTGGAGCGCTACCACGCGATCTCCCGCATCGTAACCGGTGAATTGATGCTCCGCACCTACGCCGAGTGGCGGCGCCCAGGGAGCGGCTGCGGCGGTGCGCTGGTCTGGTTCTGGAAGGACCTCCGACCGGGCGCTGGCTGGGGCGTACTCGACAGCGAGAACCGGCCAAAACCCTGCTACTGGTACCTCAAGCGCGCCTGGGCACCGCGCGCTGTCCTGCTGACGGACGAAGGGCTCAACGGCGTCGACATCCACGTGATCAACGACGGCACGGGGCCGCTCGAGGGCACGGTCGAACTTGAGCTTTGCGGCGGCGGCGCCGGACACGGGCCCCGGATCTGGCGACAGGCGGTCGTCGTCCCTCCGCGAAGCGCGCTCACGCTCTCGGGCGAGGCGATGATCGGGAGCTTTTCGGACCTCGCCTGGGCCTACCGGTTCGGCCCGCCGCGCCACGACGTCGTCGTCGCCCGTCTTTGCGTCCACGACGAGCTCATCCACGGCGACGCGCTTTTTCCCGTCACCCACAGCCTCGCCACGGTCCCCGCGACCTGCCTGTCAGCGGAGCTGTCGCCCTCGCCCACCGGCCACACCCTGACCTTGCGCGGCACCGCGTTCCTCCAGTCCGTCGCCGTCGTCTGCCCCGGCTACGAGCCCGATGACAACTACGTCCACCTCACGCCCGACCGGCCCCGGACGCTCACGCTGCGGCCGATCCCTGGGCTACCGGTCAAGCCCTTGCGTGGCTGGATCACGGCGTTGAACCTGCAGGGAGGCGTGGCGGTACGCGGCTAGGTGTTGCCGAGGCTGTCGACCACGCCCGCCATCACCGTCGCCAGCTCCCCGACCATGCGATCGTGGCTGAACGACGCCAACGCGCGCTCCCGAGCCGCCTGTCCCATAAGCACTCGCAGCGGCGCATCGGCCGCCAACCTCGCGATCGCCGCTGCCATCGCCGCCGCGTCGCCGACGGGCACGACGATCCCGCACGCATCGGTGAGGAGCTGGCCGGAGCCCTCCGTTCGCGTCGCCACCGTCGGCAATTCCGACGCCATCGCCTCGATCGTCGAGAGCGGCATGCCCTCCCAGTCCGAGCACGAGAGGTAGATGTCGGCGGAGCCGAGCAGATCGCCGACGTCCGAGCGCACGCCGGGCAACAGCACGCAGTCGCCGACGCCGTGGCTTGCGACGAGCCCAGCAAGCTCCTCAGCCCGCCCGCCCTCGCCGACGATCGCGTACTTGAGGTTGGGGTGGCCGGCCTTGAGCTGCTCGGCGATGGTGATCACGTGCTGGTGGGCCTTCTGGGGGGTCAGGCGCCCGAGCGTGATCACGAGGACGTCGTCCGGACCGACGCCGAGCGCCGCCCGCGTGGCCGCACGCACAGGCCCTGGGCGAACGCCGAGCCCGCGACAGTCGACGCCGTTGTAGATCACGACGCACCGCGCCGGGGCGAGGCCGCCAGCGACGAGCTTGGCCCGGACCTCTGGCGAAACGGCAACGACGGTGTCCGCAGCGCGCATCAGCGGTCCGACGAGGCGGTACCGGTCGTCGGGCCAGCCGTGGCCGATGGCGATGATGGGGATCGCCGGGCGACGGAGCAGGGCCGCGCGCGCAACCCACGTGACCGCGAGCGAATTCGCGACGATGGCGGCGGGCTGGTGCGCGTCGATGAGGGCGCCGACCGTATCGGCGACGCTGAGGAGATCCGCGCGGACCCGGTAGAGGGGCGCGTCGACAAAGGTGACGTTGGCGGCGAGATCCGGGACCAGCGAGCCGGCCTCCGAGGCGACCACCACCTTCACCCCGCGCGCCGCCAGCCAGTTCGCCACCGTCACGACATAGCGTTCCGCGCCGCCGACCCCGAGCGTGTTGATGAGGATGAGCACCGGGGAGACGAGCGCCGGCTCGGCGACGGGGGTGCGCCCGTGCTCCGTGGCCCTCGCACGATCGTTGCACGCGTCCAGCCGGGCGAGCAGATCGGCACACAACGCCCGGATCTCGGGGCTCGCTGGAGGTGGCTCTCGTCGACGAACCCCCTCGCTGTGCACCCGCCCCAGGAACCGGTGGTCGAGCGGTGCGCCAACGTGGCGGTACACCCGCTCAAACGCCGCTTCTGGCTCGGTGACGAGATCCTCGTAGCGGGTGAGCAGCATGCGCGGGTGCGCGTCGAGGCCCAGCGCGAAGAAGAAGGCGTTGCGCATGTACCAGAACAGCAGCGCGCCCTCGAAGTCCGAGAGGTCCGGCCGGGCGACCCGGCGGATCGCCGCGACGACGTCTTCCGGCAGGCGCTCGGTCCGCCAGCCCCACTTCGCGGCGTCGCCGGCGATCACGTCCGACACGATCTCCCGTTGGTGCGCGCCCCATTTCTGGCACGCCGAATTCGCCACGTCGTCGTAGTGCCGGTAGGTCCACAGCCCGTGCGCCTCCGGAAAGCTGGCGAGGATCTGATCGGCCCGCTGGCTGTCGCAGATGGGCTTGAAGATCGGGCTCGGCGCCGGGCTGGTCCGCGCCAGCAGCCGCACCGTTCGGTCCGAACGAAGCTGGAAATCGTGAAACGCGGTCGCGTGGTTCTCGTGGTAGATCCGGACCGCCGGGCTCTCGTCGAGGATGCGCATCAGCATCTTGGTGCCCGAGCGCTGGCAACCGAAGACGAACGAAACTTGCTTTTCGTGCCCCCAGCCGTACCGGAGGTGTCCCAAGTTCTTCGCCTGACGCTCCACGAACCCTGGGGCGGCGGCGCGCCAGGCGCGCACCTGATCAGCGAGGTTCGAGAGCGGCGCCATCGGGCGGCGAGCATATCGCGGCCGGATCCCACCGGGATGGGCCCCACTGTCGGCGTCACGGAAGCTGTCGAAACCGGTAGGAACGGCCCGGGCGGTGCCCGACGTGTGGCATACTTCTCGCCGCACCATGCCGGTCACGTCCGATCCCGCCCGCGCCTCGCTCCTTGCCCACCCGGGCCGGGCGCAAGCGTGAAGGTGCTCGTGCTGATTACGCGCGGAGAACCTGGCGGCGCACAGGTGCATGTCCTTGATCTGGTGCGCGGCCTCCGCGACCGCGTCGACTTCCACGTCGGCATCGGCGACACGGCGGGCGACGACGAATTCCTCGCCCGCGGCCTTGGCGCCATCGGCGTTCCCGTGAGCATCGTCGCTGGACTGCACCGGAGCATCTCGCCGATGACCGATCTGCGGACGCTGCTCGGGCTGCGGGACCTGGTGCGGCGCGTCAAGCCGGACCTCGTGCACACGCACAGCACCAAGGCCGGGCTGCTTGGTCGATGGGCGGCCGCGCTCGCCGGCGTCCCCGCCGTGCACACCGCGCATTCCTGGTCGTTCTCGGACGGCGTCTCGTCGTCCCGCCGCGCGCTCGCCGTGCCGGTCGAGGCCGTCACCGCACGGCTCACCCGCCGCATCATCGCCGTCTCGGACGCGGACCGGGAGGTCGCCGAGCGCTGGCACGTCGCGCGGGGCGAGCGCGTCACGGTCGTCCACAACGGCGTCGCGGATGTGCCGGAGCGCGCTGAGCCTGACGCTGCCGGCCCGCCAACGCTCGCGATGGTGGCCCGACTGGCGCCACCGAAGGACCACGCCCTGCTTCTGCACGCGCTCGGCGGCTTGAAGGACCTGCCGTGGCGGGTCGCCCTGGTCGGCGACGGTCCTGGTCGGGCGACGATCGAGGCGACGGTCGCACGCCTCGGGATCGCCGACCGCGTCGACCTCCTCGGCCTGCGGCGGGACGTGCCGGCGGTGCTGGCACGTGCTCACGTCGGCGCGCTGATCTCACGCCAGGAGGGCTTTCCGCTGGCGGTCCTGGAGGCGATGCGTGCGGGGTTACCGGTCATTGCGTCCGACGTTGGCGGTGCGCGAGAAGCGGTCACGGCGGAGACCGGCCTGCTGGTCGCGCGTGACGACGAAGCCGGGCTCAGGGACGCGCTGAGGCGCGTACTCTCCACACCCGCCCTCAGACGGTCGCTCGGAGACGCCGGCAGGCGCCGGTACGAGGAGCGGTTCACCGCTGCCGCGATGATCACCCGGACCCTCGACGTGTACGCCAAAGCCGTCGGAGCGGTGGCGCGATGAAGATCTTCGGCATCCCCTATCAGCGCCGCCAGATCTGGTACCTGATCCTCGACCTTGCGATGATGCTGTTCGCCATCCGGCTCGGGCACGGCGTCGCGCTCGGGTGGACCGCGCCGGGAACCGGGATCGTCGGGGTGGTGACCCACAGCACGGGCGCATCGCTCTTCCTGATCTGCTCCTCGCTCATCACGCTGTACCTGGCGGACGCCTACAACCCGGCGTTGGACTTCCGAAAGCGCTACGAGATGCTTCGGCTCTGGTGGGCCATCGGCGCGGCGCTCCCGGTCCAACTGCTGGTGTATTCCTTGTTCCCACACGGCTGGTGGGGACGAAATATTGCTGTTCTCATCAGCATTTCACTGGCCGCGCTGCTCACGGGAACACGAGCGGTGCTCTGCGGCCTCTCGCCCAGACCCGCGTTCCGGCAGCGGACCCTCATCGTCGGCGCCGGGCAAGCCGGGCACCTGCTCGCACGGGTGATCCGCACCCACGAGGACCACGGCATCTACGACCTGATCGGCATGGTCGACCAGCCGAAGCCCGGCAATCGCCGGCGGAGCGACTACGCCGACGACGAGCTCATCCCGCCGCGCGCCTCCCCCGCCCCCGTGCTCGGCATCGCCACCGACCTCGTCGCCCTGGTCAAGCAGCACGACCCCGAGCTGATCGTCGTCGCGCTGCGGGGGGCGCTCAGCCTCACGCTCACCCAGCAGCTCCTCGAGTGCAAGGCGCGGGGTGTCCAGATCGAGGACATGCCGACCGTCTACAAGCGCCTGACGGGCAAGGTCCCCGTGCTCCACGTCTCGGACGACTGGCTGATCTTCGGCCCGGTCTTTTCGGGATCCAGCCGGTTCGGGAACTCCTTGCAGCGCCTCGTGGACATCGGCATCGGCGTGGTCGGCGGCGTCGCCAGCCTCGTGTTCATCGTCCCCGCAGCGATCCTCATCAAGCTGGAGTCGCCGGGGCCGGTGTTCTACACGCAGGAGCGCCTCGGCCGGAACGAGCGCCCCTTTCAGATCATGAAGCTGAGGACGATGCGCAACGACGCCGAGGCCGGCGGGCCCCAGTGGTCGCAGGGCTCCGGCGACCCGCGCGTGACCCGGGTCGGAAAGTGGCTGCGACGAAGCCGCATCGACGAGCTGCCGCAGTTCATCAACGTGCTGCGCGGCGACATGGCGCTGGTCGGGCCCCGGCCTGAGCGTGCGCATTTCGTCAACCAGCTCAAGGAGAAGATCCCGTTCTACGGCCTCCGTTTTTCAGTGAAGCCCGGGCTGACGGGCTGGGCGCAGGTCCGCTACCGGTACGGAGCGACCGACGAGGACGCTGTCGAGAAGCTCTGCTACGAGCTCTACGCAATCCAGGAGATGAGCCCGATGCTCTACGCCCTCATCCTGCTGAAGACCGTCCAGACGGTGCTGCTGAGGCCGGGATCGTGAGCCTGTCCGGATCGGTTACGACATGGGGACAGTGACCGCTACTCCCGCCCCCGCACGCCGCGCCTTCGATCTGGAGGTCGTCGGACAGGCGCTGAGCGAGCATCGCCGCACTTTTCTCGGGTTCGTCACCGCGGTCGTCTTCGGTACGCTCGTCGCCAGCCTCGCGGCGAAGAAGCAGTACGAGGCGGTCGCCGTCATCCAGCTCATGCCGAAGGCCGGGCAGGAGATGGCCTCGAACGAGGTCGTGAACAACGACGCCGCCGGGTACCTGGAAGGCCGCGACCGGGCGCGCACGCAGATCCAGATCATCCTCTCGCGCAGCGTCCGGGCGGAGGTGGTCAAGCGGTACAACGCGGAGGGCTACACGGACGTCCCGAACACGCAGGACGGCATCGACGCGCTCGCCAAGGCGATCTCGGCTTCGCCCCAGGAAGACACCCAGCTCGTTGAGATCGGCGTGTTGAACCCGAACCCGGACCACGCCGCAAAGCTGGCGAACATCCTGGCGGAGGTCTACGAGGAGGTGAACCTCAACGCCCGCAACGACGCCGCGCGCTCCACCGAGGGCTGGCTCGGAACGCAGAAGACCTCGGCCAAGGCCGCGCTCGACGACGCGACCCAGAAGGTGCTGGAGTTCAAGCAGACCCACGCACTGCAGGACGCCGACCAGAAGGGCGACGACGTCACCAGCCGACTCACCGCGCTCCAGGCCGCGCTTGGCGAGGCGACCAGCCAGCGCGTGTTGCTGGAGAGCAAGCTCTACGGGCACCGGCGCCTCCTGGCCAAGGGCGATTACGACCAGCTCTCCGCGATGTTCCAGGACCCCGCGCTCCAGGCAATGGCGCAGCAGCGCGCCAACGTCATGTCGCAGACGGCCGACGTGCTCGCGCAGTACGGCGACCAGCACCCCGAGCACCAGAAGGCCGTCGAGCGCATCAAGAACGTGGAGGCGCTCATCGCGCAGGAGGTCCAACGCAACGTGGACGGCGAGGCCTCACAGGTCGAGACCCTGAAGAGCCAGGAGGCAGCGCTTGGCGACGAGCTGACCACGGTGAAGAACGAGCTGCTCGACCGTGGGAAGCTCCAGAGCGAGTACGACGAGTTGAAGCTCGCCGAAGACAACGCGCGCCGGGTCTACGACGCGCTCGGCTCGCGCGGCGCGGACGTGGCCCTGCAAGCCAACTCCCAGCTCAACGACGTTCGCATCATCGACCCCGCCATCGCTCCGACCAAGGCGGCCACGCCCAACATTCCCCTCAACGTCGCGATGGCGCTGGCCGTTGGACTTGCGGGCGGTTTCGCGCTGGCCTTGCTCCGCCACCGGCTGAACGAGACGGTGATGTCGACCTCGGACATCGAGCGCTACCTCGAAACGCCGCTCCTCGGCGTGGTGTTGAGCCTGCCGAAGGAGCGCAAGATCGTCGACCGGGCGCTCCATTCCTTCAACCACCCGCGCTCGCAGTCCTCGGAGGCGCTCCGCGGCATCCGCGGCGTGCTCCAGACGTTCCCGGCAACAGGAAAGACGAGGCGGATCCTGGTCACAAGCTGCGTGGAGGGCGAAGGCAAGACGCACACCGCGCTCGGCATCGCCGTCTCCTTCGCGCAGCTCGGCCAATCCGTGCTCCTCATCGACGCCGACCTCCGCGTCCCCCAGCTCCACAAGTTGCTGAACGTCAAGGAGTCGCCGGGGCTCTCGGACGCGCTCGTCGACATCACGGACGCGCAGCCCTTCGTGCTCCGCACCGCCGTCCCGCGCCTCTTCCTCCTCCCCCGCGGCCAGGCCGTCGACTACCCGAACGAGCTCCTCTGCTCATCCGAGCTGGAGCGCCTGCTGAACCGCATGGCCGAGACCTTCGACGTCGTCATCATCGACACGCCGCCCGCCGCGATCGTCGCCGACGCACTGTCGCTGGCGCTGCTGGTGGACGGGGTCGTGCTGGTCGTTCGTCGCGGTCGCGTCGCCCGAAGCCTCGTGGTCAAGACGCTGGCCCAGCTTCGGCAGATGGGAGCGCGGGTGTTCGGTGTCGCGCTCAACGACGTCCCGCGAACCAAGCAGTCCTCCTCGTACTACTATGACGAGCAAGCCCGCACGGACCAGCGCGCGACCCCATGAGCGAGCCCGGGCCCGCGCAGGACGACAGCGCCGCGCGCCGAGTGCTGGAGCTGGCCATCCAGACCTCGCCAATCTCGGTGGGGCTCATCGTGGGTCTCGCGGTCACCCAGCAGGTCAAGCTCACTGCGGCGGCGGTTGGCGGGCTGATCGTGGCGTTGATCGGGGTGACGTGGCCCGTCACGCTCGTGGCGGGCATGTGGCTCGGGATGCTTTTCGACCGCCTCGGCATCACGGGCATGAACATGGGTGGGTTCCCGATCACCGCTTCCAAGCTCTCGGTCCTGGGCAGCATCGGGCTGTGGATCCTGCACGCGGTGCTCACCCGGTCGCCGTTGTTCCGCTGGCACCCGGTCTTTACGGCGATGCTCGGCTTCATCGTCGCGACCGGCGTGACCACCGCGTGGTCCAACTGCATGACGGTCGGGAAGTTCGACATCTTCGGCCTCGCCATGATGACGGTCATGATGTCGCTGGTCTACTCGGCGCTCGCAGAGGCGGAGTTGAAGCCGCTCTTTCGCTTCCTCGGGGGGATGTTCCTGATCGCGCTCCTCGCCTCGATCCGCCATGGCGGCGGCTCCACGGAGTACGGGCGCTCGGCCGGCACGATGGGCGACCCGAACGAGTGGGCGACGATGGTGATCCTTCTCACACCCCTGTTTTTGGGCGGGCTCGCCTCCGACGAGGAGTGGACAGGTCGGCCGATCCGGATGGGCCTCGTGATGCTCGCCCCGTTGGCCGTGCTCGTGAGCGCCTCCCGCGCGGCGCTGGTGATGGGTGCCCTGATTTCTCCTGGTTGTTTGTGGCTGTTCCGTCATCGCAAGGGCGAGATCATGGCGTGCATGGGAACGGCGGTCCTCGCCGCGCCCTTCGCCGTGGACCTGAACACAGCGTGGAGTCGCCTCGTCTCGCTGGTCCAGACCTTCAACGGCCACGCCGTTGTGCAGGACGACAGCCTCGAGGAGCGGAGTGAGCTGGCACGCCAGGGGAAGCAGCTCTTCCTGGACCACTGGTTCCTCGGCGCCGGGCCGGGAAACTTCTCGCATGCAACCGGCTTCATCTCCACGGAGGGCTTCTTCCGGCCCGCGCACGACACCTACCTGGAGGTCGCGAGTGAGCAGGGCATCGTCGGCCTCATCCCCTTCTTCATCTTCCTCGGCAGCATTGGCTGGGCGCTGCGGCGCGGCTTTGGCAGCGCGACGACCGAGGACGACCGAAACCGGATCGCGGGCGCCGCGCTTGGCCTGACCGCGCTCGGATTGATGGCTGCGACGCTGGGCTTGCTCACGTTCTCGATGGCCTACCTGGTGGTTGGCTTCTCGCTCGCGATCCTGCACCAGGCCAGGCTCAACGCGAATGGCTGACGGGCACCCGGGCGGGAACCTTGTCTCGCTCGGGGCAATCCAGGTGTTCCGCATCGCGTCGGGGATGGCCGTGAACGTCATGGTGATGCGCGGGCTCGGCCTCGACGGCTTCGGCGTGTATGGGTACGTCACCACGCTGGTCGGGCTGGCCTCGTTCGCGTCGTCCATGGGGATGGACCGGCTCCTCAAGCGGGAGATCGCGCGGGACCCAGCGTTGGCAGGGCGCTATGTCGCAACGGCGCTCGGGGCGACGGCGCTGCTCTCGGGCGTCACCAGCATCGGGATCGTCGCGTGGGCGGCGGCTGTCGACGGGCGCCCCCTGGTCATTGGCGCGTGCGCGCTCGCGGCGCTGTCGATGACGATGACGGCGCTCGACGTGATCCCCGTCGCGTACTTTCACGCCATCCGGCGCATGAAGCTCGGCGTGAGCGGCAACGGCGCGGGGCGGCTGATGCTGGTGCTGGCGACCGGCGCGGGCCTCGCGCTCGGCTGGGGCGTGCCCGCCATGTTCGGGGCCCAGCTCCTCGACGGGACCGTCACCTTCGTCATCCTCTGGCGCATCTACCGGGGCCTCGACACCCCGCCGCTGCAGACGAGCTGGGACGAGGTGATCGGGCTCATCCGCACCTCCATCCCCTTCGGATTCAACTCGCTCTTCGTCAGCATCTACCTCTCGGCGGACGTCATGCTCGTGGCCCACTACGCGCCCACGAGCGACTGGCTCTCCACCACCAATGACACCGAGGTGGGCATCTACCGGGGCGCGGTGATGCTGCTGACGATGATCACCGTCGTCGCGGAGACCTACTCCACCGGCGTATACCCGCGCATGGCGCGCCACCTCGGAGACCCGGGCGAAGCAGGCCGGGAATTGTCGTTCGCCACCCGGATCCTGCTCGCCTTCAGCGTCCCGGTGGCGGTCGGCGGGTTCCTCACCGCCAAGCCGCTGCTTGTGCTGATCGGCGGGGCCGCGTATGCCGCCAGCGCCGCCCCTTTCGCGCTCATGATTCCCCTCATGCCGATGCGCTTCTTGAGCAACGGCTTTGGGATGACGCTGACCGCGCTCGACCACCAGGAGGATCGCACCCGGGGCGCTTTCGTGGCTGCGTTCCTGAACATTGCCGTGAACCTCTGGGCCGTGCCGCGGTACGGTGCGATGGGGGCGGCCGGCACGACGCTGCTGACCGAGACGGTGCTGTACCTGTGGATGCACTGGCGGGTGTTGCCGCTCGTGACCGGGCTAGCACTCGGGCAGAGCCTCCTGCGCGTCGGCATCCCGGTGGCGGTGATGGCCGGGGTGATCCTCGCATTACCGCCGATGCAGGTGGTCCTGAAGATCGGGATCGGCGTCGGCGTCTACGGCGCGGTCGGGCTCCTTAGCGGGGCTGTGTCGCGCGCGGACATTCCGCGGCTTCGGGGGGTTTGAGGTGCGGATCGTGGAGATCGTGCCGACGCTCGAGGTCGGCGGGGCGCAACGGATGGCGGCGCTCCTCTCCGAGGCGCTGGTGGCGCGTGGGCACACCCTGGACGTCGTCGCGCTGGGCGCCCGAACCGGGAGCTGGATCGAGGACGGCCTTACGACGCTCGCCGCACGAGAGTCCCGACTACACCTGCATTTTCTCGGGAAAGGAGCCGGCCTCGACCTTAGCATCCCCCCACGCCTCGGCCGGTTGCTTCGCCGTCTCTCGCCCGAGGTGGTCCACACGCATCTGCACACGGTCAAATACAGCTTTCCGGCGTCCCGGATCGTCGGTGCACGGTGCTACCACACGCTCCACAACCTCGCAGAACACGAGATCGAGGCCGCCGGTCAGCGCTTTCATCAGATGGCGTTTCGGGCCGGTGTCCGCCCGGTAGCGATCGGCGACGCCGTCGCCGAGAGCATCCGCCGCGTATACCACCTCGCGCCCGTGGCCTGCATCCCGAACGGCATCCCGGTCTCGGCGTATCGCGCACCGCCAGGCACGCGCGCGGCCGTTCGGGCGGAGTTGGGGATCCCAGCGGACACCCTCGTGTTTTTCAGTGCAGGACGGCTGAATGCGCAGAAGAACCATGACCTCTTGGTGGACGCCATGCGGGCCCTCCCCCGCGACGGCGTGGACAGGCTCGCGCTGGTGGCTGGCGAGGGGGAGCTGCGCGGGGCACTCGAGGAGCGCGCAGAGGGGCTGCCCGTTGGATTCCTGGGGGTCCGCCCTGACGTTTGTCGGCTCATGGCGGCTGCGGACGTGTTCGTGCTGCCTTCCCGCTGGGAGGGGAACCCGCTGGTGGTGATGGAGGCGATGGCGGCAGGCCTGCCGGTACTGGCGACGGACGTTGGCTGTGTGGCGGAGCTGGTGACGCCGGGGACCGGCCGGTTGGTCCGAGACGGGGATGTCGCTGGGCTGGCGCGGGAGATGGCTGCGATCACGAGGGAAGACGCGCGGCAGATGGGTCGCGCGGCGGCCGCGGTCGCGGACGAACGGTTCGACGTTGCCCGGATGGCGGATGCCTACGACCGGTTGTTCATGGGGTGAGGCCCGACCGCCCGAATGGACGATCGGGCCAGCGCCCGACCGCGTTCAGAACGGGAGCGCTTCGCCATGGCCGTCCGGCGACGCGTCCACCTCAATCGGCAGCACCTGCGTACGCGGTTCCGTGGGATCGCCCAGCCCGGCGCCGACGTCGCGCCGGGTGCGGGAGTGCAGCGCCGCGACCCGGTCGATGACGATGCTGACCTCGTGATGGGTCTTCCCGGCGCTGTCGTCCCACTTGTGCGGGCGGAGCGCACAGTCGACGGCGATGAGGTCCCCCTTTCGCGCGAAGCGGGCGAGGAAGTCCGCCGTGCCGTCGAAGGCGGTGGCCCGGTGCCAGTCCGTGGACTCGACCCAGTTGCCGTCGACCTTGCGGCCGTTGGAGGTGGCGATGGAGACCTTGGCGATCCGCTTGCCGGAGGTGGTTGCGCGGACTTCGGGGTCCTGGCCAATGTGGCCGATGAGGATGACGCGATTCATGCCGTTCATGGAAGATTCACTCACGAGACTGACGGTTGTTGAGTTCGGGCAGGAGCCCTTCCCAGCCGGATGCCGGGCGAGCAGGTCGTTTGCACGGCGTGTGCCAGCGTGGCCGGCGCCCGCCACCATCGGAATGTCAGCTACTTGGCACGATGTTCAGTAAATGACCGACGGACGTCCGTCAGGGGGGGGTGACGGACGTCCGTCAGTTTTCCGTCGGCAAGAGGGGCGCCATAATAAATTCCGCTTCTGGCCAGCCAACACCGGCCCTTTCGGTCCGGTGCTGGCTGTTTATTCTCGTCGCGCCTTGGCTTTCGAGCCGTCACGCATGTTCGTGACCTCTCTTGACCCGTCCACACCTGCGCAGGTTCGGGCGAGCGCGACCGTTGCTGACCGCGTCGAAGGCACGCTTCGTGCGG
>CAIMSU010000063.1 GCA_903844155.1 uncultured Pseudomonadota bacterium | reverse complement strand
GCGGTCATGGGTGCGTTTCCTGGGGATTCTGTTGGTTCCAACCTCGAATCTACCCCGGAAACCGCCCTTTGTCTAGGCAAAATAGTGCCTAACATATTGATATTACACAATACTGCTGTCGTCGGATCTCAGCCGCACCCGATGCGAACGCCGGTGGCGCGTATGTGGTTCTCGGAAGTACCTCGCCGACAAGCGCTTCCCTTTCGGCTGCTGTGTTCTATTCGGCGGTGTCGTCAGGTGACTTCGTCGCGGGTGGCGGTTCCATGGCCGGGGTGGGGGACGTGGGCGGCGACGGGCTGGCGGACATGATCCTTTCGACGGTGGGCGGGGGCGGGGCCGTCTATGGGGGCGGGGCCGTCTATCTCGTCTCCGGGAGTGCGAGTCCGAGCAACCAGAGCCTCTCGGCTGCGGTAGAACTCACCGGGGCCGCGCCCTGGGATCAGGTTGGGCAGTGCATGGCGGGGATCGGAGACGCGGATGGGGATGGCCTTGCGGACTTTGTGGTGGGCGGCAACCTGTACTCCGGCGAGGCACCCATCTCCTCCAACGCAATGCGGATTTATCTCGTTGAAGGTGACCCGTCGTTGTCGAACGGGCAACTCGCTTCGGTGTCTATCCAGTACAGCGGCCCGGGGGGCAACATGGCTGGAGTGAGCTGCGCGGGGGTCGGGGATGTGAACGACGATGGATATCAGGATTTCGTCGCAGGACTTTATTCTACGAAAGGGAGCATTGCCTACCTTGTCCTTGGTGATGGCGCACCCGTAGATTACAACCTGGGGGCCGCCGTCCAGATCTCGGCGCCTACGGCCTTTTACGCCGCCGCTACGGTCGCTCCCGCTGGCGACGTCGATGGAGACGGGTTCGCAGACTTCCTGGTCGGTTCCCCATACAACGACGACGATGGATCGGCCGCTGGGGCGTCGTTCCTGATCCTCGGCAGTACCGTTCCCGCCTCGGCCTCCCTCAGCGATGAACTCGAGTACGAGGGCGTCAGTGCGGACGACCACGCCGGTCCCGGGTCTGCCGCGGGCGACGTCAACGCCGACGGGTACGACGACTTTCTCGTCGGTACTCCGGGGCGCGACGACGGCGGAACCGACGCCGGTGCCGCCTATCTCATCCTCGGCTCTGGCCTTTGATCGGGCCACGATTCTTCCAGCGGAGACGTACCCATGAGCAGCAAATCCCAGTCCAGATCAACGCCAGCGGCCGCGTATTGCTCAGCCCTCGCTGCACCGGATCGTGCGCCGTCGACATCGAACTCCGCCCGGGCCGAAGACCTCGCGAAGCGTCCCTCTGCGAAAGACCTTTTCTACGCTGGGCTTGAGGCGAAGGATATGTACAGCGCACCAGGTACGGTTGCGAAGCTCCTAAAGACCGGCAAGTTCACGGCTGAAAAAGCGTCGAAGCTCGGTAAGGCCGGGTCGGTCCTGGGGGGCATCGGCTCGGGGATGGAGGTGGCCGACGGCGTGGGGGAATGGCGAAAGGGGGACCACGAGCAAGGTGGGCTGGACGTCGGCGCTGGGGTCATAGGTCTGGCTTCCGCCGGAGCGGAACTCGCGGGTGCCACGTTCGCCGGGCCGCTGGGGCTCGCCGCCACCGCTGCGGAGTTGGACGCCACTGGAAATGCGGTGGGCAAGGAGCAGGGCTACTTTGGCAAGGGGACCGACGGCGAAAACCGCACGGCCTACGGGCTCGCGGGGAGCATCGCGGGTAAGGACGCGAGCGCCATGTCGGGCCTGGCAGGCGGCGGCGCGCTCGGGGGTGCCTTGGGCCTTTCGGCCGAGGTCGGGGACGCGGCGATGGGGTACACGGACGCAACGATCGCGAACATCGCGATGGGTGGGGTAGACGCCGGAGTCAAGATCGCAGAAGGGGCTGAGGCCATCGGGGGGGCCGCCATGAGCGGCATTGGTGACGTCTGGAATTGGGCGTTCGGAGGGTTGGGCGGCACGAAAGCGTGAGTCGCGCTCGACCTCGACCTCTGCCCTTCTGTCGTCGATCCCCCAGACCAACGCGCTTCCGCCGACACAACGTGCGGCAGTCCTGGTAGGCCAGGGCGCACTTCTTCAAGCCCGTCGTCTCCCGGGGCGCGACGACCGGCACGGCTCGGTCCGTCGCCGCGGTGATCGCGGTGCGCGGTTCACGGTCTCGATGCACCTCAAAGTAGCGGACGGCACGGCCTGCGAGGGCTCCCGGGACGACATCAGCCTGTCGGTCAGCCAACCGGCCCGAGTTCAGGTCTACAGCGTGGATCGCGCGGGTGGCGGGCACTTTCTCGGGGCGGTCGAGGGTGGACCGACGATCGAGGTCGGCGACGGGCAGTGGGTCCCGCAGCCCGACGACAGCGACGAGCGCCTCGTCGCCGTCGCCGTTCCCCTCGGACAATCGTTCGGTGCGAGAGACTCATGGTCGGCGTACTGTCGTCTTCCAACCGCGTTGAACGCCAAGGACTTTCCCGCCGGTGCGGCGGTGGGGACGAAGAGCTTCCTGGTGTATCGCCAGGGCACGCACGGATGTCCGGCCATGCCCGAGGACGACAAGGCGACTGTGCGGGATCTTGCGGCCGTCTGCGGCGAATGAGGCTGCTGCGCGCGGGAGCAGCGTCGCCCGCTCCCATCAACTTTGAGCAGGTTCGAGCCGGCCTTCGGCATCGCTACCCCTCCACCCGCCCTCCCAACCGCGCCGCCTGGATGTCCTCGCCCGAAAAAATTCGGCCTGAAACTTGGACGCTGTAGGGGCCCCACTGCCCGCTACGACTTACCACGCCCACCTGCAATCTCGACCACGGGTCCTCCCACCCAGGCGCGCTGCCGACGACGACCTCCACACATCGCCCCTCCTTCTCGGCCTGGCCGAGGATGTTGTGGAGCGAGTCCTCGCCGGGCAGCGCCCAGCCGGCCGAGATGGATTCGTCGATAAATCCCCATCGTAAGCGCACATACCCGTGCAGTCGCCCGTAGTTGTAGTAGGCGTGGAGCGCCTTCGCGTCAGCCTGCAGGCGGGCGGCGAGGTGGCGATCATCGCCCTCCTGGATGTACCGGGCGAGGCGGGCCGGGTCGCCAAGTGACAGCCCCACCGAGCCCTTCATCAGCAGCTCGGTGGTGATGAGGAGCTTGCGACCCGCCTTGTTGAGCGTCTTCGTCTTCTGCGGCGGGCCGAGGTCGACGAGCCGGAAGGGCGTCGGATCCACGCCGAGCGCGAGCAGGGCGTTCCGGATGTCCACCCCGATGAGCACGTCGAAGCCCGCGAAACACCGCGCGTCCGGCCGTTGCCCTGCGAGGAACGTCGTGAACGTGCGCGCCTCCACGTCGAGGACAACGCCGACCGCTGGCTCGAGACCGCTTGGCGCGAGATGGAGGATCGCACGGCGAAGCGTCCCGGCCACCTCGGCCTGACGTCGCCGCTGGGTGGCCAGCTCCTCGTCCCTGGCGACCTGCTGCGTCGCCCACTCGCACCGCTGGGCCTTGCGGAGCAGGGCGGGATGGACGTAAGCGTGGATCGCGCACCGCATGGCCGGTACACCTTCGGACTCCGGGTTGAGGACGAGCGTCTCGTCGGACTCCAGGCGGACGAGGTCGGAGCGCCACGCCCGGATGCCGTGGAGCCGAAGCGGAAACGTGCCGTAGTTCAGCCGCGCTCCGAACCAGGCGTTCACCTCCCCGATGCTCAAGCTGCGGCCGAGCGCCTCCAACAGGCCGGCGGTTGCCCTGAGGGTCGAGATCGACGTGCACACGCCGCCCTCGCAGAGCGCCTCCATCTCCTCCTCGGAGATCGGCTGCTCGCTCCCCGGGATCGTCGGCGACGGTGTCAGCGGAGGAGCCGGGCGCTCCGGCTCCTTGATGATGCCCGACGCCCGGACGATGTAGCCAACGTGCCCCGCGTCCAGCTCCAGCCCGAAAAGCCCGTTGGCATCCCGGTAGACGGGCTTCAACCCATGCCAGGCCTTTCGCAGGGAATACCCGAGGTCCCCGGTGTTCGCTTCGACCTCCAGCCCGGTCAGGCGCCGCACGATGGCGTCGAGGGGCATGGGCTCGCCGTTCTCGACCAGCACGAGCACCATCCAGTGGAAGAGCGAGGGCTCGCGCGGGGGGTAGAACCCGTCCAGCGTGTAGGGGGCGACCTTCAGGGCCTCGAAAATCCGGTTGTTCGCAGGATCTGGCATTTTCAGGCGGCCTCCAGTATGGCTGGCCAAGTCGAAGGCGCGGCTTCGTGCCCCGCACGAAGCGTGCCTTCGACGCGGTCAGCAGCGGTCGCGCTCGTCAACACCCGCGCAAGTGTGGACGCGTCAACCGATGTCACGAATACGCGTCGGGGCCGGAAAACATGGCGCGACGGGCAACAAACAGCCATCTCGCAAAGCGCAGCGCGCGAGATGGCTGCGCGAGGCGGCGAGCGGGCCGGCACTTTGGGACCGTCCGACCTTGGAACCCGCGTTGTTGACGGCCGCGAGGGCTTGCCAAATCCAGTCCGGTTCGGCGGCCTCCCGTCCGACGGGCTGCCGGTCCAGCCCTTGGTCCGAGAAGGCCCCCGGATCCGGGCATTGCGAGCACGGCAGGCGGGCCTTGAAGCCGCAGTTCTTGCACCGGATGCTCGCAAACGGGGGATCACTCGGGCCGCCCTGAAAGGGAGGCGTGACGCTGGAGCGATCTCTGAGGTGTCGTCATCATCGTTCGCAAGCAGACCGCCGTTTCGACAGGGCGGAAACGTAGCGCGGGGGTGCGGGAGGTGCCGCTGGGCGTTGGCCGACCTCACCGACACCGGCGCTGAACCGGATACCTGGGAGGTCATGGCGAAACCCCCGAGCAACGTCGACCCGCCCTCGTGTGGCCTCGCGGATGCCGTGGCTGACGTCGTCGCCGTCCTCTGCAGGCGAATACCCGACGCCTGGGCCGACGTCGTCCGACGCATCGCCCAGGACGACAGCCTCCCGCAGGACGACCTCGCGATGATCGAGGCGGCGATTGCAGAAACCTTCGACGGCTGGTCGGACGAGAGAAGGCGGGCGGTGTGGTTCGAGACCGACACCGGGAGGATCGACGACGAGGACGAGGACGACGACCAGTGTGACACCTCGTTCGATGGCATGGGCTACGCCCTGCAAATCGAGCTGCTGGACGAGGTCACGAAGACAGCGTGGCAGCAGGCCGCGATGGGGAAGGAGGCCGCAGCGAGGCCTCGACGACAGTAGGACGCGCTGTGCCGCACTACCTCCTCGGTAGGAAGACCATCGGGACCCATTCGTCCGGCGACGGCGGCTGGCGCGTCCGTAGGTACCTCTGACCCGCCTCCGCGCTCGCGATGGGGAGCCAACGTTTAGTCTCGACGTCGCGGGCTGGCCCCCGACCAGACTCGCCCAGTTCTCCCTGAGTCCGTCCGCCGCAGCGTGCTCGCGCGTCATTCGTGTTCGCGCCAAAATACAGGTTTGATGGGGTTCTGGGTCGCGAACACGAATGCGAACACGGCCGGCGTCTCGCGCTCAGCACCCTCTGGACTCTCAAACCGACAGCCTGCGAAGTTTGGGACCGGAACATCGACCCGTACCGATACCCCCCACAACTGACGTGTACCAACGCCGGTCTTCGCTTGGTACCGCTCCCCGTCGTCGAGGTCCCGCGCCACCCACCAGGTCCGTTGCCTCCGACCGGCTGTCCTCCTCGCCGCCGCCGTCGCTGCTCCCGGCTCCGACCCTGTTGCCGACGCCACGGAACCCTCCCCGACGCGCTGTGCCCGTCTGGCGCACGAGAGCGGCCACACCTTGATCGCCTGCTTGTTTGAGCCGTCTCGCGTGGTTCTGAAGCTCCGGGCGGGTGACCGCGCAAAGTCTCGGCGCGCTCCGATGGGTGGTCCCCGCCTCGCCCCGCCCGCACCCTACACCTCGCCCTCCGGCGCCCCGTTGCGGCAGCGCACCGCCTCCCGGAACGTCAGGTTGAACCTCAATCGTCCAGTAGCAGGGTGCTCGCCATCGGGCAGCGGGAGCACACCGTGGAAGCGCATGCGGGCGGGGCCTCCCCACACGGCGACGTCGCCGTGCTCGACCTGGAATCGAGCGGCCGGCGCCGAGCGGGTCAGCCCGCCGAAGAGGAAGGTGGCGGGAAGCCCAAGTGAAACCGAGACGATCGGTGCGACGGTGGCGCGCTCGTTGCGGTCCTGGTGCAGGGTGAGCCGCGCGCCGGGGTCGTAGCGGTTGACGAGGCAACAGTCCGGAAGGAACTCTGGAAACCCTGCGGCGCTCGCAGCGCGTGACGCGAGCGCGAGAAATCGCGGCGGAAGCGTAGGCCAGCGAAGGCCGGTCTCCGGATCAGTCGCGTCATACCGGTATCCATGGTCGTCACTCACCCAGCCGACATCGCCGCAATTCGTCATCGCGACGGACATCCGCTGCCCGCCCGGTGTGACGAGGTGACGAAATGGGGCAACGAGGGCGACGCTGTGGATCGCGTCGATCAAGTCGGTGGCGTCCGCGAGCGCGAACCCGCGAAGGAGCACAGCACCTTCGGCGAGCTGTTCGACCGGCGTCGCGAGGGTTGGGAAGAGGGAAGGCATCGGGTGCGGCACGGGGTATCTACCCGATCGGCGGCATCAGCCCGAGCTGAGCCATCGAGCACCAACGGTCCGGGTCGCCCACGATGAGGTGGTCGAACAGCGGGACCGCCAACGTCCGGCCGACCTCGGCGATGAGGGCGGTGAGGTTGATGTCCGCGGGCGATGGCGTGACGTCGCCGGAGGGGTGGTTGTGTGCGAGGATGATGCTGCACACCTGTCGCGATCGGGTGAGCGCCCACCGGTAGATCTGGGCGGGGTCCACGACGGTGGCCGAGGCAGAGCCGGTCGTGAGGATGGCCGATTCAATGACCCGATGTTTCGAGTCCATGGCCAGGCAGACCAGCGCCTCCGTGGCACGCCCGGCCAGCAGCGGGCGGACGACGGCGTAGGCGTGCTCAGCGCGGGCGAGGTGTACCAACGGCGGTGTCGGGGCGACGAGTCGGAGGAAGCGCTCGGCGAGCGCCGGGTCCTCGCGGATCAGCGCGCGAACGAGGGCCTCGGGCCGAGGCGGTCGGCGGGGCGGAGATGCGGGCCGTTTTGGTGTTGAAGGGCGGCTGTTGGCGTCGGCCGCGGCGTCGTGGAGGGTGACGGGGGAGGGAAGGAGACGGAGCATGCGGGCGGTCCGGTGGATGAGTCAGGCTATCCCCGAGATGCGCCAAAATATGTCCGCATCTGATGACATCCGCACAAAAGATCTGGCGGCGGTCTCCAAGGGTGGGCCCCGCGCCCATGCCGGATCCGCCTGACGGAGGACGACGGTCACCCCTCCTTCGTCCCCCAGCCCCACCATCGTCCCACAACCGCGACGATCTCGACGGCATCGCGCTCAGGTGTGGTCGCCGCGCCCAGGACCCGGTTCTGCACGTCCACCTCGGACAGCACCGGGCGGGAGTCCAGGTACCCGTTCTCGGTGAGCGAGGTCTCGGCTTCGTCCATCATTTTCGTCCGCATCCTTGGCACGCCTCCAGCGCGCAACGCGGCGAGGAGCGCGCGCGTCTCCCGCCGACCGCTCTGCCAGCTCGACGACGGCGTCGAGCGATCCGCCGAACCCCGTCGACGCCAGGACGGTTCGGTCCACCGGTCGGCCCCGTCCCTCGGAAAAAGCCCCGGCGAACGCGTCGAGCCAAAGGATGCGCTCGGTGACGCGAGCGCGTAGGGAGCCTGCCAGAGCCAGTCCGCCCGCCGAGCCAAGCAGGTTGCGCAGCGCGCCGACGGATCCGACCCGAAGCCGGAGGACGTCGTGGAGGCCGGGGAGATCGTCGTGGAGCAGGTAGTAGGGGTGCTGGGCATCGGCGCCGAGCAGGGGGGCGAAGCGGGGAACGGCGAGGCGTAGGGCGTAGGCGACGGCGTCGTCGCCGGCGGGTGAGGGGACCTCGGCCTGGGCGGGGAGGTCGAGGGCGACGTCCGGAGCGGCTGCCTGCAACCGTCGGATCGCGCCGAGGTCGATGAGCCGCATCGTCTCGCCCGACGTCCCGGCGCGCAGACGCCACCGCTCGGCGTCGACCGGCTGGCTCGTGACGTAAAAGACCTGGCGATCTTCGGTGCGAACCAGCTCGGCGAGGCTCTCGATGACAGCGTCGAAGCGCGCAGGGTCGCTGATGCTGAGGGCCTCGTCGAGGACGAACGGGAGGCGCACGTCGGCTCCGGCGGTCAGCTCGGCCTGCGCGGCGAAAGCGAGGCGCACCGCGAGCAGGAGCTGGGCGCGGGTGTCGTCAGAAAGCTCGCTTAGCGCGTGGCCTTCTCCGGTGGACGTCTCGGTTGCGCGAAAGACGCCAGTCCGGTCGACGACCAGCGACCAGGCGTGCCGGGTGAACGTGGCGAACGTCGCCATCGCGCGCTGGAGTACGACGGGTCGGGACTCAGCTTCATGCTGCTTTTCGACGGTTTGAAGCAGGAAACGACCGGCGCTACGCGCGAGGGCGTCGTCCCGGGCGGCATCGAGCGCCTGCTCGGTGGCCGTACGGTCAGCGAGGGCCTTTTCGAGGTCGCGACCGGCGCGGGCGGCGTTGACGAGCGTCTCCGTTTCCGTGATGGACTTCTGGAGCGGTTCCGCTTTCGCGGCGTCGGCGGCTGTCCGTTCCGTCTCGCGAGCGAGGGTGACGGCATCGAGGGCGACGACGTCGGGGTGGTCGCCGAGGACGCGTTCGGTCTCCGCGACCGCTCCACCGGCGGCCTTCGACGCGTCGCGCGCGACCTTCCACGCGGCGAGCTGGTCGAGCCGGGCGACGAGGTCTGGCTCATCGGCCGCGCCTGCAGTGACGATGAGGTCCGCGATGGCGACGTTCCCGGCGTTGTACGCTTGCAGTGCGGCTTGTTCACGTCGCCGGGCGTCGTCGCGCTGCTCCGTCGCGCGCTTCAGTGCCTGGCTCCGGCGCTCCAGGATTGTGACGGCGGCGACGGCCTCCTCCGCGTGTCCCGCCTTCCCGTCAAACCGGGCGACGACGTCGGACACCTGTCGCAGTCTACCGACAAGCTGCTCGGCGACCTGCTCGTGGCGCGCTTCGAGGCCGGTGACATCGGCGTCGGAGGCGGCGTACGCACGGATCGCGTCGGCCAGTGTGGAGAGGGTCAGCGCCCCGCCGAGGGCGACACCGAGCGTGTCGCGGGCGCGCTGAAGCTCGCGCTCGTGCCTGCTCGCACGCTCGCGAAGCGCAGTCAGGGCGACGTTCAGCGTCGACCGGCGGCTCTCCCGCACCCTCGCGTCCGCGACCTGCGCCAGCTCCGCGTCCAGCTCCGCGAGCCGGGCCTCCACGGCGGCGGGTGTGAACTCTGAGGGGGGTGCGACGCCCGTGGCGACGAAGCGTTGGACCAGGCCCGGCCGCTGGTCCGCGGGCGAGGGATCGAGGAGCAAGGCGGCGAGTCCCAGCACCAACGCCACAAAAGCGAGCAGCCCCCACCCCGGCCCGACTGTGAACGCCAGCATCGTCGCCACGGCGAGGAGCACGACCGCGAGCAACACAGCGACCCCGCGAACCTTGCTTCCCACGGCCAATACCCTGGGAAGTGCGAGCCACGCGCGAAGCGCGGCTGCGGCCTCACGGATCGCGCGATCATCGCTGGCACCTGGGGCGCCGAGCGCGTCCAATTCTGCGATCAGCCGCTCGTTCTCGACGGTGAGGGCGACCTCCGCCTGTACCAGACGCTCGATCCCAGAGATCACGTCTGCGTCGAGTTTTGGCGGCGTCGTCCCGCCGCCAAGTCTCGCTTGAGCCAGAGTTCGCTTCGCCCGCCCCTCCCCAATGCGCGCCGTCAGGTCGTCGACAGCCCGCTCCAACTTGCGAGCTTCCTCCGCGCTTCCCCGCGCGCTTGTCAGCGTCGCGTCGTCGATCTCCACCGCCAACCCCGTCGCCAGGCGCTCGGCCTCGTGCTTGTCGGCCTCACCCGCAGCCAGAAGCGCCGAATTCTTCGCGTTCTCCGCGTCAGCCTGCAGCTTCTTCAGGCGGTTGCGCTCGTCACCGTGCAGCCGCTCCATCCCCGTCGGAAACGCCGTCCTCGCCTGCTCTGCCCTCGCCAGCTTGTCGATCGCGTCGAGGCGGTTCGCCGCGCGCCGGAGGATCTCCAGCCGGCGGTTGGCCGCGCGGAATCCGTCCAATTGTCGGCGATTCGCCGTCAGCTCGTCCTCCGCCCTCGCCAGCGCCGCCTGGCCGCTCTGCAACACGCCGACCGTCTTCTTCGCGTCGGCAAACGCCTTGTTCTCCGATTGCCCCGGCCGACCAGGGGGCCCGAAGCGACCGTTCGCGAGCAGGGCGCTCACGCTGTACCCGCCGGAGAGCTGGGTCGCGATCTCCTTCCCGAGCGCGTCGTCGTCGCGGGATAGCGTCAGCAGATCGAGCAGGGACGGGAAGAAGCAAGGTGCGAAGCGAGCTTCGGGGAGCGCGGGGGCGAGGGTGACCTGACCGGCACGCTGCCACGTCGTGCGGCCGGGCGTCTGAAGCGCGGCACCCACGGGAACGCCGCCGTCCACGAACGCGGCGCTCACGTCGGCGGGGCCAGACACCGGCCCGTCTGACCACAGAAGCGCCCGCAACGCCCGCATCGTGCTGGACTTTCCGACGCCGTTCGGCCCGACGATGACGTTGAGGCCGGGCCCGATGTCGTCGACCGTGAACGGCTCTGGGAGGCCGGGCATGCGCCGGAGCGTGATCCGAGTGAGCTTCACGGTGCCACCCGTTGCGCCATCAGGCCTTCGAGCGCGAGTAGCCCTTGCCGCAGCAGGTGTTTTCGGGCGACGGCGTTCATGTCTGCGACGTCTGGCAGGGGCGCGAACGGTGACAAGTGGGCTGTCACTGCGAGGGCTCTGGCGGCGTCTCGTACAAGCCGCTCGCCCGCCTCGGTGTTCGCCTCGATCTCCCGTAACATTCGCGCGAGCAAGCCCGGTGGATCCGTGCCCTGCGCCACGACAGCGAGGTCGATGGCTTGTCTTGCGTCGTCAACGACCGACTCGACGAAGTACACACACGCACCGATCAAGGCGCGTAGCTTCGTCGGGTCCTTTCGGTCGAGCGAGGCGACGATCGCCCTGTGTAGCGAGGAAGCCCCGACCAGCCGCACCCGACAGCCGACGGCCCGGGTCTCTCCCACCGTGTCGGCGATCCGCGCCGCGACGGCCTGCACGGCCCCCGCGACCGCCCCTTCGAGGTCGTCCGGGTGTCCGAGATCGGCGATGTCGACGTCCACGGGCTCCCAACGCAAGGGGGAGATGTACAGACGGGAGATGGCGACGTCGTGGACCCCGTTCACGTCGAGTAGCCAGGCCCCGTGTGTCCCGGTTTCCCCAGGATCGAGGCTGCAGAGGGAGCCAAGATACCCACGCGGTGCCCGTCCTTCGCGCGCGGACGGGGCGTGGATGTGCCCAAGCAGCCAGGCGTCGCCCGGCGCGGCAGCCAATGCTGCGGTGGTGACGGGGGCGTAGCGACTGTCGCGAACGTCGAGGTCGCAATGCAGCACGCCGACGGTTGGGAGGTCGTCCGCGGGTGCCGGGACGGTGTCGAGCGGCGAGGACGTGACGACCTTTTGCGGGAATGACCAGCCGAGGAGGCGCACAATCGGGACGCCGCCCACCGCGATGACGTGCTGCTCCCACACGCCTCCACGGCCGAGGAGCTTGAAGCCCGGGATCTCGTCGGCGAGCCTTGGGAGCACTTGCACGTCGTGGTTTCCGGCGACGGCGACCACCGGGATCCCGGCCGCCACCAGTCGCTGTACGCCGGCCTGCAGCGGCCCGTAGGCTTCGAAGAATTGGTTGTCCGCCTCGACCACGTCGCCCGCGAGCACGACAGCCGCCACCCTTTGCTCGATCGCGATGTCGACCACCCGCCGCCATGCGGCAACCGGGGTGAGATCGCCAGAATTGACGCCGTGATCCGACAGATCCGGCACGCGGCTCGGGCGGCGCCCGAGGTGGATGTCGCCGACGCAAAGGAGGCGGGTGAGGGGAGCGGGCATGCGACCTTGGGGCGGATGGGAGGGTATTGCGGCGGGGTTGGGAAGGCGCGTCGTAGGTTGGGTCTGGGAGGCCCTTGGGGGGTCGTGACCGGGTGGAATTTCAGCCTGAGCGGGGGGGAATGCTGGAGACGGCGGTGTGCGGGGGAGGGAGGGCGGCATCACGGGGGGCGCTCGACCGGGTGCGCTGACGTCTGGATGCCCAGATCAGGGGTCTGTGGAGGAAGATCGGAGATTATCCGCCGATGATCGGGGAGGGCGACGGGGTTGTGATCCCAGTGGGATCTCATCGGAATTCGGGATCACGATTTTGTTTGAGGTGATCAGATGAACCAGACAACAGGGCAGGTTGTAAGACTACAGTCCGTGCTGCGGCGCCTGTTCAAGGGCGAGTGGGACGGGCGGAGCGAGCGGACCGGCCTGACGCCAGCGGAGACGCGGCGGCTGGCTGCGTGGCGCGGCAAGTCGGGTGTCGTCCTGCCGATGCTGGAGGGCGGCCCGTTCGCGGTGCCGTTGTCTTGGGCGATGGCGGTCGGGGCGATGACCGAGGAGGCATCGGACGTCGTGCTGAAGCGTGGGCTTCGGGCCGCGGCGCACGGGTTCCTGCGCGACGTTCAGCGCGCCGCTGCGTCGTCGAAAACGGCTGCTCGACTTGGCGAGAACGCGTCACTGACGGTGCTGCGCGAGGTGATCGCGTTCAGCATCCTCAAGATCGAGATCAGCGCGGCGACTCTGACGGTGTGGGACGACTACGACCTGAGCATCGTGGTCGGGAACCGGCGCGCGCCGGGGCCGGGATCGCGGGCGCGGTGGGCGCGCGAGGCTCGGATAAGGACCTGGACAAGACGTCGCCGCGACGCGCCGAACTGGACGCCGGGAAGATGATCGCCACGCTCGGGCTGACGCCGACCACGCCGGAGGTCGATGGGTGGCTGGCCGGGCGGGAGCAGGCGCGGCGGTTTCGCTAGGCGTGGCAGCTTTACGCTGAGCATTGCGCGGAGCGCGGCGACCCGAAGCAGCCGGGGCGCGCGACGCAGGGCAAGGAGGGGCGGCCGTCGCTGGCGGATCGGGTTTTGCCGCCGCCGGTGGTGTGCGCGGCGATCAAGCTGCTGGTGGCGAAGTTCACAGTCGCCGGGCTGCACAAGCTGCGGGTGAGCGACTAGCGGGGCGAGCGGGCGATTTGGGTGACGACGAGCCGGGGGCGGACGTCGGTGCCGTTGGGTATCGAGGAGGAAGGTGCGGTGCGGATCGTCCGGAGGTGGGCGGCCAATCCCGGGGAAGCAGCGTTGGTGCCGAGGAAGAGAGGGCAGGTGGGGGCGATGTCGAGGGCGGGGTTGAAGTGCATCGTTGGCAAGACTCGGTGCTCGTGAAGCCGGTGCCGCCCAGAAACGATAGGTGCAAACCGAGGCCCGAAGTCCATGACGAAATCCCCGATCGACATCTACCGAGGCCGGGAGCCGCGAGACCTGCCCGCTTACCCTCCCTCTGAGGCAGCCTTTCTGGTGGGCGTGCCGTCCGCCACGCTTCGTAGCTGGGTTTTCGGCCGGCACTACCCGGTGCGTGCGACGGACAGGGCCTTCTCCCCGCCCGTGATCCGACGACCGGACCCCACGGACCGATACTTGTCGTTCACAAACCTCGTCGAGGCCCACGTCCTCGCCAGCATCCGGACTCTTCACGGCGTTCCGTTGGAGGCGGTCCGCAGCGCCGTCGAGTTCGTCGAGACACGCATGGCGACCGACCACCCTCTTGCCTCCGGGCGATTCCTGACAGACGGGGCCTCGCTTTTCGTCGAGCACATGGGCGAGGTAATCAACGCTTCGAGGTCCCAGCAAGTTGCCTTGCAAGGGGTGATGGAGGCCCGGTTGCGACGCGTAGAGATGGACGAACGCGCGCTGGCCTGCCGGCTGTTCCCCTGGTTGCGTGCTGGCGACGGCGACGGGAGGCGCACGGTGATGGTCGACCCGCGCGTCTCCTTCGGTCGCCCGGTCGTGTTCGGGACCGGCATCCCCACGGCGGTGTTGCACCAGCGGTTCCTCGGGGGGGACTCCATCAGTGAGCTGGCGGCTGACTACGGCGTGGCGACCGACTTGATCGAGGACGCGATCCGCTGCGAGGAGCACCGGGCGGCGTGAGCGAACAACAGCCTCCTCTCGTTGTCTACCTCGACCGGGCGCTCGGCCGGAACACGGTGGCTGTCGCTCTTCGGGCGGCGGGATTGACCGTCGAGATCCACGACGATCACTTTGCGCAGGACGCTCGCGACGTAGACTGGCTGCCGATCGTCGCGGCAAAGGGTTGGGTTGTTTTGACCAAGGACGCCGCCGTGGCGCGTCGGCCGCTGGAGCGGGAAGCGATTGAGGTGGCGGGGGCGCGTGTGTTCGCGTTCAGCAATGCAAATGTGCCAGCGAGCGCGGTGGCGTCGGGATTTCTTGCAGGTTGGTCGAGGATCGTTGAGTTGCTTGCGGCGCACGCCGGCGCGGTGATCGGCGTGGTGCATCGGGATGGAAGGGTGGAGGTGAGATTGCCATAGCGCGAGTCGATGAGCCGCTTCTTGGGGTGGGTCGCTGCTCAAGCCGCGCGCCGCGCTCAGCGCCGACAACCGAAGAATCCCCCCAGAACACCGAGAACCGCGGCTTCCGCGCCATCGTCCACCTTTCGGCTGCGAGGCAACCGCCCATTGGGGTTGGCCGCGGTCGTTGACATCGGGTCACACCCGGGCGCCATCTTCTCCCGTCGGTGACCACCCCGGCCGAGCACTGCATCGGTCGCAGCCTCGACGACCAGATCTTGTCCCAGCCCGCGCTCGTTGACGAGGTCGTGGCCCTCCACACCGCCCGCAACGTCGCTGCCCCGTCTGAGGCCGACGAGCGCGACGCGCTCACCAAGCACGTCGTCGGCTCGCGCCGGGAGATCCAGAACCTGGAGACCGCCATCGGCAAGGCGAGCAACGAGGCGGTAATCACGCGACTCATCGGCGTGATTGAGGACGAGCAGACCTCGCTGACCATCGCGGAGGGCAATCTCGCGGCTCTCAAACCGCGCGTCACCCGCACCCTCGACGTCGAGGCCCTCCGCGCACGGGCCGCCGACAAGGTCGTTCACCTCGCGGACGTTCTGCGCGGCGACATTCCGGCCGGGCGCGACGCGCTCCGCGAGGTGCTCGCGGCCCCGGCCGAGGCCGTCCCGATCCTGGTGAACGGCCAGAAGCGCTTCCTGATTCGCGGGCAGTTGCGGGCGGAGGCGGTTTTCGGGGAGGCGGGGTTTGGGCCGGACGCTGGTAGTTCGGGCGGTGCCTGTGGTTCGCCACCCCCCTCCGCCCTTCGGGCTGAGGTCTAGTCACATCTTGACGCGTCAATAATATCGTGTGATTCGGCCGCAAGAGAGTGTTGAATGGACCCAGGACGATGGAGTATCGAGGAGTTCGGAGCTGCTGAGGTCGGCGACGCCCGGCTGCGACGACGGCTGT
>CAIMSU010000062.1 GCA_903844155.1 uncultured Pseudomonadota bacterium | reverse complement strand
GATGCCCGCCGACGGCTCCAGAGCGTGGACGGTCGGGCCGTCGTGCGGGAGGCTCGGGACGAGCGGGGCGACGAGCCGGGCGACTTCTTTCGCCACCTTGCTCGGTGTGAAGAACTCGTGGGAGAGTTTCGTTTTGCGTAATCGAAGTGATCCCCGTTGAACGCCGAACGCGAGGTTTCAAGGCGAGGATCGCCGAGACGGGCGACGAGGAGTGAAGCGCGCCCGCAGGTCCACGGGTACGAGTCCCGTCAGACGAGGGTGAGCCCGAGCGCCTTCCCAGGGCCCTTCTTTGCCCAGGCTTCGATCTTCCCGTCGACGGTCATGAGACGGTAGCCATTGACCAGGGCTGTGGCGACCTGGAACCGGTCCGCAGGGTCGCCGTGGAACGCGGGGAGGGCCTCACCCTGAAACGCGATCTCATGCGTCAGCGGGACGACCTTCGCAGGTAGCGCGACAAGGGCCTGTTCGAACCAGACCGGGAGCGTCGGAAGGAAGGTGAGGCGGCCCTTGCGAACGTGGATCGCAAGCTCCCATGCGGCGACGGCGGACACGTAAAGTGGCGCGCCGACGGCCGCGCTCCGCAGGCGGACGGGCAACTGCTCATCACCGAGCGCCAGCCAGTGAAAGGCATGGGTGTCGAGCAGGATCGGCTTGTTCATTCGCCGAGGCGTCCCCAGTCCGCAGATGTGTCGATGCCGACGATGTCCTCGACGTTCTGGTGGCCTGTACCCGCCATGCAGCCGAACGGCGCCCGCTGGGCCAGAGTGACCACGGCGACCGTTCGGCCCCGATCGGTCAGCGAGACTGGCCCTTCCTGAGCAGCCTTCAACACCCGGTCGAGATCCCGCTTAGCGGCAGCCAGGGTGATCGTCCGAGCGGTCATGGGAGCCTCATTGTTCAGGGAACCATATCCCGACCACGGGCGAAGGCCCGCCCCGGGCCGGTGAACCGACAGCGAGGCGGGCTGTTTTGCGTCTTCGGCGGCATTTGCCGCGCAGGCCGGGAGGGAGAATGGTCAGGACCTGTGGCACGGAGCCACCGTCCGTGAACGGCGGCCATCTGGCCGTTGCCTCCTTTTTGGGAGGCCGTCGTGAGCTCGAAAGGCGGAAGCCGATGTTGTTGTTGGCGTTGTCCGGGGTGTTGTTGTTGCGGTTGGCGACCGTCGCGCCCGTGGTTGGGTTGACTGCGCGTTGTTGTTCCAGTCGCCGCCGCGATTGACACGGTTGGAGCCTACTACCTCCTTGCCACGGGCAATATCGCGCGGCCCGCAGCGCGCGTCAACCCGCCCGGCGCGGTTTTGGGTCGTCGCGCCGATCCGCGACGATCCTCCTCCGCAGTTGCAGCGTGTCCGCGTGCGAAGCCCACGCGAGCACCGACCCCGCCCGACGCTGTGCGCCGTCGTCATCCAGCGCGCACCCGGCCCGAAGTCGGGCGAGCGTGCCCAGCCGGCGACGGAGACGGCGAACGCGGGCCGCGTCGAGCCGAACGAGGTGCGGCCAGATGCGGAAGCCGAGGTAGGGGACGCCGACGTGGACCGGCGCGACGATCGTGGCCTCGGGCTTCAGCGTGAGGCCCAGCGTGCGGGTGACCCACTCGTCCGCGAGGATGGCCCAGCCGCCGACCGTCGCCTTGTCCGGGCCGAACCACAAGACGTCGTCCATGTAGCGGACGAGGGCGGGCACCCGGAGAGTCCGGCGAGCGTACTGATCGAGGAAGGACAGGTAGAAGTTTCCGAAGTGCTGGGAGGTCAGGTTGCCGATCGGCAGGCCCGTCCCCGGCGTAGACTGCCCGACAGACAGGATCCGCAGCACGACGTCACGCAGCCGACGATCGCGCAGCGACGGGGCGAGCCGACGAAGCAGCCCGTCGTGCGGGATGGTCTCGAAGAAGTGCCGAACGTCGAGCTTGACGAACCAGGGGTGGTGCCGGGCATGGGCCTCGGCGCGAAGCACCGCCGCGTGGCTGCCCTTTCCCGGACGGCAGGCGTAGCTATCGGTGTCCGCGTGCGCCTCGAAGACCGGGTCCAGCTCGGCGCAGACGGCGTGGTGGACGACGCGATCACGGAAGTCGGCAGCGGAGATGATGCGCGGCTTTGGCTCGCGGATGTGGAAGGTCGTGAGAGGGCGCGGCGACCAGGTGCCCACGCGCAACTCCCGTTCGAGGGCGAGGATCTCCGGCTCCAGATTGGCCAGGAAGCTCGCGACGCCGCGCCCGGTGCGGTGTCCGCGTGCTGCCCGGAGCGCCGCGCGGCGGAGGGGGGCAAACGCGGCTACCCGGTCAAAGGAGGGCGCGATCACGACCGACCGTCGAGGTGTTTGCGCCAGCCGCCCAGCATGCGCCCGGCCTCGTCCACCCCGCGGACGACGTGCTCGAAGCCGCCGGTGTCGAGGTAACGGCGATCGTGGGCGAGCCGGAGGAGGACGTGCAGCCGGACGAGCAGGAGGTCGGCTTGTGCGAGCAGCTCCCGTCGTCGAGGGACGGGGGCCCAGCGGGCCTCCGCGACGCGCTCCAGGAAGTCGAGGACGATCCCGTCAATGCGGGCGGCGAAGGTGAAGCGCACCGTCTTGGGGAACTTCGCCGTGCGGTCGAGGAGGTCGCCGACGAGCCGCTCCCAGAGGACGAGCAGCGGAGGCTCGCCGCCGCCCTCACCCGCCGGCGTCACGAGCCGTCCGCAGCAGCGCGAGCAGGTCGTCCGCGTAGTCGCGGATTCGGGCCTCGCCGACGCCGGGCACTGCTTCGAGCGCCGCCCTCGTGTCCGGCCGGGAGCGGGCGATGCTCGCGATCTGGCTGTTCGTGAACAGCACATACGGCGGGCGGCCATCCCGCTTGGCGCGCTCATTCCGCCACTTGCGAAGCGCGTCGAACACCGCGCGGTGCTCGGGCTCCATCTCCATCACCGGCTCGGCGGTGCGCTCGGGGGCGTGGCGTGACGCTGAAGCGGCGGGCACATCCCGATACCGCACCACCATCGTCAAGGTCGGCACGCCATCGTGGACGAACCAGTGCTCGGTCGCATCGAGGGCGTCGTGGGCGGCGAAAAAAGCGGTCAGCGGGCCGTCATCGAACGTGCCGGCGACCGGATCCAGCTTGAAGGTGAACATTCGCATTTTCACGCGAAAATTTCCTCAGAGGCAGCCACAAAGGGGCTACCGCCCCCTTGACCCCCGTATGATCGTGCCGCGACCGTCCTCGCTCCCCCCACGTCT
>CAIMSU010000061.1 GCA_903844155.1 uncultured Pseudomonadota bacterium | reverse complement strand
TCAAGGCCGGCCGCTGGGAGGACTTCATGGCGGCGATGCTCGACGGGCGACACTGGTTGCAAGCGGGCGGATTGGGACTGGAGGCCACCAGTGAGGCCGCATGAGTCGACACTTGGAACACGCTTTTCGCGAACGCACCCGTTGGGCCCTGACGATCTGCTCGACCCCGAGCAATGCGGTGAGCGCGGAGCCGACCAGCGTGACGAACATCACCGGGTTGCGGTACTGGATGCGCGGGTCGAGCTTCTTGAAGGCGTCTTTCACGGCGGGACCGATGAGCTCAGGCGCGAAGAGCGATGCCGATTTGGTGGCCATGTTTCTGGTCCTCCGGACCGTCAGTAGAGGTGGCCGAGCGAAACCTGCTCGGCGATGGGCCCCAGCGCGAGCGCCGGGAAGAAGGTGAGCGCGCCGACGATGACGATGACGGCGACGAGGAGCGACGTGAACAGCGGGCCGTCCGTGGGGAACGTGCCGGGACCGGCGGGCGTGGTCTTCTTCGCCGCCAGGCTGCCGGCGATGGCCAGGGCCGGGATCATCATCGCGAACCGGCCGAAGGCCATGGAGACGGCGAGCCCGGTGTCGTACTGCGGGGTGTTGGCGGTCAAGCCCGCGAACGCCGAGCCGTTGTTGCCGACAGCGGAGGTGAACGCGTAGAGGATCTCGGTCCAGCCGTGCGGGCCGGCGTTGTTCAACCCGGCGAGGCCCCAGTCGGACACGGCGGCCCAGGCGGCCGGCAGCAGCAGGAACGTCGGGAAGACGAGGATGTAGATGGCCGCGAGCGTCATCTCCTTCGCCTCGATCTTCTTGCCGAGCAGCTCGGGCGTCCGCCCGACCATCAGCCCGGCGAGGAACACCGCGATCACGACCATCACCAGCATTCCGTAGAGACCCGAGCCGACCCCGCCGAAAACGACCTCGCCAAGCTGGATGTTCGCCAACGGGACGAGGCCACCGAGCGGGGTGAAGGAGTCGTGCATGGCGTTGACGGCGCCGCAGGAGGCGTCCGTCGTCACGGTGGCGAAGAGGGTGGAGGCCGCCATCCCAAAGCGCGTCTCCTTGCCCTCCCAGTTGCCGATCCCGCCCATCCAACCGGCCTCACTCACGTAGCAGACCGCGGCGCCCGCCAGGAAGAGCCCGAACATCGCGCCGAGGATGGCGTACCCGTTCTTCACGTTGCCGCTCATGCGCCCGTACAGGTGCACCAGCGCCGCGCCGAGCGAGAAGATCGACACCATCTGCACCATGTTGGTCCACGGCGACGGGTTCTCGAAGGGATGCGCGGCGTTCGCGTTGAAGAAGCCGCCGCCGTTGGTGCCGAGCATCTTGATGGCCACCTGCGAGGCCACCGGCCCGATGGCGATGGTCTGGTCTGCGCCTTCCAAGGTCTTCGCATGGACGAACCCCGACCAGGTCTGCGGGATGCCGCTCGCCACCATCACCAGCGCGTAGACAATGCACACGGGCAGCAGCACGTAGAGGTTCAGTCGGACGAGGTCGCGCCAGAAGTTGCCGAGCGTTCCCGCCCGGTCGCCGCGGACGAGCCCGCGGATCATCGCCACGGCGACGGCCATCCCGACCGCCGCCGACTCGAAGTTGTGGAACGTCAACGCGACGGCCTGCGACAGGTTCGACATCGTCGATTCGCCGCCGTAGCTCTGCCAATTCGTGTTGGTGGTGAAGCTCACGGCGGTGTTCAGCGCGAGGTGCCAGGAGAGGTCGCCGAAGCCCTGCGGGTTGAGCGGCAGGCGCGACTGGAACAGGAGCATCGCGAAGCTGAGCGCGCACCCGACCGCGGAGAAGACGAGGACCGCCGCGGCGTAGGGCTGAAATCCCATCTCGGTGCGAGGGTCCACGCCGATCAAGCGGTAGCAGAGGCGTTCGAGTCCGCCGAGCACGCGGGCGCCCGGAGGAGCGGCGTCCTCCATGACCCGGTGCAACCACGTCCCGAGCGGGACGGCGAGGGCCGCGACGATGATCGCGAAAACGGCGATCTGAAGCCATCCGTTGGCGAGTCCGCCGGAGGCGAGCGAGGTCGGGGACATGGTCAGAACCTCTCGGGGAACAACAAGGCGTAGACGAGGTAGGCGGCGAGGCCGGCGGCGGTCGCGGCGCCGAGCCAGAGGTCGAGGATCACTGGAGGTTCCTGTGCTCGCGGGCGGCCCGGCGAGCTTTGAAGTTGACGTAGGCGTCGTGGGCAAACCACCCGAAGACCGGCGCTGCGCTCACGACGAGCACCCAGGCCAGCCGCACGGCGGCGTCGGATCCGCCGTTCACCGCCTCCGGGGTTGGCACGACGATGGGGCCGGCGATCGCCGCTGCTGAAAACACGAGGATCATGGGCTACTCCTGCGCCTTGACGGGGAACGTGAAGCAATACCAGGCCCCGAACGAGGCCGGGCCGACGGATGGGAGGACGGGGATCTGCAGGCCGACCGAGAGGCCGTGGTGCGACCCGGGGTCGAGCGTCGCCCCAAAGCCCGGAACCACGAGCATGGCGACAGGGTCGCCGACCAGCGAAAACGTCGGATCGGCCTCCACGTAGACCGAGAAGCGCTCGTTCAGCCGAAGCTCGGGGGCGGCCAGTACGGCGAGGCTACCGGCCGAGAACGCGGGCGCGCCGAGGATCGGCTTCCACCCTGCGTTGGCGGTGATCGCGAAGCGGTCCCAGGTGTGGTTGACGTGGACCTCCGGCGCGACGACGACGCCGTCGACACCCGGCGTCCAGTAGACATGCGCGGCAAGGGCGACCGACGGGTCGAGGAAGAACCTCGGGAAGAACTCCAGCGAGCCCGTGCCCCCGCCACCGCTCGGCAAGGACTCGCCGAAGCCGAAGTAGACGTCCACGCGCTTGGAGACGCCGACCGAGCCGTACAGGATTGGGTTCACGGCGTCCGGGTAGACGTAGAGGTAGGGGTTGACGAGGGCGGTGCCCGGAGCGGTGGCCGAACCCCAGGGGTTCAGCGGCGAGGCGAGCGCGGCGGTTGCGGTCGCGAGGAGAAGCAGCATGGCAGGACTCCGGCTCCCTCCGAAGCACGCTCCATGCCAACCCCATCACGGCGGATGAACCGTCGTTATCCGCGATCGCGGCGCGCCCGATGCCGTAGCCTGCATGATCCCGCCCTATTCGTTCCAGTCCCGCCCAAGCGCCGTGGCAGCCTGACAGACACGTCGTTGTATAGGCACGTCGCCGCGACACACGCGCTCGCGGCCTGAATGGGCCTGCCTGAAGCAAACCACCCCCTTTCCCCCGCCCGT
>CAIMSU010000060.1 GCA_903844155.1 uncultured Pseudomonadota bacterium | reverse complement strand
GGCCGGAGGCGCGCTCGCAGGAGCGCACCTGACGGGGTGAGCGCCGAACCAGCGGCCTTGAACCGGCTCCAGTACTCGGCGGCGGCGCCCGAAAGGAGGCCGCCCGCGCTTCGCGCAGGGCGGAATGCCGAACGCTGCTAGAAGAGGTCCGGGAGGTCAGGGAGAGGTCAGAAGTAGTGGAAGGAGGCTGGGATCCGTGGTGGACCTGGGCTCAGCGGTGAGGTCAGGGAGGTCAGGGAGGTCAGGGGCAGGGGACCACATGAGCCACCCGAGCGCGACACCGAGCCTGAGCGAGGCACGGCGCTGGGCCGTGATAGCCCAGCGGCTCCATCCACAATTCGCTGGACCGCGCCGGCCAGCACGTCTCCAGGAGAACGTAGCGATGCCCGTAAGGTTGCCCCTGGCCCGCGACACCGAGACCGAGTCGCCAGACGATGATGCTTCTGGTGGTGTCCCAAGGATCAGCTTATTGGCGTTCTTTGAGGCAGAAGCCAAGCGACACGACGAGCAATTCAGGCTGGCCCAGGCAACGGCGTTTGAGGGTCGAAAGCAGCTCCCCGCTCTGCAGGCGGAGGTCGCCGCCGCGAAGCGAGCACTCGACGACAAGCGTGACCTCAAGGCGCGCGCCGAACGGGAAGGGCTCGAAACCGCCAAGTTGGACGCGGGCATCGCGGATCTGCAGAGCCAGCTTGACGCTGCTGCGGGTCGGCTGGCGGCGTGCACGGGGCATGTTTCGGCGCGACGCACGTTCGACCGCGAAATTGCTCTCGCGCGGTCCCTCGCGAGCGAGTTCTACGTTCGCGAGGCGATCGAGGTGACGGGGATCCGGGACTGCTACGCTCACGTCGTCGTCAGGGTCAGCGAGGAGGATCGCGCCGGCGAACCGACCGCGATTGAACTGCTCGTCGGCGGCCGGCGTGTCATGACATTTGCGGTCGCGAAAACGAAGTCGCGTGTGTCCGCGTCGTTTAGGCCCAAGGCCCTCGCGTGGGTGCCCTTGCAACCCGAAAAACCGGACACTTACCAGGAGCACACTCCAGCTTTCTTTGATCGGTCGCGTGGCTTAGTCATATTGCCCACCTTCCGCCGGCCTAGCCATGACCAGTATGCCTACGGAGGTCAGGCTCCCGGGCCCGCTGACATCGTCGTGTCCCTCGAAGACCACGTCCGGGGGCAGTGGGGGGATGTGCAGGAGATTGACCTCGACCGTGCGTACGCTGAGAACGAACTCGCTGAGGTCGTTCGCAACAAGACGCTGGCACTCACCGTTGCCTCCGGGCCGTTTCGGCCGTCGGAGGAACGGTTGACCTCCGGGGATATCGCCTTGAAGATCAAGGACGATTGGAGCGCCTTTGCTGCCTGCCCGTGGGCTGGAGACGTCAAGGGCCCGCTCGCTCTGCTCAAATACCATGTGGAGAACGGGGAGAAGGCACGCTTCTGGTCTGAGGAGTACGAGGGACAGTTCGGGTTCCGTCTCCGCACGCGCGACCACACCTGGATCGTCGGCGACCTGTTCATCGTGCCCGGCGAGCCGCCACCCGGTCGACAGGCCATGAAGGTCGCGCCAACGCGCGAGGCGGCCATCGCGAGCCTGGGTCGCCTGCATCTTCGTGTTGTTGAAAGCGGGTAGCATCGTGATCCGCCTCCTCGCCCTCGGCGGCGGTGCCGGCAACGCCCTGAACGCTATGGTGCGCTCTGGCGTGAACCCCGCCGACCTCATCGCCGCGAACACCGACATCCAGGACCTCAAGCGCACCCTCGCCGCGACCCGCCTCCAGGTCGGGAGCTCCGTGACCCGCGGCTTGGGAGCCGGGGGCGACCTCGAGGTCGGACGGGATGCCCTGGCGGCCGACCGGTCCGAGATCGCCGCGGTCCTCGCCGGCGCGGAGTTCGTGATCGTGTTCGCCGCGCTGGGACAGGTGGAGACGAACACTTCTGGCATTGGGCGGATGGCCCGAACCGGCATGCCCGCCGAAGCCGCTGGTCTCCCGGCGTCCTGGGGCGCGACCCAGGGCCTGAAGGACGGCGCCCGACGAGCCTTTGAGGTAGTCGGCCGTGATTGGTGCGGGCATGGCGGAACCCTACTCAAGCTCGTCCATCAACGTGCTGCCGATCACCGTCGAGGTGATCCGGAAGCGGCCGAGCATGTACATCGGCGATGTCGGGCCTCGCGGCCTCGGGCAGCTGCTCTGGGAACTGCTCGGGAACGCCGTCGACGAACATCTGGCCGGTCGTTGCAACACGATCGCGGTGACTCTGGAGCGTGAGGGGTGGGTCACCGTCGAGGACGACGGTCGCGGAATGCCCGTGACCCCGGGTGACGACGGCCGTTCTCTCACCGAGACCGCGCTCAGGGATTGGCACGACTCGCCCACGTTGGACGGTCACAAACCCCACGTTCACCTCTCCACGATGGGCATCGGGCTCGTGCTCGTGAACGCCCTTTCGGACAGTATGGTGATCGAGTCGCGTTCGGAGGGACGTCGGTACCAGGTGACCTGCGCGGAGCAGAAGCCCTCATCGCCGGTGGATCTCGGGCCTTGCGAGTCGTCGGGAACACGGGTTCGGTTCCGCCCCGACCCTGCGATTTTCGGCGCGGCCCGGTTCAACCCGCCATATTCGTGCCAGAAGAGTGGTACACCCTCTGAAAACGGCATAGAACCTGGTTGATCTCTCGATCCAACTCGTTCCGGAAGGTGTGCCATGGGTGAAGCGTATCACGGCCCGATCCCGCTCTTCAACGCCT
>CAIMSU010000059.1 GCA_903844155.1 uncultured Pseudomonadota bacterium | reverse complement strand
GCGCGGCGGTGAACCCGGGCAGCCCCTTCAACGTCAAGAAGGCGTCGCTGACGCTGCGGAACTTCACACGCGACGAGATCCGACGCCTCTACGACCAGCACACTGCCGAGACGGGCCAGGTCTTCACGGACGAGGCCGTCGCCCGCGTTTGGTACTGGTCCTGCGGCCAGCCGTTCCTGGTCAACGCGCTCGCGGACGAGTGCGTCGGGACGGCCCGCCAGCTCGGCGATCCCCGGATCGAGGGCACCGTCACCGGCGACCACATGGACGCCGCCAAGGAGAAGCTCATCCTCTCGCGGACGACCCACCTCGACAGCCTCGCGCATCGTCTGCGGGACGTGCGACTTGCCCCAATCCTCCAGGCAATCCTGCTTGGGGACGAGCGGATCTCGACAGAGACCGACGACTTCGACTACGCCATCGACCTCGGCCTCGTGCGTCGGGGGCCCAGCGGTGCGGAGATCTCGAACCCTCTCTACCGGGAGGTCCTCGCCCGCACACTCTCGGCACATGAGCAGTCGAACCTGCCGGAGCCCTGGTGGCGGTGGCGCACGGCAGCCGGCGACATCGACATGTCCGCCCTCATGTCCAGCTTCCAGCAATGGTGGCGTGAGAACGCCGATCTCGTGGTGCGGGATGCGACGGACGGCTATCTGGAGGCAGCCGCGCACCTGGCGTTCATGGGCTTCCTCCAGCGCGTCGTGAACGGCGGTGGCCGCGTGTTTCGCGAGTACGCCGCTGGCTCAGGACGGATCGACATCCTCGTCGAATATGGCAGTTCCCGCCACGCGATCGAGCTGAAGCGGGTGCGACAGCGCGACAGCCCGGACGGCATCCGCCGCGACGGCATCCTCCAGCTCGGCCGCTACCTCGACACGGTTGGCTTGGACGAGGGCTGGCTCCTGATCTTCGACCAGCGGAACGGCCGGACCTGGGACCAGCTCATCTGGGGCGAGGAGGTCGAGGTGGACGGGCGAAAGTTGCACCTGCGAGGCGGATGACGCGCGTCCACCGTGGCCTTGTCTGGCTCGCCGGCGACCCCGGGAGGATCGATCTGATCGCCCGGGACCCGCAGATCGCGCCACTGGTCGTCGCGCGGCCAGCACCCGGCGTGCTGGGGTTTCTACCTGGGTCTTCTACCCGTCTCCAGGCACGATTGCTCAAGCTGGGCGCGGCCCCGCGACGGTCGGAGGCGAAGGAATGCTGACCCTGGAGGAGCGCCTCGACTGGCTGGACTCTTCGCTGGTGCTGGCCATCCGCATCTTCTGGTGCCGGCGGCGGGCGGAGAGTCGTGGATTATCGACGTTGGCTGCGGTATGTTGTTGTGTACACTGTGATCCGGATCTTGTCCAGCGCGGCTGATCTTGCGGGGTTGGATGGATGTTGGGGTACGGGTAAGGGAACAGGCCGGCGGGGTGGTGAGGGGCATCGGCGCGCCACGACCCGTTCCGGTTAGTCCCGGGTGATGCGCCGCTCCTTCAACACCACCGGACCGTGCCGTGCTGAACGGCACTACATGCTCCCCCCCGAAGACCGCCTGCCCGACCTGCTCGACTGGATCCACCAGGATCTGTACTTCGTCATCCATGCCCCGCGCCAGACCGGGAAGACGACGGCGATGATCGCGTTCGCGGAGCACCTGCGGGCGGCGGGGAATGCGGCGATCTACGTCACCCTTGAGAACAGCCAGCCGTTTCAGGACGTGGAGCGGGCCGAAGGGACGTGGCTCGCGGCGATCCGTGGTGCCGCGGAGGACCAACTGCCGGAAGCCCTGCGACCGCCGTTGGCGGCGCTGACCATGGACGTCGGCGCCCGCCTCGGCGGTCTGTTGCGCCTCTGGGCGACGGCGATCGGGGACGTGCCGATCATCCTGATGCTCGACGAGGCGGACGTGGTCAGCGGCGACGCGCTCATCAGCCTCCTTCGCCAGCTGCGCGGGGGGTTCGCGACGAGGGGCCCCGGCCGATTCCCGACGAGCGTCGGGCTGATCGGCATGCGCGACCTTCGCGACTACCTCACGAAGGCGAAGGACGGCGTGGCCGTGAACCCCGGCAGCCCCTTCAACGTCAAGAAGGCTTCGCTGACCCTGCGGAACTTCACGCGGGACGAGATCCGACGCCTCTACGATCAGCACACCGCCGAGACCGGCCAGGTCTTCACGGAAGAGGCGGTCGACCGCGTGTGGTACTGGTCCTGCGGCCAGCCGTTCCTGGTCAACGCGCTCGCCGACGAGTGCGTCGGGACCGCGCGACCCCTCGACGACCCGCGGATTGAGGGCACCGTCACGGCCGACCACATGGACGCGGCCAAGGAGAAGCTCATCCTGTCGCGGACGACCCACCTGGACAGCCTCGCGCATCGGCTTCGGGACGCTCGGCTCTCCCCGATCCTGCAGGCCGTGCTCCTTGGGGACGGGCAAATCGACTACGAGTCCGACGACTTCCAGTACGCCACGGATCTCGGTTTGGTGCGGCGCGGGACCGACGGGGCCGAGATGGCCAACCCGCTCTACCGCGAGGTGATGGCCCGGCAATTGTCCTACAACACACAGATGAACCTGCAGCGACCCTGGTGGCCATGGCAAACATCCACCGGCGGTCTCGACTTAGCGGCGTTGATGGACGCCTTCCAGGAGTGG
>CAIMSU010000058.1 GCA_903844155.1 uncultured Pseudomonadota bacterium | reverse complement strand
TTCCCCTTCGACCGGCAGCCTGCTACCCGGCGCTTCGGCGCCTACCGGGATGGGACTTGCACCCACAAGGTAGATGCAGCCCGCCGCCGCGCTCGTCCCCGCCTGCGCGGATTCGGGCTCGGAGGCTTCAGGACGCACCACGCCCCAGTCTAACCGCGGATGCCGCCCCGGGAACACGGGACCGCGGATAGGCCCGTCGGATGCGCGCGCTGATTGGCACGGTCGACATCCTGTGGATCACCCTCGACACCCTGCGCTACGACGTGGCCGCGAGCGAGTGGGCGCCGGGCGGCACGCCGTTCCTGCGCGACGTGATCCCGGAGGGCTGGGAGCCGCGCCATACGCCCGCGTCCTTCACATACGCCGCACACGCCGCCTTCTTCGCCGGCTTCCTGCCGACGCCGATCGGCCCTGGTCCGCACCTTCGGCAATACGCCCTCGCCTTCCCGGGCAGCGAGACGATCGGCCCCGAAACCGCTGTCTTCGACACGCCAGACGTCCCCGCCGGCCTGCGCGTCGCTGGCTACCACACCGCCTGCATCGGGGGCACGGGCTTCTTCAACCGGGCCACGCCGCTTGGCCGCGTGCTCCCTGGGCTATTCGACGAGGCCTCGTGGAACCCCGGCTTCGGTGTCACCCACCCGGACTCCACCCGAAATCAGGTCGACGCGGCCCTCACGATCCTGCGCGCGCAGGACCGCGTCTTCCTGTTCGTCAACCTCTCCGCCATCCACCAGCCAAACCGCCACTACCTGCCGGGCGCCGCGACCGACTCGCTGGCGACCCACGCCGCCGCGCTGCGGTACGTCGACGGTCAACTCGCCCGGTTGTTTGCCGGGCTTCGACGGCCCACGGCGTGGGTGCTCATGAGCGACCACGGCACCTGCTACGGCGAGGACGGCTATGTTGGGCATCGCCTCGGCCATCCCAATGTATGGACGGTGCCCTATGCAGAGGGGCTTTGGAAGCCTACATCCGGTCGATGACGCGCAGCCCGAGCCACTCAAGGCCGGTCCGGAGCGCTCGCCTCGCGGCATCGAGCAATGCGAGCCGGCTCCCCCGGAACTCACCGCCTTTGAGGACGGGAAGATCGTGGTGGACGCGGTTGATGCGCCCGGAGAGGTCGTAGAGATGATCGGCGAGGAGGTTGGGGCGCGCCGACCGTAGCGCTGCGAGCGCGGCCTCGGGTGTGCGAAGCACAGACAACGCGAGCTCGCGCTCCAGCGGGTCGACGAGGCGCACGGCGGCAGGGTCGGCGGGCTCCTCGGCGCGTGCCAGGAGCGTGACGAGCCGGGCGTAGCTGTAGAGCAGGTAGGGTGCTGTGTTGCCCTCCAATGCGAGCATCCGGTCCCAACTGAACGTCACGTCCGTCTGCGGGTGCTGCGAAAGATCGGCGTACCGCACCGCGCCCATGCCGACGGCGTCGGCGATGTCGTCCTTCTGCGCGTCAGTGAGGAACGCCTCCTGACCCCGCTCGGCGCGCTGCGCCTCCAGCTCCTCGACCTTCAGCCTCGCGCGGGCGACCGCCTCGTCAAAAAGGTCCACCAACCGGATGATGTTGCCCTTGCGCGTCGACATCGCGCCCTCCGGGAGCACGAGCGTTCCGAACCACGCGTGCACCAGATCCACGGTCACCCCCTGCCGCCGCGCGATGGCGAAGAGCTGATTGAACACCAACTGCTGGCGTCCGTCCGTTACAATCACGATCCGGCTCGGGTTCCAGTGCTCGATGCGGTACTGCATCGCCGCGATGTCTGTCGTCGTGTAGTTGGAGGCACCGTCCCGCTTCTGCACGATCACCGGGCTGTTCTTGAGCGATGGCTCCTCGAACCGCACAATCCACGCGCCTTCGCTTTGCTCCGCGATGCCGTCGTGCTTGAGCCGCGCGACGACATCGTCCGTCATGTCCTTGTACGCGCTCTCCCCCATCGTCACGTCAAACTGGACGTTCATCCGGCTGTAGACCGCGTTGAACTCCGCCATGGACACGTCCATGAACTGCCGCCAGAGGGCCAGGTTCTCGGCGTCCCCCTTCTGCAACTTCAGCGTCTCGGCGCGGGCCTCGGCGCTCAGCGCGAGCTTGTGGGCAGCGACCTCGGGCGAATCGGGAGGCTCGCCCTGCTCGGGGTCCGGGCGCCGGGTCTCCTCGCCAAACTTCACGTAGATGCGCTCCAACTCCCCGATCGGGTCCGCGAGATAGGCCGCGTTGTCACGCCAGTGGTTCCACGCGTAGATCAGCTTCCCGAACTGCGTTCCCCAGTCGCCGATGTGATTGTCGCCGATCGTGGTGTAGCCGGCCGCCTTGTGTAGGCGATAGAGTGCGTTCCCGATGTGTGTCGAGCGCATGTGCCCGATGTGCATGCGCTTGGCGACGTTCGGGGAGCTGTAGTCGATGACGACGGTCTGGCCCGCGCCAATTTGCGGCAATCCGAGCGCCGGATCCGCGGCCTGGCTCGCGAGCAGGCGCGCGAGCTCGACGTCGTCGAGGGTGAGGTTGATGAAGCCGGGCCCCGCGATTTCGGCCTTGCGGACGAGCGGGTGGACGATCTGGCCAACCAGCGCCTCGGCGACCGCGCGAGGGCTCCTCCGCTGCGCTTTCGCGAGGCGGAAGGCGAAGTTCCACTGGTAGTCGCCGTGCGCCGCGTTGGACGTCGGAGCGACCGGCTCAAACGGCGTCGTGCCGTCGGGATCGGCCGCGAGGGCGATGGCAGCGAGGAGGTCGTGAAGCGCTACGGGGATCATGGCGGACCGGGGAGGACGGGCGGCTATCAAGGCCGCGCCGCATCATCCAAGCCCGGCGAATCCAGGGCCGCGGCCAGATCCTCCGCGAACGCGTCAATCGAGCGACCGTGTGTGCGAAACGAGAGCACACACACCCGGATCACGAAGCCATCGGCGAGCGGCACGCCCGTCAGGAAAACGCGCCGTGGCCGATTGATGGCAGCAAGGAGGCGGCGAGTCCGCGCATCGCGGCGTTGGACGTCCTCATCCCGCACCCGGAACGCAAAAAGCGAGAGGACCGGCTCGGCAACGACCTCCAGCCCCGGCCTGGCCCGCACGATCTCGCAGGCGCGACGGGCCAGATCGAGCTTCTCGTCGAGCTGCTTGCGGAACTCACCGGCGCCGACCAGCTTCAGCGGCAGCCAGACCCGGAGGCCGCGGGCATCACGAGAGAGCTCAGGTCCAAGCTCGGCAAAGTCCCAGCGCTCCGCCTCGGTCTGGGGCGGCGGCAGATAGCCGGCGGAGACCGAGTGGGCGCGGCGTAGCGTCTCCCGGTCGCGCATGAGGATGCAGCCCGTTCCATAGGGCAGGAACAGGCCCTTGTGGGGGTCGAGGGTGACGGAGTCGGCGCGGGCGATGCCGTCGAGGGCGGCGCGGCCGCGCTCAGTGAGCAGGAAGAACCCGCCGTAAGCGGCGTCCACGTGCATCCACAGGCGCTCGCGTGCACACACATCGGCGATGACAGTCAGCGGATCGACCGCGCCGACCGCGGTGGTGCCGGCGCTCCCAACGACAAGGAAGGGTGTCAGGCCGGCCGCGCGATCCTCGGCGATGCGCGCCTCCAGGTCGTCCACGCGCATCCGAAACGCGGCGTCCAACGCGACCTCCCGCACGTTCTCGACCGGAAAGCCGGCGATCAGCGCCGCCTTCCGCACCGAGTGGTGCGCGTGCGAGGAGGCGTAGATGATACCGCCGAGGAAGTTCGGTGGCAACCGCTCCCTTCGCGCGGTCACCAGCGCCACGAGGTTGGCGACAGAGCCACCGCTCGTGAGGATCCCGCCCGCCGCTTCGTCCCACCCGATCATCCCGCAAAACCAACGCAGGACGTTGGTCTCCAACTGAACAAGCCCCGGCGCCGCCATCCACAACCCAACGTAGCGGTTCGTGATGCCTGCGATGAGGTCCGCGACCGCCGAGACGGGCAGCCCACCCCCAGGAATATACGCCAGGTAACCGGGACCAGACGTGTGCAGCGCCGTCGGTACCACGCGTTCGAAGAGCACGCCGAGCAGACTACGCAGACTACGTCCCCGCTCCGGCATTGGCTCGGCCAGCGATCGCGCCAGCTTTGCACCCCCGTCGGTGTCTGTCGCGGGCGCCTCGGCGATGCCATCGAGGAACGTCGCGAGACGCCCCCCGACGAGGTCCAGCATGGCGCGCAGCTCGGCGCCCGTCGGCTCCAGCGGGTTCATTCAGGGCACCGTGACAGGGTCCCCGACTAACGCGCCGTCGGCGTCGACCGTGAACGCCACCTCGCCCGGCAGCTCTGCGGACCCCGCGCCCGCCTCGGTTGCGCTGGGGAACGGCGGCAGCGCCTGGTTCGAGACGTAGGTGCCCGTGTCATTCACCAATACAGCAACCACCGCCAACCTACGCTCCACTCCCGGGGTGTCCGTACCATAGAGCGACGCCCACGGGATCTGCGCCTCGAAGCCCTCGTCCGCCACCCCCGCGTCCGGCGCGGGGGCGTTGAACAAGGACTCGTTCCCGCTGTCAAAGTTGGTGGCGGACTCCAGCCAACCGAAGTCGCTGCCAGCCGTGATGTCCCGGAGCCCGGCGTTGTCTGTCCCCGTCAGGCCGCGGAAGGCCTCCTCGGCCTGCATGCTGATGAGGGCGCGCTCGGCGCCGAAGGTCTGGTCCGCGAACGTCAGCTTTGCGTTGGACAATGCCGCGTCACCAAACCCGACGGTGTCGGTGAGCGCGCCGTCGTGCGGCCAACCGGTACCGTCGCCGTAGTCGATGTCGACATACACGAAGATCGCGCTGGCATCGTCCTCCCAGACCCCGTCGACGCCGATGCGCAGACCGTCCGCGTCGCTGCCGACGTGAAGCGCGTCCATCCTATCGTAGTCCGTCCCAAAGGAGCTGTCCCAGCTCTGTGTGACGGCGGCCGCGGGAAGGTCGGCGAGGTACCCGTCGACCAGCGGCACCTCGGTCGGCGCCACCACCGCGGTCTGCTGGATCGCCGCCTGCAACACCGCGTGGACCCAGGCGTTGTCGAGCCGTTGGCCGTCGAAGGTGTCGGCCAGGGGCCCGCGGCCCCAGATGCCGACGTCCGCGTTGGTGTGCCAGTTGTACCGCCAATCCACGGCAGGCGTGACACCCACGCCGTTGTTGGTGACGATGTGCAGGCCGCCGCACTCATGGTCGGCGGTGACGAGGACCGTCGCATCGGGGGATAGCTCGCCCAGGCCCGCGGTTATTGCCTCGTCAAAGGCGACGGTCTCCGGAAACACGCGGGTCGCGTCATTGGCGTGCTCGGCGTGGTCGATGCGGGCGCCCTCGACCATCAAAAAGAACCCGTTGGGATTCTCCTTCAGCGCGTCGATCGCCTTGACAGTCATCTCGGCGAGTGTTGGCTGTGTTGTGTAGGTGTCATAGACGTACGGAAAGGTGGACGGCGAGAAGATGCCCAGAAGCGGGCGACCCGCAGGTGTCCAGGCCGCCAGATCCGTCGCGGTCTCGACGACGTCCACCGCAGCGGTGTCGACCAGACCTGCAAAATCGTCCGTGCCACCGCCCAGCGAAACGTCTGGCAGCGCGGCGTAGTAGCCGGCCGAGACATCGGCGTAGGAATACCGGTCTTCCGTGTGGACGACAAAGGACGCCGGCGTTGCGCCCGAGAGTCGATCGGTCGTCACCATTCCAGTGCCCATTCCGAGCGATTTGGCGACTTCGACGAGGTTCTCCACCGTGTTCAGGTCGCGGTCGAGTCCGAGATGTCCGTTGTAGGTCTTCGTCCCCGTCGCCATGACTGTGCCCGACGCGGCGGAGTCGGTGATGCCGCTGAGCGAGGCGGTGCGCAGATCGCCGCGGTACGGGAGGGCTTCGAGGCCCAACGTTCCGGCCGTGCCGTTCGCAAAATCGCCAGCACCGGCAACGGACTCGATCCCCATGCCATCCCCGATGAAGAGGACCACCTGCGGGGGCCCTGAGGAGGCGGAATCGTGGGGGACCGAGTCCGCGCGCGAGGTGTCGTCGGGAAGCGGCGAGTCAGCAGGGGAATCCTGCGTTGTCATCACCGAATCGCCGACATGGTCAGGCGCCTCCTTGGCGGGCGAGGCGGCTGGCTGGCAGCCACCGAGCCAGGGCGTGGACGCTCCCAGGAGGATGAGCGCGCCCGAGGTGCCGACGACGTGACGGAGAGGTGACATCCGAGGAGTCTACCGGATTTTTTCCGGTCGCGCTCACCGGCCCATGCGCGCGGCGTCTCCCACCTTCTTCGGCGCGACCGCGACGAAGCTCTCCAGGATCCAGGCCTCCATTTGAGCCGTTTCCGGGATCTCGACGAAACGGAACGACACCCACCCCGACTTGCCCAGACCGTACCCGGTCGGCTCGGCGTCGGCGCGATCGAGCGCATGCAAGCCGGTGACCGGCAGCTTCAGCCCGATGCCAAACGCCCCCGTCGCGTCGTCCGCGTGCCCGAGGAACACGAAGATCTTTGGCTTCGACCCGACCTTCACCTTGACGACGGTCTCACCCCAGGGGTGGTCCTCGAACGCCGTCGGCAGGGCCAGGGCGTAGGCGTGGGCGTGGGCGCGGGCTTCGGCGACGGTTCGTGGCATGGCCCGTGGCTAAGCCGCCGACTGCCCCGCGCGCTAAGCGGGCCCATGCCAAGCGCTTCCCGCGTCCAGTACGAGCTCGCCCGGATCCAGACGTTCTTCCCAGCGCTGACCGCGCTTGGGAACTCGCTTGCTGCGGAGCGCCCTTTTGACGGGCTCACGGTCGGCCTCAACATGCACCTCACCACCCTCACGGCCACGCTCGTGCGCGAATTGGTGCTCGGCGGAGGCCGGTTTGTCGTCGCAGCCGCAAACCCTGCGACGACGGACGGCGGCGTGGTCGAATACCTGCGGGACATCGGGGTCGAGGTGCACCCCGGGACCGGTCGCTCGGACGCGCAGACGCCCGTCGTCGCAGCCTCGCCCGACCTCGTCGGCGACGTCGGGTTTGCGCTCGGGGACGCGATGATCGCGGCCGGGATCCGTCCGCGCCACGGGCTCGTTGAGATCACAGGCACCGGCGTCGCCCGGATGCGCGCGCAAGCCGCCCATGGCGCGCTGGACTTTCCGGTGCTCAACATCAACGACGGCCGGCTCAAGAAGGCGATCGAGAACCGCCACGGTGTGGGCGAGGGGCTGTGGTCGGCATTCACCACGTTGACAGGCCAGCATCTGGCCGGGCGACGGGTGCGGGTGATCGGGTACGGGCGCGTGGGTGCTGGCGTGGCCGGGTACGCGAAGTCGGGCGGTGCCGTCGTGGAGGTCGTCGACAGGGACCCGGTCCGTCGGCTGATTGCCCGGTTCGACGGGCATGTTCCGGTGGCGCCAGACGCGGCGACGAACCCGCAGGTGGTCGTCACCGCGAGCGGGGCCAGGAACGCGCTGAGCCTCGCGGACATCGGGCGACTGCCGGAGGACACCGTGCTCATCAACGCCGGCCACAACGCCGACGAGATCGACGTGACCGGCCTCGCGGACGAGGCGACCGAGGTCGACCACATCGGGCCGCGCGTGGTCCGCTACCGGCACCCCAAGGGCGGCCACGTCGTCGTGTTGGGCGGCGGCAGCCCGCTCAACATCGTGATGAACGCAGGGTCCAACGAGCCGGTGCTGTTGCACTTCACGTTGCTGGCCCTCGGCATGCGCTGGCTGCTGGCCGAGCCCCGCCCGAACGGCGAGGTCCGGTTGCCGCCCTCGCTGGAACAGGACGTGGCACGGTTGTGGCTCCCAACCTGAACAGTTCGCTGGCGGCCGCTGCGGCGGCGCTCAAGCGACGAAGCTGGCGCGAGGCGCTGGATCAGCTTGGCGACGAGGCGGGCGTTCTCGCCGGCGACGATGCCGGCGTTCGGGCCCGGTTTCATGCCTACCGGGCTCAGGCGCTGGAGGGGCTGGGACGGCTGACGGAAGCCGAGCGCGACGCAGCCGAGGCGACACGGTGGGCGAAGCGCGAGCAGGGTCAGCCCGGAGTCGGTCCGATCCGCGCCTTGCACGCCGCGATCCTCGCCCGGATCGGCGCCGACGAGGTCGCCCGACGGGCCCGGGAGGCCGACCGCCCCCTCGCAGACGTCCCCGACGCCTCCCTCGCCAACGGCGAGGACGGAGCCGGCGCGCTCGTCCGGAAGGCGAACGTGCTTATCGACCTCGAACGCCCGGAAGAGGCGCGGGCCAGCGCACACGCGGCGTGGACGCACCCGATCGCCCAAGCCCGCGATCGCGTCCTCGCGCTGCTCACGCTCGCGCGCTGTCCCGGCGATGAGGGCGCTGCGCACTGGATCCTCGCGGGCCACGTCGTCGCCGACCGGGCAGACGACCAGAACCTCATGACCGCCGTCGCCAAGGCCGCGTCTGCCGCGGGGGTGCGGTTGCCGTTGTTGAGCGGGTAGGCAGCCGCTCAACACGCCGCAGCCAGAATACACTCCCGGCCACGATGTCCATCCAGGTCGCGATCCTCCGCCACGCGATCGCGGAGGACGGCTCAGCAACGGGCTCGGACTTTGACCGGCGGGTGACGCGCGCCGGGCTCGTCGAATTGGAGCTCCACCTCGACCTCCTCGCAAGCTGGGGCTGGGCGCCAAGCGTCGTCTTCCACAGCCCGTACGTCCGGACGACGCAAACCGCCGTCGCCGTCGTCAACCGCTTCGGCCCCCTCCCCGTCCTCGCGACCGACGTCATCGTCCACGGCCGTCCGGACGAGATCCTCCGCCTCTGCGCCGGCCACGTCGCCCCGCTCATCGTCGGACACGAGCCCACGGTCGGCGAGCTGGTCGCCCACCTGCTCGGCGCGCCACCGGGCGGCACGTCCATGGCCCGCGCTGGCTTTGCGCTCCTCGACGTCGACCGCATTCCGACGACGCGACCGGCGCGGTTGCGGATGTTTCTACCCCCACAAACCTCGGGTTCCGAGTGATTGACCCAGGCCGGTCACCCGCTGGCGTCCATCGTCGCCTCCACGACAAGCAGATCCCCCGTCCCGGATCAGTCGCGCGACGCGAAAGAGAGCGGACCTCCAGACCGGCGGCAGCTAACTCACGCCGAAGCTCCGCCTCCATCGCCGAGAACCTCCGCCCGCCCGCTGAAGCCCTGGTCTGAGGGTCGGCGCCCACCGTCGCTGCTTCGAAGTCACCCTCGGCGGACATCGTCTCCAGCCAGTAGACGCCATCGGGCGCCACCGGGGCCGGCTACCAGGGCAAGGGATGCAGGCTGAGGGAGTACCAGAGGAAGGCCAAAACGCCCACGAAAAGCAACGGCGGAGAGCAGATCGCCGCGGCGGCGCCGCACCCGATCGGCAAGAAGAGCCGGACGGAACGCCTTGAAGCGGCGAAATGGGAAATGAGCGCGGTGATGGTGCCTGCGCCGAAGCCGCAGAACACCGCGAACACCCCCATCATGACGAAGCCGTGATTCATCGGCACCTCCGTCAGCACGACGTCCCAGGGCAACGCCCCCGCGTCCTCGTGGAATTGGTGAGCGAAGAAGCCGACAACCGCCGCCGCGATCAAGCCGGTCATCGCCAGCCAGGCGAGCGGCCAAAGGCACCCGAGCCCGACCCTCCCGGTGTGCTGGAAGACCGAAGCGGAGTCACCGCCCGTCACCCTCCGAACCGCCGCCCGATCGCCCCCTTCAACCCCGCCTTTGCCTCGTCCTTCAGCACCGCGCCGTGCCCGGGGATCAACTGCCGGAACGGCTCCTCCATCAGCCGCTCGAAGTCCGCCCGAACCTCCGGCCCCATCGCCTTGGCCCACGGCCCGCCGATGATCGCGGGACCGAACTTCATGGCCCGCATCATCAGCCCGCCGAGGAACGAACAGTCATCAAAGTTGGTCCAGTTCTGGTAGGCGTCACAGGTGACGAGCACGCCCCCGTCGATGTCGAGGCGCAGGGCGACCTCCGGTTGCTTGCCTTTGGCGAACTGAAACACACTGGCACCGGGGATCGGGCAGTGGCCGTCCCGAAGCTCCTCCCCGGTCTTCAAGCCGCCCGAGTGTTGCATCCCCGCGGGCGCCCAGAGCGTTGTGCCGAAACGGTGCATGTACCAGGGATCGTCCGCGCCGTGAAAGGCGCCGATCCGGGCGAGGTGCATGGGTTTTCCCAGCTTCTCGATCTCGGCCTCTCCCGGCGGAGAGAGCCGAACCGCGTTCACGAACGTGAGCTCGCCGCCGTGCCGCAGGATGGTCATGTTGCGGGAGATCGCCACGCCCGGTGCAAAAGAAAAGCGCCCCGTGACCATGAACACGTCCGGGTAGACTTCGACGATGGGGCCGTGAGGCTCGGCTGGGCGGTAATCGGGCATTCGGCGCCTTATCCCCGAACCGACGGCGCTTGCCGACAGTGACCAGAAAGTGCTATTGTCGCCACATGAAAAGCCAGTCCCGCGTCACGTCGCCGAGCGCTTCGCCCCCGGATGCAGGCGGGCAGGCCCTCGCAGACGGGGGGCGCCAGGGCCGGTACGGGAACAGCTTTCTGCAGGACCAGCTCGCCAGCGGCGTCTCCGGCGGCGCAGGCGGCGGGACAAGCGCGGGCGGCGGCGGGCCGGGCGGCGGGGGGACGGTCGCGATGGACGATGATGGGGCGAGGACGACGGCGGGGATGGCGTCGGCGCGGTCGACAGGCCCGCTGGGGAGCCCTCAGCGCGCGGACGTGGAGGCGGCAGACGCGTTCGTCGCCAGCGGGCCGAAGGGACCGACCGCGATCCAGCCCGCCACTGGACTCGGCGGGTTCGACGCTGCCTATACGCCAGGAACGGGCGCTGGCACGCTGGACATCACGGTTCGAGGCGGCGTCCACTTCATCGACCCGCTGCATGCGGACGGGGCGGGTCGCGCCGTGGCGTCGGACCCGAAGTACGCGAAGATGGCCACGTCCGTGAACCGATTGCCGACGGACCAACGCACCGCGATCCTCCCGCAGTTCGCGTGGGCCACGGCCGCGGATGAGCGCCAGGACTGGATCGACCAGTTGAAGAAGTCCGTCCAGAACACCTGGTCCAACCAGCACGCCTTCCACATCCACCGTCCCGGCTGGACCTGGGTGGGCGCCCAGGTGGCCGTGCATGTGAACGTCGCCGCGCGCACCGAGCGCAACGCCGACGATCACGTCGCCATCGACGCCGTCAAGACCCCCGAGAGCGAGGATCTGTACAGCTACGGCATCTCCTCCTCGGTCTCGTCGATGGACGCAGCGGACCCGCACGATTCCACCATGCAGATCTCCTCGAGCGACGTGGCCGCGCGCCCCGCGGACATCCTGGAGATCCAGAACGTCTACTTCGCGACCGGCAGCGCCACGCTCGACGCCGCGGGCCAGGAGCAGGTCCGCAAGTGGGCGCGCACGTTCGCGGGCGATCCCTCCAACCCCGCCAGCCACGCCGTGAAGGCGCTGATCCAGGGCCACACGGACTCGGTCGGCGGCACGGCGCTGAACCAGGAGCTGTCGGAGCGGCGCCTCAAGCACGTCGTGGATCTGGTGCGGGCGGCCGGCTTCACGAACATCGACGATCGGCTGACGCAGGAGGCCAAAGGCAAATCGCAGATGGTCGAACACGGGCAAGACAACGAGGCGTCCAAGTGGTCCCGGCGGGTCATGCTCTCCATCGATCACCCCGAGGGCGCGCAGGTCCTCGCTGCGCACGAGTTCGGACATGTGTTCGGGTTGGGCGACCAGTACGCGACCAGCGACAAGGCCGGAAACCCCACCTCCGTCAGCGGGACCGGCGCGCAGACCGGCCAGGCCGCCGACCACGACGGCCTCACCCGCAACATGCTCGACGAGAACGGCACCGCGCTCTCCGGTTCGATCTACGAGAACAACGACGGGATCATGTCCGGCGGCAACAAGGTGAACGCGGAGCACTATTCCACGTTTGACGCCGCGCTTCGCAGCCTCACCAGCGTCAGCGAATGGGCGCTCGGCGGCCCGCAGGCCCGTCCGGACCCGGCGACGCTCGACACGCCCCCCGCCGTCGCCAACCGCGCTCCGTGAGCGTGCTCGCGATGATGGCCGCCGTAGCGTCAACCCCCTCCCTCGCCGCCTCGCCCCCCGTGAACCCGCCGCTCGCCGACGTCCTCGTCGAGATGGTCCAGACCGCCCCGGGGCAAGCCGCAGTCGGGTTCCGCATCACCCCGGACGGCGCCTGGTCAGACCTCGATGGCATCTGGGCAACGCGCACGCACCTGGACGCGACCCGCCTCGCAGCAGCCCGTCAGGCAATCGACGCCGTCGGCACAGTGACCGTCCCCAGCGCCCGCGTGACGGACGCGGTTGGCGAGACGACGTGGCGCCTGGGAAACGCCGTCTACGTCGTGCCGGACGGTGTCAGCGTGCCCGCGCTGAGCTCGCTCTACGTCACGCTGCAGGCGTTGCCCGCCGCCCCCTCGGCCTCGTCCACGTGGACCGTCGACGGCGTAGCCCACGAGGTGCCGTGCAGCGCCTCGTTCGTCCCCGCGCTCGTCGCTCTCACGAGCCGGTGGACCACGGCGTCGCCCGTCCCCCTCGGCACTCCGCTGGTCTACACCGGAGCGCCGCTCCTCGACCTCGTGTGGCGGGAGGACGGAAAGATCGTTGACCGAAACGTGATCCTGACGGACGGGCGTGTGGGCGCGGCCAACGCGAGTGACGTGCTCGAGCACCGGGCAACCATGAGCGGCGACCAGGTTGGCGCGCTGCATGGCGCGTTGGGGGTGGTGAACTGGCAGGCCCTCTGCCGCTGACGCCGCGGTACATTTGGACCGTGTCAGCCCCCTCCGAAGCTCCGGCCCCACAACCCGCCTCGACGCCGCCGATCACGCGCTCGCGGGGCTACCTCGGCGGTACCTTTGTAGTCCTCCATCAGGCCCCGGGCACGCCAGTCCGCGTGGGCGTGCTGATCCTGCCGCCGCTAGGCTACGAAGACACCAGCGCGTACCGGCCCCTGCGAACCCTGGCGGACGCCGTCGCCGCGGCTGGGCACCTCGCTCTGAGGCTCGACTGGCCCGGGCTTGGCGACAGCGCAGGCGCCGACCTCGACGACGATCTGCACGTTCGCCCGCTCGAAGCGGTGCAAACGGGCGCGGCAGCAGTGCGGGCGGCCGGGTGCACGTCCGTCATCGCGGTCGGCGTTCGGGCCGGCGGTCTCTATGCACTGGCGGCGGCCGGGCTCGACGAGCTCGTGCTGTGGGCCGTGCCGGCGAGCGGCAAGCGCTACGTGCGCGAGGAGCGCGCGTTCCAGGGTTTTGCGGAGGCCGCGTTTGGCGGCGTGTCAGGCCCGGCGCCGCCTGCTGGGGCGGTCGAAGCCGGCGGTTTTCTCTACGGGCCGCGCGTCGTGGAAGGGCTCACGGCGATGGACCCGACCCGGGCGCCTCCCAACGGCGTTCGTCGCGCCCTGCTCATCGGCCGGGATGGCGCAGCCCCGGATGAAGCGCTGGTGACCGCGCTCCGCGGAGCAGGGACGCAGGTGGACGAGATGCGCGGCGAGGGCCTCGGCGTGCTGCTGGAGAACGCCTAACACGCAGGCCTTGCGGCGCCGGTGCGGGCGCGGATCGTCGCGTGGCTCGCTGGCGTGGATGGGCCGACGAGCAGACCCGTGACGCCGGGCTCAGGGGTCATTCCGCTCGCATCGGTCTTGGGCCTGGCCGGCGCGGTTTGCGAGCGTCCCTGGATCGCCGATGGCGGCGCGGGTGCGCTCTCCGGCATCGTCTGCGAGCCGGCGGGCGGGGTCCAGCCGGGGATGGTCTGGACGGTCTTCCTGAACGCTGGCGGGATGCGCCGGGCCGGCCCAAACCGGCTCTGGACGCTCGCGGCACGCGCCCTGGCCGCCGCCGGGCGACCCTCCCTGCGTTTTGATGTGCGCGACGTCGGGGACAGCGACGGCCGCTCGGACCCCTGGCCCGATCTCGAGTCCATGTACGCGCCCTCGTCGATCGACGACGCCGTCCGGGCGGTCGACTGGGTCGAGGATCAGCGCCCCGGGCGCATCGAGGTGACCGGCCTGTGCTCTGGCGCGTTCCTCGGCGCCCAGGTGAGCGCCCGGCGCCAGATCCACCGGGCGGTGCTGTTCAACTCGCTCGCGTTGGTCTGGGACGACGAGGCGCGCGCCTCCAGCCTCACGGATCAGGTTCGCGGCTCGCTCCTCAACGCACGGCGATGGCGGCGCCTGCTCACGGGCAAGATCGACGTCGTCGCCCTCACCCGCGCGATGGCCCGGAAGGCCCGCCTACGCGTTCACGCCCGCCTCTCACGCGACCCCGCGCCCGACCCCGTCGCCGCGCTGCTGACCGAGGTGCGCGCGCGTGGCACCGACCTGCAGCTCGTCTCCAGCGCCGGGGATCCCAGCGTCGCCTACCTCCAACGCCACTTTCCCGCCGACGCCCACCCACCGCTCACGCTCATCGCCGGCGCGGACCACACCATCCGGCCCGTGTGGCTCCACCCCCGCGTCATCGCCCTCATCGCCGGCTGGCCGACCCCGCGCTGACCTGCGGCCCTACTGGGTGTTGGCGACAACGTGGAGAAAGCAGGTCGCGCAGGTGTTGTCCGTGATGGCGCGGGCAGCGACGTTCTGCTCGACAACGGTGACCTGGTCGGCCGACTCGACAACGTCGACGACCGCGACGTGCCCGTAGGTCGGGTCCGCACCACAGGAGCCGGGCGGGAAGATCATCAGGTCGCCGTGGACGGGGGTGGTGGTCTGCACCACGCCGCTGTCGGAGGGCGGCTGGCTGTCGCACCAGGACCCGGCGTTGCCGGCCGGCTCCCAGGTGATCCCCCAGTGGAACACCAGGTAGCGATACGCCAGCTCGGTGCACTGATAGCCGCCGCCATACTGGGTTTCGACCCAGTCGGTGTCGATTGAGGTCGTGCTCGTCTGCACGCCGTCGTTGGAGTAGATGTTGGCGTTCTCCGAGTCGGTACACTGGGAGTAGGCCGGGATGCCGTCGACGTTGCGGTCGGTAGGGACAGACTCGGAGCACACGTCGACAAGCTCGGGCGCCGAGTCGGTCGCAGTGGCCACGTCGGCGACACACGCGGTCAGGAGGAGGAAGATCATGCCGGGAGCATAGCACCGCCGATGCCGGCGCTACCGCACCCAGATCGCCTGCGCCCCGCCCGCCGCGCCGTAGTACGCGTAGTCGCCCGCCCAGCTCGCGGTGAGGAAGTACGACCCGTCCGCGCCACAGAGGGTGAGGCCCTGGTTGGGGACCGGCGACTCCGAGAAATCCCAGCCAGATCCAAGCGAACCGTGCCCCTTGCAGTCCGACGGAGCGCCGTCCGGGTTGTTGACCGCGCCCTGGCCGTAGTCGGTGTAGGTGTGGTTCCCGCCGCACCAGTAGTACCCGCTTTCACCGCCGTAGAGCTTGTAGCCGTCCTCGCCGAAGGCTGTGTTGAGCTCGGTGCGCGCGATGTCGCGAGACAGGTAGGTCTGCGAGCCGTTGCGGTAGGCGGCGAGGCGAAGCGTGTCGTAGGTGTATAGGTTGAGGTCCAACCAGCCGATCGCAGCGGCGCTGGACGCGCTGGCGTCTTCGGGCGCGCCCGCGAGGGCATCAACCGTCACGTCGCCCGAGCCGAACAGCGCCTGACTGTCGACGGACGCGCTGTTTCGCAGAAAACCGAGCGTCCAACCACCGCCATCCGTCACCTGGTCGCACCAGACCTCGGCGAGCACGCCGCTCGTGAGCGTGAGCCAGGTCGCGCCGCTCGCCGTGGCACCGCTCGCCAACGCCTCCGCGCATGTGCTCGCCGGACAGCCCGATGCCGAGCCGAGGATCGTGCTGACGACGCCGTCGCAGTTGGTGTCCACGCCGTCGCAGCCCTCCGAGGCGCCGGGGTGGACGTTGGCGTTGCTGTCGTCGCAGTCGCCGCCGGAGAGCGCGTAGCCGGTGGTGATCGCGCAGGCCGTGGTCAGCGTCGTCCCGTAGCCGTCGCCGTCTTCGTCCATGTAGAAGGGGAGGCCGTCGACGGCATCGTCGTCGACAAGCCCGTTGCAGTCCTCGTCGCGCCCGTCGCAGGTCTCGGGCGCGCCGGGGTGGACGTCGGGGGCGGTGTCATCGCAGTCGGTGCCGTCGGCGACCGCCGAACCCTCACAGCGCCGGGGCGCAGCCGGATCGCCAAAACCGTCGCCGTCGAGGTCACGAAAACAGGCGGCCGGACCGGGATCGGTGACGGAGGCGGAGTCGACCTGCGAGGGCGGCGCGGCGGCGGTGCAGGCGACGAGGACGACGGCGACCATGGGGGAGGTCCAAGGCCGGGCCGGGCGACGACGGAGCAGCAGCACGCCGAAGAGGCCGACCGCGGCGGCGACAGACGTTCCGGGCGCGCTGGCGGTGCTGCAGCCACATCCAGGCGTTGAATCAGGCACACTCGGCGGACCCGCGGTGTCGCCCGGCCCACCTGAATCGGCGAGCGGGGTGATGGCCCCGTCTTCGCCCCGGAGCGCGGAGAGGTCCTGTGCGCCGCCCTTCCACGTGTTCGGCGCGCCGTAACTGGAGCTGTCCGCGTCGTGGAAAGCGCCCGTCCAGGTCCGGAAGTTGCCCGTCGGCGTGTCCTGCAGAGCGCCGACCTCGTCGCTCCCGAGCCCGAGGAACCCGTGCTGGCCCTCGCCAACCACGGGGGCGCGAATCGCGCCGTCGGCGTCCCGGATCGTCAACTGCCAGTCCTTGTCGGTCACCTCGAACGTCCCCGAGGGGCCGGTCGGGCGGACGTAGGCGTCGTCGGCGGAGGCGCGCAGATGAAAGCGCCAGTCGCCGTTCTCGGGGTCGTAGGAGGGATCTTCGGGGAGGTCGGCGGCGATGGTCAGGATGGTGCCGGCGCGCAGGTCTTCGAGCAGGGAGTCGTCCGTGAACGTGAGCGTCCACGGGATCTGGCGGAGATCGCGCATCTCAAGCCGCCAGCCGCGCAGGTCCAGGTGGTCTTCGAGCACGAGGAGCTCAAGCCAGTCGCCGCCGTTCCCCGCGGACGTCCCAAGCTCGGCGTCGCCGTTCTTGAGCGTGCTGTCGGACGCGACGGCGTTCCACTCGTTCAGCACGATGGGAGGCGCTTCGTCCATATCGTACTCGGCTTGTGCCAACGGGCCCCAGGTCGCGCCGTCAAGCACCCGCGCCTTGACCGTCGCCCCGTGCACGAGCGAGACGGACTGCGCGCGGTCGGGGCCGGTAGCGGTCGAGACGACGGTGCCGTCGGCAGCCCGGGGGTCGGATCCGTCGGTCGTCACCCAGAGGTCGGCCGCGTCTGTGGTCGGTGCGGCGACGGAAACGGCGGTGCCGACGGGCACGATGCCTGCGGCGGTGTCCAACGTCGGCGCGTCCAGCGGGTACCAGCCGGCCGCTTTCACCTCAGCCAGCAGCTCGTCGGTGCGCGCCGCGAAAAAGTCGTTCAGCAGCCAGTCCCGCTCGGGGATCCAGTCAGCATCAAGGCTCCAGGCGCCATATCCAAAGCGCGCGGACTCGGGGACGATGCCGGGCTCGGCGTACCCGGCGATGCGCGAGTACCGGGCGGCGGCGCGCGCTGCCGTCAACGGGCCGTCGGCCTCCAGGTTCCGGTGGATCGCGTCCTCCAACGCCACGAGGAACGCGGGGTCGGCGTCCGCGAGGAGGAACTCCATCAGGAACGACGGGCCGGCGTTGGAGAGGATGTTGGTGTCGGGCGGGTAGTACAGGGAAATGTCGGCGTCAGACGAATGAAATAGAAAGCCTCCCTGGTTCGCTGCACGCGGCCCGCCGGAGATCCAGTTGTGGTCCGGCGTCCAGTCCCAGGCGTTCGCGGCGTACCACTGGAGCACCATGTAATCGAGGAAGTCCGTCACGTTCAGGCGCGTCTGCACCGCTGCGTAGTCGCCGGTCGCGGCGTCGCTCACGAGCTGGTTCCACGCGGTCACCGTGCCGTCGTACGGTGACCCGCCGTTGATCGCGTCGTAGTCGTCCTTGGATCCGCCGAGGTAGCTCGACAGGAAGCCCGCAGCGAACCGCTCGCGCACGTGGTATTGCCCGTTGTACGAGCCGTTTATGTAGAGGTGCACGAACCGGCCGTGCGGTGCGAGTTGCCCCTGCTCCAGTTGGGTCTCGTCCATCCAGTAGTTGCGGGTGTATTGCCCGGCGGTCCCAAGGTAGAACACCGAGTCGTGATTTCCCCCGCGCAGGGTGATTGTGTCGAAGGACTGCACCGGGGCGACGCCGACGGGGTAGGCGCCATAGACGTCCCACTTCCAGCGGGAAGCCCCGTAGGACGACCGGAAGTGAAGACGAAAGCTGGTCTTCTCGTAGACCTGGCTCGTGCCGCCGATGATGCCCGCGCCGCAGTTCACCTCGGTGCTCGGCCCGGCGGGGTCGATCCACTCGACGGACGCCGCCTGCTCGGTCTCGGTCATCCCGACTGGCACGACCAGCGAGATCGAGGGCAGCGTGCGAAGCGATTCATCGAGCACCGGCCCATACTCGGGGTCGGTGACGATGTTCGCGTCCATCTTCGGCTGTGCCTCGACGTCGGCGGGAAAGAGGTAGGTCTCGGTGGTGGCGGCGGCGGTACCGTCCGCGCCAACGGCCCGGACGCGGAGCGTCGTCGTGGCCGAGATGGTCATCGGGCTGACACAGAGCGCGGTGGGGTCGGCGTGATCGGTGCTGCAGTACAGGGTGTCCGTCGGCAGCCCTGGCGTGAGCGTGACCGACACGGGCGCGTCGTAGAGGCCGCGCTCGGCGCTGAACACAGGCAGGTCCGTCGCCCTGGCTGGCGGCGAGATGGCGAAGGCCAGAAAAAGCGGCAACGACGGGGGCAGCACGAGCCTGGGGTAACGCGCGGCCCAGCGCGCCCCCGTCAGCCCGCCACCCACCACCCCGTCAACGTTCGCCGCAGCCGGCGCGGGGACTCCACCCAGTGCCAGGACGCCGGTCCCCGCGCTATCGCAAGGGCATCGCCGAGGTGCGGGAGCCAGCGCCCCGTCACGCGGAACGCCGGGTCTCCGGGTGCCGCGTCTGCAAACGCGATGCTCCCGCCGTCCTGGGCCGTCCACCCTTCGCAAAGCCCCAGCGAGATCGTGGCGACGTAGGTCGCGCCGACGGGATGCGGCCGGATCTCATCGCCCGGAAGCAGGCGCCACGCGTTCGCCGTCACCGGTTCAGGCAGCGCCAGCCCGATGACGGCCGACATCAGCGTGCGGAACGGCGCCGACGCCATCGTCGACAGCCAGGCTGCGATCGCCCCGCCGTCCTCCGGCACGCAGACGTGGCGGTCGGCCCAGGTCAATCCGACGGCCATGCGCTCGTAGTCGGCCCCCTCGTGCGCCTGCGCGAGTTCCCGCGCAAAGGTGTCGCACAGCAGCGATCGCATCGGCAGCGCCTGCGCGCCCGCGGCACGGTCCTCGGCCAGCCGGCGCCACGTCTCCCCGCGTCGCCACACCTCGGCGATCCGCTCCGTCGGCAAGGACTCCGCGAGCGCCCAGTCGGCATCCGCAGGCGGGTCGGGCGCGGCGGGTGGCTGCACCGTCGCGCGCTTGCGAGCCCAGAACTGCGCGCGCACAAGGCCGGCCACCGGCCCTTCCTGGAGCATCTGTGCGGCGAGGCGGGCCGGGATCGCGCCCGTGGCGGCCAGCGCTGCCGATTCCTCGGCCGTCAACGCGTGCTTCCGGTCAAAGACGGGATCCCACAGCTCCAGGCCGCCATCGGGGAGCGGGAAGCGGAGGATCTCGGGGCGGAGCATCGCTCGATGTATCCGAGCGGGGCGGAATCAGAATAAGCGGCTCGGCCCTCTCCCCCCGAGTCCGAATTGGCAGTCAACCGCGCCGGCATCGTCGATTACAACGTCACCGCGCTGCTCAGCGCGCTCGGGGGCGCTGCCGACCCCGCTGCCCTCGACCGACCGGTCCGTGACGGCACGTCGCTGACAGGCCGGCGCGCCCTGGCGCTCTACCAGACGCAGGTCGAGAGCCGGCATCTGGACCTCGCCGCGCGTGCTTTGAAGGCCAGAAACGAGTGCTTCTACACCATCGGCAGCTCCGGGCACGAGGGCAACGCCGTCGTCGCAGCCGCCACGCGCCCGGACGACATGGCGTTCCTGCACTACCGGTCCGGCGCCTTCTTCATCGAGCGGGCGCGCCAGGTGCCTGGTTCTACGCCGCTGATGGACATGCTCCTGGGCTTGTGCGCCTCCACGGACGAGCCGATCGCGGGCGGCCGTCACAAGGTGTTCGGCAGTCTGCCGCTCAACATCCCGCCGCAAACCTCCACGATCGCGAGTCACCTGCCGAAGGCCGTCGGCTGGGCGGTGGCGATCGAGCGGCGCGCACGACTGGGGCTCGGGCCGACCGACGGGCGCATCGCCGTCTGCAGTTTTGGCGACGCCTCGGCCAACCACTCCACGGCTGTAGGGGCGATCAACGCCGCGGAATGGTTCGCGCAGCGCGATGAGCCCTGCCCGATCCTGTTCGTGTGCGAGGACAACGGGATCGGCATCTCCACGGCGACAAAACCGGGGTGGATCGCCAGCATCTACGCCAACCGCTCGAACCTCGGCTACGTCGCGGGCGATGGCCTGGACCTGCCGGACGCGTGGGACGCCGCGCAGGCCGCCGCGTACTGGGTCCGCACGCATCGACGTCCGTTGTTCCTGCATTTGCGGACGGTGCGCCTGCTCGGGCACGCGGGGTCGGACGTGGAGTCGACGTACCGCAGCGCCGCTGAGATCACTGCGGAGGAGGCCAGGGATCCGCTGCTCTGCACCGCGCGCCTGCTGGCCGAGGCGGGCGTGGCGACGGGGTCGGAGCTGGCGGCGATCTACGAGTCGACGCGCACCCGCGTGGCGGCCATCGCTGAAGAGTGCATCAAACGCCCGAAGTTCACCTCAGCCGTCGACGTCGTCGCGCCGCTTTCACCCCGTCATACGGACGCCGTGCGCGCTGAAGTCCTGCGCGCGGCAGCCGCGCCGTCGCCTGAAGACGCCAAGCCCCGTCACCTGGCGGTGCAGATCAACCGAGCGTTGGCCGAGCTTTTTGCGAAGTACCCGGAGCTCCTTTTGTTCGGCGAGGACGTCGGGAAGAAGGGCGGCGTCTACCACCTGACGGCGGACCTGCAGAAGCGATTCGGCGCCGACCGGGTGACAGACACGCTGCTCGACGAGCAGACGATCCTCGGGCTTGCCTTGGGCGCGGCGCAAGCCGGCCTCCTCCCGATGCCGGAGATCCAATACCTCGCCTACTTCCACAACGCCTGCGACCAGATCCGCGGAGAAGCCTGCTCGCTCCAGTATTTCTCCAACGGGCAGTATCGAAACCCCATGGTCGTCCGGATAGCCGGCTACGCCTATCAGAAAGGCTTCGGCGGGCACTTCCACAACGACAATTCCATTGCTGCGCTGCGAGACATCCCGGGGATCGTCATCGCGTCACCCGCGCGGGGTGACGATGCCGCGGCCATGCTCCGCACCTGTGTCGCGGCCGCGCGGGTGGACGGCGCTGTGTGTGTGTACCTCGAGCCCATCGCGCTCTACATGACCAGGGACCTGCACGTGGAGGGCGATGGCGAGTGGGCGGCGCCCTGGCCATCGGCCGAGGATCACGTGCCCGTCGGCGTCGGCCGCACCTACGCTCCCGCGGACGGCGGCAGCGGGGACCTGACGATCATCACCTGGGCCAACGGCCTGTACCTCTCGTTGCGGGCGGCGAAGATGCTCCGGGAGACGTACGGAATTGCCTGCCGCGTGCTCGACCTGCGCTGGATCAACCCGCTGCCGGTGGAGGACATCGTGCGGGAGGCTCGGGCGACGGGGCGTGTGTTGGTGGTCGATGAATGCCGACGGACGGGAGGGGTGTCCGAGGCCGTCTACACCGCGCTGATCGACGGCGGCGTGAACCTGCCGATGGCGCGCGTGACGGGTCTGGACGTCTACGTGCCGCTCGCCGGGGCTGCGAACCTTGTGTTGGTCCAGGAGCCGCAGATCGTGGACGCGGCGCGCGCGCTGATGGCCCGGCCGGCTGCCCCGGGGAGCGCGTCATGAAGCGGGTCGTCCTCGTTTGCCCCGGTCGCGGGTCCTACACACGCGACCTGCTCGGCAGCCTCGCCAAAGCACCCGTTCGCGCTCCCATCCTCGCCGCCGACGCCTTTCGCGCCGGCCTCGGGCGGTCGACGCCGACCGAACTCGATGCCGCGCCTACCTACACATCGCGCCTGCACGTCGCGGGCGAGAACGCCTCCATCCTGACCGCCACCTGCACGCTCGCCGACCATGCGCTCATCGCAGACGCGGGTGCTGTCGAGATCGTGGCGGTCATCGGCAACTCGATGGGCTGGTACACCGCGCTCGCCGTGGCCGGGGCGCTCCCGCTCACCGAAGGCCTCCGTCTGGTCGAGACCATGGGGCAATACCAGGCGAACAACGTGATCGGCGGTCAGGTCGTCTACCCGCTGTGCGACGGCGACTGGCAGCCGGTCGACAACACAGCCGTCGACCGTCTCCTCGCGGACGTCCCCGGTCTGTATGTCAGCATCCGCCTCGGCCGTCAGCTGGTCCTCGGCGGCACCGACGATGCCGTCCGCAACGCCCTCGCCCGACTCCCCGCACGCAAGGCGGGCGAACGCGACGCGCCCTTCCAGCTCCCGCTGCACTCTGCGTTTCACACCCCACTCATGACCGCGACCGCCGAACGTGCAGCCGCAGACCTCGCGGATCTTGCGCTCGTCGCCCCCCGCGTCCCGCTCGTCGATGGCCGTGGCGGCGTCTGGTTCCCTCGCCACGCCGACCCCGCCGCGCTCCTCGACTACACGCTCGGCGCCCAGGTGGTCGCCCCGTACGACTTCACGCTCTCCGTTCGGACTGCGATGCGCGAATTCGCTCCGGGCGCCCTGGTTTTGCTGGGCCCAGGCGGCAACCTCGGCGGCGCCGTCGCCCAGGCCCTCATCGACGAGCGCTGGGCGAACCTCCGGACGAAAGCAGACTTTCAGGATCGGCAGGCGGTCGACCCCATCGTCTGGAGCCTGACCCGGCCCGAACAGCGCCGCCTGGCGCTCGGCGCGGCAACTGCATGACCAGCCTCGATCTGGCCCGCGTCGGCGTGATCCTCAAGGAGGTCCGCCGGGCCGGGTGGGTGCGCGTCGGCGTGCCTGCGCCTGTGAACACCGCGGAGTCTGTGGCCGATCACTCCTGGTCCGTCGCGCTCCTCGCAGCGCTGCTCTGTCCCCCGGACGTGAACCGCGAAAAGCTGCTGCTGATGGCCATCCTGCACGATCTGGCGGAGGTGCGCGTTGGCGACATCACGCCGCACGACGGCATCTCGCCGGAGGAGAAGCACCGGCGCGAGGACGAGGCCATGGCGGAATTGCTGGCCGATCACGCGGAGCTTCTGGGGCTGTGGCGGGAGGCCGAGACGCGCGAGACGCCCGAGGCAAAGCTGCTCAAGGAGCTCGATCGCCTGGAGCTGCGCCTGCAGGCGGATCGCTACGCCGCGCTGGGGGTGATCGACGAAGCCACCGCGGACGAGTTCCGTCGCCCCGCGCCCGTCCCCGGTCCGAATCCACAAAACTCCAAAAAATCGTAAAACCGCTCAGGATCAGTGCCCTGCAGCGCTCCGCAAGGTGTAGGATGGAAACGGCTCAACGAGGCGCTTCGTTCCGGCATCCCGCACCCTCCTCGACCCCCGCCCGCGGTTGTTCGCCGCGTTTGGACTGCTGTTCTTGCCGATATGCGGCTGCGTCGCCAACAAGGCGGGCGACAGCGCCTGGATCGACCCGGACTTCAACCTCGCGCTGACCCTCGACGCGAGCCATCCAGCCAGCGTCCTCGTCACCGGGACAGGCAACGCGACCTGCACGGTGGAGTGGGCCGCGAACGGAAAAACCCGGCGAACGGCGCCGACTGTCGAGGGAGCCGACCTGTCCGCGCTGCTCATCGGCGCGGGCGGCGGCGTGGACGTCTCCGCTCGCCTCCTGTGCGCGGGCGGTGAGAGCGCCCCGGCCACGATCACGACGGGCGACTTTCCCGACGGTCAGGCGCAGGTCGGCGTGGCCACGGCGATGACGGGCATGATCAACGAGGAGTATTTCCTGACGTCCGGCTTCACCGCTGGGGGCGCCGGCAGCATCACGATCAACGACCTCGACGGCAACCCGGTCTGGTGGGAGCTGCTTCCGACCGCGTTTGTGCCCTTCGCCCACTACGACCCGGACGCGCAGGTCGTGTACGGCATCATCAACAACCAGGACGACCAGGGCCTGCTGCTGATCGCCGGCCTCTCGGGTCCCTCCGTCGAGATCTCGGTCCCGGACAGCCACCACGACGCGCGGGCGCTCGGCGGCGGCCAGTACCTCGTCACCCAGCGCGTCGAGGAGGACACCGACCGCTACGGAAACGTCGATGGGGACATGCTCTCCATCGTCGACGCCGCGAGCGGGGCGATCACGCCCGTGTGGAACGCGTTTGACCACCTCCAGGTGATCCAGAACGACGGTTGGGCGCTCTCGCCACCCGACTGGACGCACATCAACGGCCTCTCGATCGACACGGCGACGGACAAGCTGCTCATCTCGCTCTACTGGGAGCACGCGATCGTGCAGATCGACATGGCGACCTGGGAGGACGACTGGCAGATGGGCGGGTCCGACACGCAGTTCGTCGAGGACGTCGAATTCGGCCCGCAGCACGCCCCATTGCGCGCTGGAAACCAGATGCTGATGTTCAACAACGGCCAGGACGTGATCGCCGGGAGCAACCTCGCCGAGTACGTCCTCACCGACCCGGGGACCCTCCCCGGCACGGCCGTCCAGACGTGGAGCTGGTCGCCCGACCCCGCCGAATTCTGCGCGACCTTCGGCAACGTCAGCCAGACCGACGATGCGCTCATCAGCTCGTTCGGGGACGTGGGCAAGGTGCGGATCTTCTCCGCCAACCGGGACATGATCGCCGAGTACGACGCGAGGAACGGGACGCAGGCGGGGTTCACGGAGTTTGTGAACTTGCCGTGATGGGACTGGCTTGTCGTTGGCCGTCAGGACGCGTAGCATGCGAGGGTGCTCAACAAGACGCCCGCCCTCGTCGTCCTGGCCGCGCTCGGGAGCCCGACGCTCGGCGCGTGTGTGCCCCCAAAGCAGGCGACCGCGTCGCACGACAGCCGGGCCGACGCAGCAGACTCATCCACCACGAGCGGCGACAGCGCAACAGCCGACACGGGTCCCGGCGAGAGCCGCACGCCCGACAGCGGCCGACTGGACACCGGGCGGTGGTCCGCGAACTGTGCACTTCCAGCCGATGTACCCCCCCTCGCCTGCGCCCTGACCAACCCCGGGCCTGTAGACCCGAGCACCACGGACAGCATCGTTCACGTGCTGTTGGGCGATCCCATCCGGCTCGGCCTCGATGCATTCGCCTGGGACGCACGCTGGGACTGCACCTACGCCTCCGACCGGACGAGCTACGAGACGTTCACCGGCGATTGCAGTGACCACGGCGGCACCACCTGGAGCGGGACCGCGGGGTGGGTGTGGGACGGGACGGAGGAGCTGTGGACGTTTACGGACTTCCGCGAAGACACGGCGGCGGGCGAGTCGTTCTGGTGGAACGGCACCGTGACCTACCTCAAGGTCGCCGGCGGCTACTCGTCCAACGCGAACCTGAGCTTCAGCGTCTCGGGGAGCACGGATCCAGACCTTCCAAACGGCGCATTCAGCCATGTCGGATTGAAGGCGTACGCGAATGGCGCCCTCGGCCTCGACGGCACGGTGACGGCCGACGGGAAAGACTGGTGCATCGCGGCGGAGGTGGACGAGTCCTGCCTCTCCGCCGACTGCAAGAACCGCTCGGGGTGGTGGCAGGTCGTTGGCGACCGCTCCGCCACGCTCGTCGAGGACGGCGCCGCGGAAGGGTGCCCCTGCGGCTGCTGGGACCCGTCAGACGGCGATCCCCAGGCCTTCTGCGGGGGGTGAGGGGGCTTCGAACCGGCGAGAGCGCGGCCACGTTAAGCCCGCCCTCCCCGAGCCACCCCTGCCCGTCCGCCTCTCCCGTCGTGACCTCTTTCGCGGCGCGGCGGCGCTGGCGAGCACTGTCGCACTGCCGACCGCGAGGGCGTCCGAGGCCGTCGGCGGGACCTCCGACGATCGCGGCCAGACCACCATCGTCACCTTCACCGCCAACGGCGTAGCCCAGCGGATCGGGACGGGCGACGACGACACCGCGCTCACCGTGATCCGCGAGCGCCTCGGCCTCACCGGCGCGAAGGAGGCCTGCGGGCACGGGGCGTGCGGCGCCTGCACCGTCCTCATCGACGGTGTCCCTGAGGTCGCCTGCATCAAGCCCGCGAGTCACCTCGAAGGCCGCGACGTGCGGACCATCGAGGCGCTCTCGGGCGCCCAGCCCGCAGGACCCGTCGACCTTTCCCTGCTTCACCCCGTCCAACGCGCCTTTCTCGCCGAGGATGCGCTGCAGTGCGGCTACTGCACCCCCGGCTTCGTGGTCGAGGCCATCGCGTACTACCGGAGCTGGCGCGCGGCCCACCAGGACGGGGAGGCTCCGCCCCTGCCCGACGTGGAGCGGGCGTTGTCCGGGCATTTGTGTCGGTGTGGCGCGTACGAGGCGATCCGTGTCGCGGTGCAGGGCGCCTGCGCGGGGGCGTTCGAAGGGCCGCTCGCAGCCGCACCTCCACGCGTGGACGGGCCGGAAAAGGTGTGCGGACGCGCGAAATACACCGTCGACATCGACGTTCCGGCGATGGCCGAGGCCGCGTTCGTCCGGACGCCGGTTGCCGCGGCGACGTTGACGGGGATCGACGCCCGCGCTGCCCGGGCCATCCCCGGCGTGCTCGGGGTGCTGCGACTCGTCGATGACGGCGCAATGCTGCGACACGCCGCTCAGGCGGTCGCCATCGTCGTCGCAGAGACGCGCGACATCGCGAAGAAGGCGGCGCGGGCAGTCGAGGTCGCGGTGACGCGGGGGCCCGTGGCCTGCGACATGCGGTCCGCGCGCGCCCCGGGTGCGCCAAGGATCTACGTTCGCCGCGGAAAGTTGCCGGTGTCCTCGGAGATGCCCGTGATCCCCGCTGGCTGGCACGGGAACGAACGGGGGCCGCTGCGGTCGGACATCGGCGAGCACGGCGGTCAAGCACGGAAGGCGACTGCGAGCCCGGCGATGAGCGGCGTCTGGACGACGTCGGCGCAGTGTCACACTGCCCTCGAGCCCCATGCGTGCATCGCGCGTTGGGAGGGCGGGACGCTGACCGTGTGGGCCTCGACACAGATGGTGCGCGGGCTGGCGGAGGAGCTGGCCGACCGGCTGGACCTGCCGCTGGCGCATGTGCGGGTGCTCGCCGAGCACGTTGGCGGTGCGTTCGGCGCGAAGGCGGCGTGGGATCCGCACGTCGGCTTCATCGCGGACGCAGCGCGCCAGCTCGCGGTCCCGGTGCGGTACGTGCCGGACCGCCACGAGGAGCTGATGCTTGGGGGGTACCGGCCACCGCAGGAGATCGCCGTGAGCGTGGCGATGGCCGGGAACGCGATGTCGGGGATTTCCATGGAGACGCGCGGCGATTCCGGCGTGGCGGTCGGCGCCAACGTTGGCGCCATCATGCGCCTGCGCTATCCGAACGTGCCGAAGTACCTCGCGGACTACGACGTCGTCACCCACGCGCCGGCGGCCAGACCCTTCCGGGGACCGGGCGGGCCACCTGGCTATTTCGCGCTGGAGGGCGCGGTCGACCAGGTCGCCGGCAACCTCGGCCTCTCGCCCGTCGACCTGCGGCGCGGCCATGACCCCGCGCCGGGCTTTCAGCGGCTGTACGACTGGGCCGGGCGGTTGCCCGTCTGGCACCAGCTCTCAGAGATCAACCGTGGCAGCGGCCGCTACAGGGTTGGCGTCGGGCTTGGGACCGCCTCCTGGTACCATTTCGTGGCCGCCGGCGCAGAAGTGGAATTGATCGCGGATGCCTCTGGTTTTCACGTCCGCACCGCCTGCCAGGACATGGGCAACGGCACGCGCACCGCGCTCGCCCAGGCCGTCGGGGACGCGCTCGGCGTCGATCCCAGCACGGTCCTCGTCGAGATCGGCGACTCCGGATTTGTCCCCGGGCCCATGTCGGCCGGCAGCCGCACAACGGTCTCGGTGCGCCCCGCTGTTTTCGATGCCGCCGGGCCACTGAAAAGTGCGCTCGTCCAATTTGGGTCGCAAGCCCTCAAGCTGGTCGGCGCGACCGCGGGTGTGGGTGGGATCGCGCACGCCGGCGGCTTCGTCCCCTGGGCCCAGGTCCTGGCAGTTGGGCCCAACACAACCGCGGTCGGCAAAAGAAAGGTAGACCCAGCCGGCTACGCGATCCCGCTCGCCATCGGCGGCACCGCCATCGGTCGTCACTGTTCGGCAGCCATCCAGATCTCACGCGTGCGCGTCGACACCTGGCTTGGGAGGGTCACGGTTCAGGACGTCTGGGCGGGCTTCTCCGTCGGCACCGTCCACTCCCCGGTCATCGCCCGCTCGCAAGCGGTCGGCGGCATCATCCAGTCCCTCGGCTACGCCCTGCACGAGGAGCGCCGCCTCGACCCCTCCACCGGCGCACTCCTTTCCTACAACCTCGAAGACTACCACCTCCCCGGCATCGCCGAGACCCCCTCGGTCGAGGTGTGGTTTGACGACACCCCGATCGAGGGCCTGGCCACCGGCGGCATCGGACTCTCCGAGGTCACCACCTGCGGCGGCGCCGCCAGCATCGCCAATGCCGTCTACCGTGCGACGGGATGGCGGCCGATGGACCTGCCGATCCGCCCCGACCGCCTCCTCGCTGGCCTCGCCACCCTCGCCAAACCACCCCCGGCGCCCGCGGAAGCACCTCCGGATGTGCCGTGGGGCACGTCATGATCGCGTTCCCAACCACGCCGACCGCGGCGGTGCGCCTGGCCGGGACCATTCGCGCCGGTGCCACAGACGTGGAGGAGCGGCGGCGAAGCGGGCGGCTGAACGGCGACGTCGTCGACTTGAGGGATCTGGCGATCGGCGCCCCGGAGCTGGTGAGCCTCAGCGTCAGCAGCGGCCTCAGCCTCGGCGCGCTCGTTCGCGTCTCGGCGCTGGACACCCCTGCCCTCGCCCCCTGGAACGGCCTGCGCGAGGCCGCCCAGACCCTCGCCACCCCCCAGATCCGCCCAGTCGCGACCGTGGGCGGGGCCCTGTTGCAACAGAACCGCTGCGGGTATCTGCGGCACCCCGACCTGCGCGCCGCCTGCTACAAGGCTGGTGGGGGCGGTTGCGCCGCCCGGACCGGCGATCATCTGCGCCACGCGCTCTTCGACACCGGCGCGTGCATCTCCGTCCACCCAAGCACGCTCGCCTGCGCGCTCATCGCCTACGGTGCCAGCTATGGCGTGCAGGATCGCGAGGGCACGCGGATCGCAGGCGCACTCGAGGGTCTCTACGGCGACGGCTCGGACGCGCTTAAAGACCACCTCCTGCCCGCCGGGACCCTGCTGACCGGCGTCCACATCTTTGAACCGCCGAGGCCGGCGGCCGGGTTCGAGCCCAGCGCGTATGCCCGCGCAACGGGCCGCGTCTGGGCAGAATGGCCCCTGGTCGAAGCCGTGGTTCGCCGGACGACCGTCGGCGTGGTCTTCTCCGTTGGCGGCGTTGCCCCCGTTCCGTTGCGCCTGCGAACCGCCGAGCGCGCGTTCGACAGCGGCGCGACCGTGGCGGATGCCGTCGCCGAGGAGTGCGCGAGCAGGCTGATCCTCGACGACACGCGCTACAAGGTACAGCTCCTGGTGGGCCTGCTGCAGCACTTGCTCGAACGCACCGCGAGTGCGCCGTGAGGCTCTGTCGCTCCATGCGCTGGAAAGGCTGGTACGCGCAGGCGACCTGGTCACCCGCCGAGCTTTTGGAAGCCGTCCGCGCCAACGAGGTGCCGTGGTCCTGCGTGCAGACGGGCGAGGCCTGGGGCCCGGACGACGATCTCGCCTGCCCCGAGGATTGTCAGCCGGGACGGCGCTGTTTTGAGCCCTCTGCCCGCCTCGTCCAGCCGCGGCCGGGTGAGGGCGACGCCTGACCCCACCCAAAGGCCCGGATGCGTAGCTACACCCCATTTCTCCTCCTCGCCGCCTGCACCGCCCCCGGCGACAGCCACGACAAATACGGTTCGACCGACTCCGTCCTGACGGCCGACAGTGCGGCCGACACCGCCGCCGGCGACAGCGCCCGGGACTCGACCGCGGACAGCGGCACCACCCGCCCTCGCCCGGTCCTCGCCGACTACGACAGCGAACCTCGGGAATCGACCCCGCGGTCCGACGGCTACACCCACGTCGACAGCCCCACCCTCGTTCCCCGCCTCACCGATCTTGGCGCCAACACCTACGCTTTTTTGATCTACCACTCCCCCACCGACTGGGACGACCTCGCCGAGTACGTGCAGCTCGCCGAGCCCGCCGGCCTGAACACGTGGGTCTACCTGGTCCCGCCCGCGGAGCGACCCGCCAGCTACCCTCCCTATGAGGGCGACTATGTAGCCTGGGCGCAGGCGATCGGCGAGCTCGCCGCTTCCCACCCCTCGATCCACGCGATCGCCATGGACGACTTTGATGGCGACCTCGCAACGTTCACGGGGAGCTACGTATGTGAGATGATGGACGCGGCCCACGCCGCCGCCCCGGACCTCAAGTTCTACGCCGTGGATTACCACCCCTACGTGCTCTCTGACCTCGCATCGGCCGAGAGCCACGCTTGCGTCGACGGCGTCATCTTCCCCTACCGCGACCTGGACGACAACAGCGCGATGCGCAGCGAGATCGACGACATCGCGGCGATGGAGGACGATCTCGGCGACACGTACACGATCACCTACCCGTGGAACCTTCCGTCGAGCGCCGGCGACCGCGGCCTCTACACCTCGACCTGCGCCGCCGGCACCATGTCGTTCGGGTGCGGCTGAGATCCGACGACAGCAGTATTGTGTAATATCAATATGTTAGGCACGATTTTGCCTAGACAAAGGGCGGTTTCCGGGGTAGATTCGAGGTTGGAACCAACAGAATCCCCAGGAAACGCACCCATGACCGC
>CAIMSU010000057.1 GCA_903844155.1 uncultured Pseudomonadota bacterium | reverse complement strand
GCGCCCGACGCGGAGCCGCCGGCCGGAGCACTGCGACGGCGAACGCCGACAAGGCGTTCAGGCGGCGTAGCCCGCCCACGGAGGACGCCCGCAAAGGGCGGCCGCGAGTGGGGTACTCCGAGCGCCAGAATCGGCGGGCCAGCGCGCGCGGTCGGCAAACACGCAACGCGAGGTCGCTGGTGGAGCCGCGTGGCCGTCGTTATCCCCGAGACGTGACCATCCCCATCGCCGTCGTTGTCGTCACGCACCACGCGGGTGAGGTGCTCGACGCGTGCGTGGCCTCAGTGCGTGCGCAGGAGCCGGCGGACCTGGTGGTCGTGGTCAGCAACACGAACCGAGACGTGACAGGCGCGCGCGTGCTGCAGCTTGGCGAGAACCTGGGCTTCGCGCGGGCGGCGAACGCCGGGATCGCGGCCGTTCAGGGCGATGTGCTGCTGCTGAACGACGACACAGTGATGCAAGATGGATGTCTCGCGGCGTTGGCCGCGGCGCGCCGAGCGTCGACCACCCAGGCCATCTTCCAGCCCCGCATCCTGCTCATGGATGGGAGCGGGCTGGACAACGAGGGGCACGGCTTGTTCCCAGATGGGTTCGTCTGGGCGCGTGGACGACGAGGGCCCGATGGGCCACTTCCCGGTGTTCCTGGCGGGTTCTCTGGCGCAGCCGTGCTTTTCGATCGCCGCGCCTGGGACGCGCTCGGCGGCTTCGACCCGCGCTTTGACAGCTTTGGCGAGGACGTTGACCTCTCGTTGCGCTGGATGCGGCGAGGCGGGGACGTGGTTGCGGTCCCGGAAGCGCGCGTACACCATCACCTCGGGGCCTCTTACGGTCGCACCGGGCCAGAAAAGCTCTACCGCATCGAGCGAAATCGCATGCGGGCGGCGGTTCGAAGCCTGCCTCTGGCCGCCCTCGCCACGCTTCCGGCGTGGACCCTCGCTCGGCTGGGGCTGTTCGGCGTGCTGGCCGCGACAGGGCAGGGCCCGGGCGCGGAAGTACCGGTTGGCGCTCGTCTCTCGGCGCTTCGGGGCATCGCGCAGGGGAGCGCGGACGTGCCGACGTGGTGGAAGGAGCGGCAATTGGACAAGGCGGGCTGGCGACGGGGCGAGGTGGAAATGTGGCAGGCGATGTGGCGTTCGCGCGCGCGCTGGGCGGACGTGCGCCGATGAGCATCGACACGTGTATCGTCATCCCCGCGCTCAACGATCAGCGCAGCCTCGATGCCGTCGTGGGTCGCATCCCGCCCGGGCCCACCGTCATCGTCGTCGACGACGGCAGCCGCGAACCGCTGCACGCGCCGCACGTCATTCGCCACCCGGCCAACAAGGGCTACGGAGCCGCTCAGAAAACGGGCTATCGAGCGGCCTTGTCCCTCGGCGCCTCCCGCATCGTCCTCCTCCACGGCGACGACCAGTACGACACCGCCGAGACCCTCGCCCTCGCGGAAGCGCTCGTCGACGCCCCCGCTGCCCTCGGCAGCCGCTTCCTCACCGACCCCTCCGTGATCCCGACCTGGCGCCGCCTCGGAAACCGCGGGCTTACGGGGCTGGCCAACCTGCGGTTCGGCACCGCGCACACCGAGCTTCACAGCGGCGCAAGGGCCTTTCGCGCCGACCTCCTTCGCGCGCTGCCCTTTGAGTCCTGGTCGGACGACTACGTCTTCGACCAGCAGATGCTCTGCGCCATCCTGCGTTCTGGTGCGACCATCGCAGAGCGCCCCGTCCACGTCCGCTACGACGACACCGTGCAATCCATCACCCTGCGTCGCTCCATCCGCTACGGCCTCGGCTGTGTGCGCGAGATCGTTCGACCATGACCGCCTGGGACGTCATCGTCGTGGGGGCGGGTCACGCGGGCTGTGAGGCTGCGCTCGCGGCGTCCAAGCGTGGTTCTCGCGTTGCGCTGGTGACGCTGCGCGACGACCAGATCGGCCGCCTGTCGTGCAATCCGGCGATCGGCGGGCTCGCCAAGGGCTGCCTCGTCCGCGAGATCGACGCGCTCGGCGGGGCGATGGGCGAGGTGACCGATCGGGCGACGATCCAGTTCCGACGCCTCAACACGCGGAAGGGTCTGGCCGTCCAGGCGAGTCGCGCGCAGGTGGACAGCGCGATCTACCCGGCGACGATGGCGGACCGGGTCCGTGCATCGGGCGTCGCGATTGTGACGGGCGAAGCTGCTGACATCGTGGTCGAGGGAGGGAGGGTGACTGGCCTGCGCCTGGCCGACGGGCGGACCCTGGCGGCGCCCGCGCTGGTGTTGACGACAGGCACGTTCCTCGGCGGCGTGCTCCATCGCGGCTCCGAGCAGGTGGCGGGTGGGCGGGTCGACGAGGGCGCTGCGTACGCCCTTTCGCGGTCCCTGCGGGGGCTCGGGGTGACCCTCGGGCGGCTGAAGACCGGGACGACGGCTCGGCTGCGCGCCAGCTCCGTCGACTGGTCGGTCCTCGAACCGCAGGAGGAGAACGTCGACCCGACGGACCCGGAAGGGCGATTCTCGTTCGGCGAAGCTGTCAACCGGCCGGGCACCATCCGCTGTTTTGTGACCTACACGAACGCGGACACCCACGCTGTCATCCGGGGCTCGCTCGACCAGTCCCCGCTTTACACGGGTGTGATCACCGGCACCGGCCCGCGGTATTGCCCCTCGATCGAGGACAAGGTCGTCCGGTTTGCGGATCGTGCGCGCCACCAGCTCTTCCTGGAGCCGGAGGGCCTCACCACCGAGCGCGTCTACGTGAACGGGGTCTCGACCAGCCTGCCAGCTGCGGTCCAGGACGCGTTCCTACGGACCATTCCTGGCCTCCAACAGGCTGAGGTGATGCAGTACGGATACGCCGTCGAATACGACTTTGCCGACCCGACCCAGCTTGGCCATGATCTTCAGGTTCGCGGGATCCCCGGCTTGTACCTTGCTGGCCAGATCTGCGGCACCAGCGGGTATGAGGAGGCGGCCGCACAGGGTCTCGTTGCTGGCGTGCATGCCTCCGGGGGCACCCTGCACCTCGGCCGGGACCAGGCCTACATCGGCGTGCTCATCGACGACCTCGTCACCCGCGGCGTTGGCGGCGAACCGTATCGGATGTTTCCGAGTCGCGCGGAGCACCGCCTCTCGCTCCGGGAGGACAACGCCGACCGGCGCCTCACCGCGATCGGACGTGCCACCGGCCTGGTCGACGACGCGCGTTGGGCTTCGCACAGCGCTCACCTTGAAACCATCGCACGGCTCGACCTTCGTGGCGATCGACCGCTGCATCCGTCCGTCGAGACGCGCGAGATGCTCGCCGCGGCGGGGCTCCCGTCGCTGACCCAGAGCGGCACCTGGCGCTCGCTGCTCGCCCGACCGGAGGTCTGCGCCGACGACGTCGCCGGGCTCTGGCTCGATGGATCGGCGACACAAAATGAGCTTCGCGCGCTGCGACAAGTCGAGATCGACGCCAAATATCGTGGATACATCGCCCGTGATCTTGGACGTCGCGCTGAGGGTGATGGCCTCTCCCAGGTATCCTTGATGGGGACCGACTACGGCACGATCCCGGGGCTCTCCACGGAGGCCAAAGAGCGCCTCACCCGCACCCAGCCCGCGACCCTCGCGGACGCCGCCCGACTCCCGGGGGTCACGCCCGCGGCCGTCGACGCGCTGGTCATGGTGCTGCGCCGGGCGGGTTCGCTGCCCAGCATGCAGGGGTAAGGTCGCGCCTACCTCGACAAAACAGCGACCGTCTCGACGTGCGGCGTCCCTGGGAACATGTCATAGGCGCGGACCGTCTCCACCCGCCACCCGGCGGCAACCCAGCCGGCGAGGTCATTGGCGAGCGGGGCCGGATGACAGGAAATGTAAACGATCTGGCTCGGATGGAGCGCGGCGACCTGGGTCCGAACGGCCGCCACGGTGCCGCCCCGGGGCGGGTTCAGGACGACCGTTGCCCCCTGGAAGCTCGCTGGGATGGCCACGTCGCCGGCTGCGCCGACCAGAAAGGCGACGTCCGCGCCCAGCCTCGTCGCCGTCGCGCGCCCACGGCCCACAGCGCCCGGGTTCTGTTCCACCGCGAACCCGCGTAGCGCCTTGTTACGGGCAAACGCCGCGTACACGACCGACCCGACGCCCGCGTAGAGGTCCACGAGCGCGGCGCCTGGCGACGGAAGCTCCGCCCAGATCTGCCGTCCCACGACCGGGTTCGTCTGGAAGAAGTCGGTCGGCCCGACGTCGACGAAAACGTCGGCAGCGACGGACTCCCGCAGCGTGTCGACGCCCCAGAGCGCGACGGTTTCGCCTCGGGGATCCAGGATGGCGTCCCCATCGAGCCGGTTCCGGTGGAGGGTCAGGCCGTCGACCCCGGCGTCGCGAAGCACGCGTTCGAGGCTGTGGATCTCGGGTGCGTCGTCTTGGATGACGAGCGTGGCGAGCACACGACCGTCGACCGTGGAGCGGCGAGCGAGCAGATAGCGGGCGATTCCTGGGGGTAATCGCAAGGGCGGGAGGCGCGTGAGGCGCTGGAGCGCAGGCGCCAGGGCGAGGCAGCCGGGGATCGGGCTGACATCGTGCGATCTCGGGCGGTAGGCGCCGAAGGTGACCTGCGACCGGCGCCGGGAATCCGTGCCATCCGCGGCGACCAACTTGACGAGCTGCCGGATGGCCCCGGCCGGCGCTGGACGCGGTTCGACGGGGACGTCGATCCCGACGGCACGGAAGAGTCCAGCCACCCGGTCCGCCCGCTCCTGGTGCGCCCGCGCGCCGGCGACGTGCAGCCACGGGCACCCACCGCACCGGTCGATGTGCTCGCAGCGCACCGTGACGCGGTCCGGCGAGGGGTTCGGCGACCCCGCCCAGCGCGCGTGCACGTAGTTGCCGCCGCGGTGCACGACGTCAACGTCGGCCTCTTCGCCGGGGATGCCGCCGGTGACCCGCCACGGGCGCGGCATCGCAGGGGCTTCGGCCTCTCCCGACGCCACAAACGCGGTTGGGAGGACCCGACTTCTCACCGGCGAACGCTGGTCTTCACGCGCCGTCCCCCGACCCAGACGTCGGAGACGGCCGCTGGCGAGCCGTTGAACACAATCGCAGGCAGCAGGCGGGCGTGGGCGAACTCCAGGCGGGACGCATCGACGGCGATGATGTCGGCAAAGCGACCTGGCTCCAGCGTCCCGGTGTCGACGCCGAGCGCCTTCGCGCCGTTCTGGCTGCCCATTTGCAGGAGGCGGACCGCGAGGCCGTCCGCCGGGTCGGAGCAAGCGGCGGGCTGGACGACGTTCCGGTGCCCGCTGAGCGCGCGGGCGTGCCATTCGATAGCGCGAAGCTCCGCAAATGGGTCGATACTCGCGTGGCTGTCCGAGCCGATGCACACCGGGACGCGCCCATCGAGGCGCTGAATGGGCAGAAAACCGTCCCCGAGGTCGAGCTCGGTGGTGGGACAGGCGACGACGGAGCCGCCGTGACGGGCGAAGAGGTCGATCTCGCGGTCATCGGGATGCGTAAGGTGGACCGCCGAGAATCGCGGGGACAGGATGCCGGCCTCCGCGTAGACCTCGACGGGCCGACGGCCGTACTCCGCGAGGCTCGCCTGCACCTCGGCGGGCTGCTCATCGACGTGGGCGTGAATAATACCTTTATACGTGGAGAAATCGCGAAGCCAGTCGGCGGGGCAGGCGCGAACGGAGTGCGGGGCAAGCCCGACGTCAAACCCGGTGCGCGCTCCAATCGCGCGCAGCCGTTCCACGGCCGCCAGCACGGCATCCGAAGAGGGATGGATGAACCGACGTTGTCGCGGATTCGGGGCCAGGCCGTGCCCGGCGCGCGCATAGGCGACGTAGAGCAGGACGAGGCGGATGCCCGCGACGCGCGCTGCAGAGACGATCCGAAGCGACAATTCCTCGGGATCATCGTAGGGATCGCCGTTTGGCTGGTGATGGAGGTAGTGGAATTCGCCGACGGTGGTGTAGCCGGCGGCGAGCATCTCCCGAAAGGCGAGGGTGGCGATGCGCTCGACGGCGTCGGGATTGAGCGTTTCGGCGAGGCCGTACATCGCTTCACGCCACGTCCAGAAGCTGTCGCGCCCATCGGCCGTGCCATGCTGCACGTGGCCCCGGAGCGCGCGCTGGAACGCGTGGGAGTGCGCGTTGACGAAGCCAGGGAGGAGGAGCTTGCCGCGGAGGCGTTCAGCCTCATCACCGACCGAGAACGGGCGCACCTGGGCGATGCGATCGTCCACGATCTGCACGGCCAGGCCTTCCTCAAGGCCGGTGGGCGTGAGAACCGCGTCTGGAAGGAGCCAGGTCACTCGGGGTCACCGGCGGGCCGGCGAGGGCCGTGCACGAGCGCCCGAAGCTCCCCGCGAAGCTCGGGCGGGAGCACCCGGGACCCCTCCAGCTCGGCCAGATCCTGGCGTAGCAGGGTTGGAAGGAGCTGGCGCGCGAGGGTCGTCGGGGTGTACGGATTGAACGCGAGGGCCTTGCGGACGCGGTGCCGGGGCGACCAGCGCGGGTGAGCGGCGATCATCTCCAGGATCTCCGGGCGGGTCGGCCGCATGGCGGCGACGCGGATGACGTCCCGCTCGACGACACGCGGATTGTCGAGGAGCGCCTTGATGATCCGCGGGTCGCGGTCGTGCATCAGTCGGTCGAGGGTCATGCGGTCGTCGCCGCGGGCCTTCGCGGTCCGCTCCCCCGGGGAGAGGTCGAGGTGGGGGTTCTCGGCGCCGATCCGCGGGCCCGGGCAGGGCTTGTCCGCCAGGAATCGCGCAGCCTGCCGGTCTGCACCGACGGCGAGGGCGATCGCGTAGAGGTCGGCCACGCGCTCATAGGGCAGGTCGGAGAACACCGATGGCGTCAACGCCAGCTCCGTCTGCAGCCACCGGACGCTGCGCTCGCCCCCTTCCGCGCGCGCGTCGAGCCGCGGGAGCATGCCGATCAGCGTGCCGTCGTCGGTGCTCTCGATGAGCTCGACCAGGACGTTGCGACGCAGCGCGCGGTCGGGAATGACCGAGAACTTGTGTAGCCACCGATCAAGCCACTGATCGGCCTCCTCGCTGCTGCCCTGCACGAACTCGGCGCGCGCGACGGCAGCCGAGAGGTTCGAGGGGCGAGGCAACGCCATCCTGCCGACCGTATCCCGGCAGCGGCTGCTCCCTCCGGGTAGTTCACCACCGGGCGGCGCGCCCGTCCCAGTGCCATGAAACGTGGCTCCGCCAAGGAGCGCCGCTCGGTGGCTGGGAATTGATCGAATTGGTCAGCGCCGGGTAGGCCGCCCCCGGGGGCGGCCGGAGGGGTGGTCGTCCTCGACCGACGCGGAGTCGACGACGGCGCCACTGGCGCCGGCCGGCCCGACAGGGGCCGGAGTCGACGTAGCCGGGCCTCGCAGGGCGGCCGCAAAGGCCGGCCGTGAGAGGCCGCCTTCCGCGCCCCTGAAAAAGAGGAGGTAGCGCCTCGTCTGGAACGCGATCCGGGGCCGAGGGCAACGGCGAGTTTCATGATAGCCGTTCACCGGGCGCGGCCCGTCCCGCAAGAGACGAAACTGGCGGCCGGCCCGGACCTTTGCGCGGGCGGCCGCCGGTACTCCGGCGCTTCCGCCCGCGCAAAGTCGCGGCGATTTGGTACTCCAAATCGCCGTTAGGGCCCGGCCCGGGGG
>CAIMSU010000056.1 GCA_903844155.1 uncultured Pseudomonadota bacterium | reverse complement strand
TAGCGGGCTGTGGTGTACGTGTACTGAATACGTCTATACGCGCTGGGGGATGGCTCCCGACCAAGTCTACCACGGGGCTGGTCTCCGGTTGGCGCGAACAGCGTGGTGAAGAAGGGTTTGACCCCCGCTAAGCTTTTCTTATCGGCGGCTGGAAACGGGTCGAAACCCCCTTCGTAGAACCCGGTTCTGAGGCTCCGCGTGACCGCTCGTGCGCGCGAAGCGCATTCTGGAGCGACGTAGGGCACCGAGATGCGGTCAATTTCTGGCTCCGCGTGGGCGCACACTCGCCCGCATGACCGATCTCCTCTCTGCTCCCGTCCTCGATGCCCAGCTCGTCGCCGATCTCGTCCCCCTGGCCGCCCGCGCGGCCGGGCTCGCAGACGCGGCACGCTCGCCCCACACCCGCCGCGCCTACGCCCGCGCCTGGTCCGGCTTCGAGCAGTGGGCAGGCGCGCGAGGGTTGGTGGCGCTCCCGGCCACCCCGGAGACGCTGGCGCTCTACCTGACGGATCGCGCCACTGCCGTCTCCGTCGCGACCATCGAGCAGGAGCTCGCGGCGATCGTCGACGCGCACCGCGCGGCCGACGTCGCCTGCCCCACGGACAGCCGCGATTTGCAGCTCGTGTGGAAGGGGATTCGCCGGACCTACGGGCAGCCGCCCGTTGGCAAGGCCCCGCTGGGCGTCCTCGAGCTGGCGCGCATGGTGGCGGCTGTCGGGGATGGCCCGAGCGGGGTGCGCGACCGGGCGCTGCTCTTGCTCGGGTTTGCGGGGGCGCTCCGGCGGAGCGAGCTCGTCGCCGTGGACGTCGAGGACCTGGTGCCGAATCCGGACGGCTACGCGCTCCAGATCCGGCGCTCGAAGACGGACGCGGAGGGGACGGGTCAGAAGATCGGCATCCCGAACGGGCGGCGGATCGAGACGTGCCCGGTGCGGGCGGTGCGCGCCTGGCTCGCGCTCGCCGGCATCGAGCGCGGTGCGGTCTTCCGGCCTGTGACTCGGTACGGGGCCATCGGGAGCGAGCGCCTCCATGACCGCGCTGTCGCAGAGATCCTCAAACGGGCCGCGCACGCCATCGGGCTGGACGCGAGCGTGTTCAGCGGGCACTCGCTGCGCGCGGGACTCGCGACCGAGGCCGTGCGCGCCGGTGTCTCGGAGCGCGCCATCATGGCGCAGACGCGGCACAAGAGCGTCGTCGCCTTCCGGGGGTACGTCCGCACGGGGTCGTTGTTCCTCGAAAACCCGGCTGCGGCGCTGCTGTAGCTTTGGTCGTGCTCCGCCGTCCTTGGTCACATGACGTTGCCAGGGTCTACGTACACGGCGGTTTGGAGATCATCAATCTGCGGCCCACTACCGAACACGATCAACTGCATCTCCACGGCAAGTTCGCCCTCGCAGCAGGCCTCGTTGTTGTTGTTGTCCTCGAACACCGCGAGGTCTCCCGTCAGGTGGATCGTTCCGACGGTGGCGTCCCAACAGTCGACGGTGACGCCACATGTCCAGAGGTCAAAATCCTCGCCGCAAGTGCGGGTGAGGCTCGTCGTCTGGACAGCGTCGTAGGTGACATCCACGGCACCTGGGGTGGGTGTCGCCATGTGGAGCGCGCTTGTCGCGACAGATTGGAGAACAAACCCCATCGGGTACCATGTGAGCACTCCGTAGTCTCCCGTCGCGGAGGTGGACTCGCCGGTGGTGTGAAACGCGGGGTCCGATGCCACGTTGTCTGTCCACTGGGTGTTGCAGGCCACCCCCGTGTCGTCGATGTTGTCGCTCTTTGTTGAGGCGCACGCAGCCGCCCAAACCGGGGTTACAGCCAGCCAGCCAGCCAGCCACGGTGACGCGACTACGCTCAGGCGCATGTGAGCAAGTTGGCGTCGTACACCTGGTCCTCTTCGGCGGGTGCCGCCTCATCTGCGCGGTAGCAGTGTCGAGCCTCGAAGTTTCGGGTTCCGTATGCATTTCCTGGACTGCAAAAGTATTGCAGATAGTCGAAGAAGACGTTGACGATCTCACCACTGTCATCAAGATCGGTACTACACCCTGCGTCATTCTGAAACACTACGCTTGCATACTTCGTCAGCCGCTCGCTCCCGGACCCGCCGACGGGCAGACCAAGATATGCCTGGACGCCTGACGTCCAGGCGAGCTGAGACGAGCACATGCAGCAGTAATATTGATGGCTGTAGTGATTTCCCTTCTCGAGGTAGTTCCGACCCGGAAACCCCCGATCCGCCGCCGAGTCCCGCAATTCCGGCCCGAAAGTCGGCGGCAGGCCGCCGAAACGTCGCGCCGATCCGCCGCCGGCCACGCCTCCCAGGGCTTGAGTTGGGTCTGCTGGCCCCGCCCGGACGCGGCTCCGCCCGCCAGTCCAAGCGCGTGAGTGCATGGTGATGTCAAGGATCGAGGACGATGACTCACTCCGACGTCAGCCTCCCGATCAGCAACAGGTTGAACGCGACGACGCCCGCCTGCACGTACGCGTGGAAGCCATCCTCGCCCTTCCAGTTGCATCGTCCAAGGCCAAAGCACCGCTTGAGCCAGGAGATTCCAGCCTCTACTCCGACACGGAAGCGCCAGAGCTTCCTGTAGACCCAGTCGCTCTTGGCCATGTCGGCCACCTTCATCCCGCGACGCTTGGAGAAGCAGATGTCCTTGATGCCCTTGGCCTTGGCGAGCTTCAGGTTGGCGACCGACGCGAAGCCGCCGTCCAGTGCCGCCTGTCTGGGGACCCTGCCGACTGCGGCGATGACGCTGTCGAGCGACTGCCCGACGAGCGTGCTGTCAGCCGGATTCCCCTTCAGCACCGTACAGAATTGGACGACCCCACGAACTCCTGTCCCGAGCAGCAGCTTGTGACCGAAGAGGGTCTCGCGCCTGTCCTTGATGATGATGTCGGTGTGCGGCTCGAAGATGGACAGCACCTTCTGCACAGCGGGGACCTTCTCTTTGTCCAGAACACGGCGTTTGGTCTGATCGACCACGCGGTCGCCGAGGTCTGCGTACCGTGCGATCTCGGCGGACAAGCGCGTGGCGACGTCGCCCGGCAGCGCCCCTGCGCACAGGAGTCCGACCGCCACGCGCGCCCAGCCGATGACCTCGACCGTGACCTTCAAGAGGTCGCGGTACGCAGGTTCTCGCTCGTCTTTCTTCTTGTCCATCGTCTCCATGCGGCGCCGCTTCGCGCGCTTGGTCCGTTTGTGGACGACGACGCCGGCCCGCAGCTTCTCCGCCTTCCGCAGCAGCCGAACCAGCACCCGGACGACATCGTAGAGCTGCCCAGCGTCGTCCGGGGGGTGGATGTTCCCCTTGGTCACGGTGCAGTCGATCCGGGTCTTCTCGCCGGTCTCCACGCCCAACTCCACCGCCTTCCCCACCAGCGCCGACGTGACTGCGGCCCACGTCTCCGGCGTGACCCGCCGGATGTTCTCCTGAAGGGTGGAGGCCGACGGGGCTTCTTCACCCCAACCAACCTGACAGAACCACCGGTAGGCATGCGAGTCGTCCAGGTGGAACTCCAGCTCCTCGTACGTCGCACCCTCCAGCGACTTGACGACCGATGCGCGCAGGACCTGGTCGCCGGTCATCCCCGGTCGCCCGTTCTCGGTGGACACCCCGCCTGTGTGCGGAAGGTCGGCGGCTACCAGCGCGGCGAGCGCCGGGGTAGCTTCCAGAATGCGGTCGATGTCGATCAGCTCCTGGGCCCTCGGATGCTTGCTGGTGGGGGCGGAAAGCGGCATCTGGTGGCGGCGAGGACTGCGCATTTTTCGGGTCTCACGGAAGGGCTAATCGAGGAACAAGGCAGGGGATTCTCGATTCACACTAACGCGAGGCGAAACAAAATCCAGGGGAGACCTCGAAAAACTATTGGGCGAAGCTCGGCTGTTGGGTTTCCGGGTGGGAACGAGGTAAATATGGCCTAGCTCATGGACGAGATCGCCAGTCCCGTTGGTGATCTCACTGGCCGCGTACTTCCCCAGCAGCAGGGCTGCATAGAAGTAGGGCAGCGCAAGAACTAAGTCATCGAATGACCCCTCGCCCAACAGTTTGACGCCGTATGCCGCGACGACGTGTGCATAATGTAGGTAGTAGTCAGCTTTGAGGCCGACCTGACCGATAAGACCGGCCCGGAGGTCCACGGAGCATGGGGTGTGGGTGACGTAGGCATTTGCGCCGGGATCATGATTGGTCTTGTCGCTCTTCAGCGCGGTGTCAACGTACGAGACGCACGCGCCTCCGCGCTCTACGATCTCGTAGTCATCGCTGCTGTTGAGTTCCTGCACCACGCCATTCACGACGAAGGCGAAGCCGCTCGCGTAGTCAGGGCCGCTAAGTGCCGTGGCGTAGCAACTCGCCTCCACCTTCGTGCCGGGGTCGACGGGCTTGTCGGATGAGTCCACGTTCGCGCAAAGCCAGTCTGGGTAGTAGGAAAACTTTGGCTGAAAGTGAAGGGATGACGTGCCTCGTCGTCGTGTGGCCCACACATGCCAGCGAACGCCCTCGTCGCCCATCTGAAAGAGCCGATGGGCGTGATTGGACAGCCCGTCACCTCCTCCGCCACCACATGGCGTCGTGTATCCACCCACGGTTCGACCCGGCTCTGTAAATTCCCAGAACATCTTGGCGTACTGGGAGATCCAGTAAAAGGCCCGACCCGCGTACCCGCCGATCCCACGGTCGTCGACGGTCGTCCAGAAAGCGCCGGGGGTCGGCTCGATGTCCACGCAGGCCCACAGGCCGTTGATTTCTTCGTCTGTCAAGCCGTCGGACGCCAGTCGGGCCATCTGAAGGGGCCAGATCCACGCTAACGCTTCGTCTTCGCTGGTAAGTTCATCCCAGTAGCTTCCAGCCTCGTACCAGGTCTTCGGTACGTCGATGTCAACATCTCCGATGCAGATGTTGTGCGTACCCACTTTGAATGACGAGGCAGGTGGGTCTCCGTTGCTTGCGACCTTGTCGAACGCGGTCCGCAGGCTACTCGGCGACACCCGGCCGATCACCCCGATTTCGGTGCCCGCGTGCCGAGACCGTGTCGTCGCGAGGACGGCGTTGATGCGGCGCGCGAGGTCCCCACGCTCTCGGTCGTTCAGATGTGGAACGCCTCCCGGAACGGGTGCCCGCGCCAATGGCGATCTATGTGCACTCCTCCTCGCGATGCGTCGCGTCTTCCCTCGTGAACACACGCCGCTATGGACGATTCTCGGTTCGATCGCCTTGCCCGTGCGTGTCTGGGCCCACAACGCCACGAGGCTCGGCGAGTCCGACACCGGGCCACTCGATTTCGGCATGGTCCCGACATCGGCACAGGCGTCGTGGCAGTAGTGCCCCTCGGCGATCGTCGCCGGGTCCCATCCGGTCGGAGATATCCCCGCAGCGAGATCGCTCATCAGGCGATCAATTCGCGCTCGGCCGCCCTCAGTTGACGCAGAGACGTCGTGGGCGAGTCGGGATGCGCCGCACGAGCAGGCTGCTCCAGACGTGGTCTGTGTTCGACATGTGCAAGGCATTTCAGTCCTTGCCAATCCCACCGATGGCGAACGTGATCGCCGGAGCAGTACCAGTCAGGCTGAAGACTTCCCAACGAAGATACTTGAGAAACGCCGTAACCTGTTTCATCTCGAAGGTCGCGGAGCCGGCGACCGTGGTGAAGGTAACCGCGATCACCCAGCCGTCCTCCCCCTTGTTGGTCAGGTGTGTCAGCAGGCGGATGCCCGCTTGCGGGCCTGCGGTCCCCTCAAGCGAGATTGCGCTCAGCAGCGCGTCAACCTCACGGTAGTCCCCGAGGTCAAGGGCCGCAGCCAACGGCTGCTTGGTGGTGGAGGTGACTCGGATTGGGCCGCCGGTGAGATCGAACGTGGTGCTCATGGTACTCCTTCGGAATGAAGCGGTGGATCTTCGTGTCGCCGCGCGAGGCGCGGTCTTGGAAGTCTATCCGAGACTCACCCAGGATGTCCACGGCCAGCCGGGGCCGGGCTGCCGTCCTTCGGGGAGTCTCCGTGGACAACCAGTCGCCAGAATCCACAGGTGCATTCAGGTGCGTGGATGAACCGAGTCGCACCAATCCTGTGCAAGCCGCTATTCCACGCTTTCTCCGACGATCTCCAGCACCGCCCCGTAGAGCGTGCGGTCCATCCGGAAGCCCGCCCGGGTGAGCGCATCGAGGACGGGGCGCAGGGCTGGGATCAGCATCCGCTCCCGCGCGTGGATCAACAGGCCCACGGTGCCGCGCACGGCGAGACCGCGCGCTTCTGCTTCGTGCCGCCCGTCGCGCTCGTCGATGAGGATCAAATCCGCGCCGAGGTGAAGGGCAAGCGCGATGGCAGCCGACTCGCCGTCGTCCAGCTCCTCGCGGAGCTCGACAAGCAAAGGGGAGGTGTCGGCCGAGGCATCGACGTGAAGCCAGCTCGCCTGTCGCAGATCCGCAACGCCCGGTGCGTCCGGGCTGTACTCCATGAGTTCGCGCCAGACCTCGGTCGGGAGGACCACCGTCTCGTAGAGCTGCTGGAGGACATCCAGAAGGCCCAGCCGGGAGAGGTAGAGCAGGGGCGTGGTGTCGGCGACGATGATCACGGGCGTTGGTCAGAACCCGCGGGCGTGAATGTCGGCAACCTCGCGGCGGAGGTCCTCGACGTCAACGTTGAGCACCGGGATGTTGTGCTGTCCGCACAGATCTAGGAAGGCCACGCGGCCCAGCCCCAGGAGCCGCCCCCCCTTTCCCGAGCCGATCTCGCGGCGGCGGAAGGCATCCAGCACGGCGAGGACGCGTAGATCGACCGCCAGCTCAGCGGGCGAGCGGGTTCTTCGTCTGGGAGGAGCGCCTCGTCTCCAACGACCACGTCGTCTCCCTCGACAGCGTCTACTACGAGGTCCCGCGCGGGCTCGCTGGGCAGCAGGTGCGCATCGCCCGCGACGTCCTCGACCCGAAGCACCTTCGCCTCGACCACGACGGTCAGTCGATCCGCCTCCAGCCGGTCGATCTGCACGCCAACGCCCGCGCCCGACGCGGCAAGACCCCGCCTCCGGCCGAGGCGCTCACGACCGCCGTGGGCGCCGCCCGCAGCGCCGCCGACCGAGCGCTCGCCCCGATCACCCAACCCGACGGCGGATTTCCCGCCGCCGACCCTGACAAGGAGCCCCCATGGAAATGAACGCCCGCTTTGGTCTACGCACCACCCCCTTCACGCGCGAGATCCCCGTCGAGACCCTGTTCCCGCAGCCACAGCGAACGGTCGCGCTCACGGCGCTGCTCCAGGTCGTCGAGGAGCGCATGTCCGGCGCGCTGATCGCCGCCGCCGGTCTCGGGAAAACCTGCCTGCTTCGCGAGCTTCGCGCCCGTCTCCCCGAGGCTCGGTACTCGGTCCGCTATGTGAAGGTCACCGCATTGTCGAAGCGCGACATGTGCCGGGAGATCGCCGCTGCCCTCGGACTTGCACCGGTCGGCACCTACCCGGGGCTCGTCCGCGCCGTGCAGGACGC
>CAIMSU010000055.1 GCA_903844155.1 uncultured Pseudomonadota bacterium | reverse complement strand
TCGTCTACCTGTCCGAAGCTGCCCCACGAAGACCGTTGGAAAGCCGTGTGCGGGAAAACCGCAAGCACGGTTTGAATGGGGGCTTTTTGAAACAAGCCGGCAAAACGCCGGTATTGCGCTAAGAGTCTACCTATGCGCCCCTTCCTCGCCCTCGCCGTCGCCCCGCTCCTCGCCTGCACCCAGCCCCACGTCGGCGGCTCCGACGCCCTGCCCGTCGACTCCGGCGCAGACTCAGCTACCGACTCGGTTGACACGGGCCCGCAGCCCGCCGCCCTGGCCACGCTCTCGGACGGCGAGTGCCCGGACTTCTCCGCGATGGGGTCCTCGAAGTTCACGTCCGATGGGCAGGAACGCAAGGTCATGATGTATTGGCCCGCCGCGCGGCCCGCGAACATGCCCGTCGTGTTTGTGTGGCACTACCTTGGGGGCACCGCCCGCGACATGGTGAACATCTTCGACCTGCAAGGCTACGCGGAGGCCGCTGGCGCCGTCGTGATCGTACCCGAGGCGTTGAGCACCAACCAGTTCGAATGGGACTTCTGGAACAGCGGCACGGCCGACGTGACCATGTACGACGACCTGCGCACCTGCGTCTCCCAGGAGTTTGGGGTGAACCTGAAGAAGGTCTCGTCGACGGGCATGAGCGCGGGTGCCTTGTGGACCTCCTGGTTGGCGATCAACCGCGGCGACACGCTCTCGACCATCCTCACGTTTTCTGGTGGTACCGAGCCCGTGATCACCTACGCCTCGCCTGCCAGCAACTTCCCGGCGCTGCTGGACTATGGTGGCGACAGCGACCAATTCAGCGGCGGCGGTGTGGTCGTGAACTTTGAGCAGACCACGATCAATTTTGCGAACGAGCTGTACGCCGATGGGCACACGGTGATGCTCTGCGATCACAACCTCGGGCACACCATCCCGCCCGAAGGCCGCGCCCAGATGGACGCGTGGCTCACCGCCCAGACCTACGGCGAGCCGAACACGGTGGACGTCTCCGCATTATCGAGCTACTGCCTGGCTTATGACGGGTCGCTGACGGCGCCTGCCTAGCTCTCGAGCAGCGCGAGCATGTCCTCGACGGAGAGGCTCGCCCCCTCGCCCGTCCCCTCAAGCACCGCCGAGACCAACTCCTGCTTCTCCGCGTGCAAGCGGAGCATCTGCTCCTCGACCGTGTTCTGCGCGACCAGCCGGTAGATGGTGACGGCCTGGGTCTGCCCGATGCGATGGGCCCGGTCCGCCGCCTGGTTCTCCACGGCCGGGTTCCACCACGGGTCGAGGATCACGACGTCACTCGCAGCCGTCAAATTCAGGCCAACACCGCCCGCTTTCACCGAGAGCAGGAACACGTCACCCTGACCGCCCATGAACGCGGCCACCTCCGCGTCACGTTGGGTGGCCGGGGTGCTGCCGTCCAGGTAGCGGAACGAGATCCCGGCGGCGGTCATCGCCTCACCGGCGAGCCGCAAATGCTCGGTGAATTGGCTGAAAACAAGCGCGCGTCGCCCCTCCTCCTTCAACTCCAGGAGCAGGTCCACCATCGCCGTGAGCTTGGGGGAGCCGCCGGTCCAGGTTGGGTCCAACAGGCCCGGATGGCAGGCGATCTGCCGCAGGCGCGTGAGCGCGATGAGCACCTGGAACCTGCGTTGTTCAGGACGCGTGTGCTCGTCGAGACCCGCGAGCGCTCGTGCCATCGCCGTGCGCATCTCGTCGTAGCGGGCGCGGGCGTCTACGCCGAGCTCCACGTCGATCCGGACCTCGGTGCGCGGCGGGAGTTCCCGGGCAACCTCGGCTTTCGTCCGTCGGAGGATGAACGGGCGGACGAGCCGGGCGAGGGCGGTGCGGGCATCGGCGTCTCCGTCGCGCTCGATGGGCCCGACCCAGCGGTCGCGAAAATGTTCGGCCGACCCGAAGACGCCCGGGAGAACAGCCCGAAACAGGCTCCAGAGCTCGCCGACGCGGTTCTCGATGGGCGTGCCCGAAAGCGCGATCCGACAGGCGGCGGGGATCTCGACGGCAGCGCGGGCTCGCAGGGTCGTCGAGTTCTTCAGCGCGTGCGCCTCATCAAAAACGACCGTTGCGAAGGTGTGTTTCCAGCTCTCCCGGTCGATGACGGCGATGTCGTAGCTGGTGACGACGACGTCGCCCGGGCCGAGCGCGCCGAGGGTCTTGTCGCGGCCCGTTCCGCGATGCAGGCGGAGGCGCAACGTGGGGGCGAAGGCGGCGGCCTCGCGCATCCAGTTGGACCCAAGCGACGTGGGGGCGATGACGAGCGCCGGGCCCTCCTTGGCGCGGTACACCAGCATGGCGAGCGCCTGGAGGGTCTTTCCGAGGCCCATGTCGTCGGCGAGGACCGCGCCCCCGGCCCAGTGGGCGAGCCGCGCCATCCACCGAAAACCATCGATCTGATAGGGCCGGAGCGTCGCGGTGAGCTCCGCGGGGACCTGGGGGTCCAGCCCGCGTGCCTCCTCGATCCGGGCGAGGCCCTCACGCCAGCGCGCGTCCCCCTCGATCGTCGCGCCAAGTGCGCTCAATTCCTCGACGAGCGCGGCGTGGATGCCCGAGACTTGCGTCGCCTGTTGCGTGCGCGGGGCCCCGGCAGCGGCGTGCGCGTTTCGCGCGAGAACGGAGAGTTGCCGGCGTAGCCCGTCCTCAATCCGCGCCCATTGCCCGTCTCCGACCGCGACGAAGCTCCGTCCGAGGCGCGCAGCCTCGAGCAACGCGCCGATGGGCACGGTGTTGCCGTCGGCGACGGCGTTCCCGGCGAGCTGGAACCACCGACCGGCGCTGGAGACGGTCACGCGCAGGTTGTCCGCCCGGAAGGACGACGCGATCTGGACCGGCTTCTGTCGCCACTGCACCGTGAGGAGGCCGCTCGCGCGCTGCAGCCGATCGACGAGCTCCAGGGCTTCAAACGGGTCTTCGATGACGCGGTCGGGGGTGACGTCGACGTCGTCGAGCCCAAGCGCCTCCGCCGCTGCCGCCTGGCCCCCAAGCTCGGCCGCAAAGTCCCGCCGTGTCGACCGCACGCCATTGCCGACGGTCGCGATCACCTGCGTTGGCCCATCGCCGGCGATGAACAGGGGGCCCGCGCCGAGCGGACGGACCCGAACCGACACGGACAGCGCCCCCTGCGGCAGCGCCTCCACGATCACGACGGGGAGCGGCTGAGGGGCGACGTCCTGCATCCCGGGTAGGGCGTCCGTCCGCACCGGTGCGACGGCTGCGAGGCGTGGAAGCCGGTCGACGAGGCCGGGGAGGGCCTCCCGCGGGAGCAGGCCGCCGAACTCGGAGAGCGCCGTGAGCAGGCTGCGAAGGCGGGGGTTGATGCGGGTGTATTCGACGCCGATAGGGCTGACCCACCACGCGACCTCCTCGCTCCGGAAGGTGCTGATCGTCGCCCCTGCGAGCCCGTCCAGCGGCGTGTTGTCCCCGAGCAACGGGACGATCCGCATGCCACCGGCCTCCTCGCGCAGGTCGAGCTTCAACTCGCGGCAGACAACCCGGATCGGCGTCTTCTCCGGCCAGAGGTAGACCTCCGGGTGACCGTCCAACAGCGGCAGGACGCTCGCCATGTTCGTCGCCCTGCCGCGCCCGGTCCAGCGCTCGAGGAGCTGACGATCCCGGGCGTTCGCGCTCCCGGCGACGCTGCGCTGCAGCGACTCTGTCGGCCAGAGCGTGACCTTCAACTTGCGCCCGCTTCGGTCAGCACAGACGGGCTCCAGGCGTTGGGAGTGGGGATCAAGCGCCCAGGCGAGATTGGCGACTGGGTCGACGACCACGCCGATCGCCCGGTCCATGCTCTGCAAGGCTCGCTGCCAGCGTGGCGCCTTCACGGCTTCCCGCACATCGTGCCCGCGCGGATCCTCGCGCAAAACCAGCGCGTCGAGCGCCCCGTTGACCATCGCCAGCCGCTCGGAGCACGCCGCCCGCGGCGCCAGGCAGGAGCATGCCGACCGCGGCCCCGTCGCGCTCGGCTCCAACTTCACCGCCACTGTCGTCGAGGCACCCATGCACCCCGTCAATCGCGCTGTCAGCACCAGCGTGAGCGGGTCGAGCTCACCATCCAGCGCCCGCGCCTCACGCACGCCCGCCGCGCGCAACGCGTCGCGCTCGGCCAACAGCGCTGTCGTCGCCTCGGCGACCTCCCCGGTCAGGAGCGGGATCGCCGCCGCGAGACGCAGGTCGAGGACGTTCACCGCTTCCAACACCCGCTTCGCGGCGTCGACCAACGCCTCCTGGAGCAGCCGGATCTGCGTCGCCGTCACGCCGTAGCGGTTGGCGAGGACCGTCACGATGTCCTGCTCCACCACCCAGTAGTTCAGGTTCAACCGGGAGTACAGCCCCATCTCGATGAGGAAGGACCGGGTGGACGCCCGCCCGAGTCGCCCAAGACCCACCGCGGTGAGCCAGGCCTCCAGCGCGACACGCGTGACCGGCGAGGGGAACGCCGGCACGCCGATCGAAATCGTGTTGTTGACAGCCACGACCGCGCCTAACCCCTCGGCGCGCCCCGCTCGAACAATCCGCGGACCAGCGGAACGCCATCCCGCATGAGGCAGCGGCCGCCCGCCCACACGTGTACCACCCGGAATCCATCCAGGGCGACCAGATCGGCGTGCAAACCAGCTGCGATCCGCCCTTTCCCGCGCAACCGGAAGTGACCGGCCGGTGTGGCGGTGACCGGCCCGAGGGCGTACGCCAACGGGCAGCCGAGCGCCGTGGCTTCAGCGACAGCCTCCAGCAGCGTCGCCGACGAGCCGACCCCCATCGCCAGGAGCACGCCGTCATCATCGAATTGCGGCAGACAACCTCCGCCATCGCTGGAGACCGTCAGGCGCTCGGCCGGCAATCCGAGCGTCCACCACTCGAAGATGGCCTGACCCGCGCTCGGTGCACCGGGAAGTGCAGGATCATCCTTTGGGAACGCCGTCACGTCCACCGTGCAGCCCTCGTGCGCCAGCGCTTTGGCCTCCTCCCACAGCCGGGGGTTCCGGTTCACATGGGTCGGATGGAAAACCCGCGCTGGAAGCTCCGTATCTGCGAGGATCCGCCGGATGGGGTGCAGGCCCCGCTGCCCATCGCCAAGGTGGAGGTGCAGGATCCCCGCCTTCTTCGTCAGCATGCCGGCGACGTGGGCCTCGGCCGCCAACCGGGCGATCTCCTCGACCGTGGGTTGGGAGGACCGGTGGTCGGAGATCGCGACCTCGCCGACGGCGATGATGCGATCGACGTGGACGATGTCGCCGCGGACCGACCCGGTGAGGGTGACGGGCGGAACGCAATAGCCGCCGGTGTAGCAGTAGGTCGTCAGGCCAAGCGCTTCGAGCCCCCGCGCGCAAGCGAGGTTTTCCGCCACCGATCGGGTCTCACAGTCGGTGCCGAGCAGGCCGACGGCGGTGGTCACCCCGGCCCCGACGAGCGCCGAGAGAGCGACGGGCGGGACCCTCGTCTCCGCGCCGCCCTCACCGCCGCCCCCGGTCAGGTGCGTGTGCAGGTCCACGAGGCCGGGGATCAGCGTCAGGCCTGCGAGATCGACCTCGTCTGCGATCGCGAGCGTGGGGAAGCGCCCGATGCCCAGGACCTGGCCACCGCCGATCAGCACGTCCGTCGTCCCGAGCGACTCTGGCGCGTAGACGCTTGCGTTTCGGAGGACGGTGAGCGGCGAGGGGGTCATCCGGTCGGGTAACGTCTCTACCGGCGCGCGAGCAGCATGAATTTCAGGTACCGCCCCTCGGGATGAGACAGGCCGACGGGGTGGTCTGCGGGCTCACTCCCCGCATACAACCTCGACCATCGCGTGTCGGCCTCGCCGGGACCCGGATGCCCGAGGCCCTCGCGCACTGCCTCCTCCCAGCGGTCCCAGGCAAGGCGCGCGGTGCACGACGACGTTGCCAGCCAGCTCCGCGCCATGGGGAGGATGTGCCGATGGAGGTCGCGGTAGGCCTTTTTGGCCGCTGTGTCGGCATCTTTTGCGTGGGTCAGGCTGGGCGGGTCGCAGACGACGAGGTCGGCGGCCGCGCCCTTCCACGTGAACACGTCGGCGACCTCGAAGGCGTGGCTTGAGGGGTCGACGCCGTTGAGGCGAAAGATGGCGACGGCGTCGTCGATGGCGGCAGGGGCGAGGTCAACCGTGGTGACCCGGGTCGCGCCTCCCAGCGCGGCGGACACCGAAAACCCACCGTTATAGCTGAACAGGTTGGTGACGCTGCGGCCCGCTGACCACCCGCGCACCATCCGCCGATGCTCCCGCTGATCCAGGAAAAGCCCGGTCTTCTGGCCGACCTTCACGCGGGCCAGCAATTTCACGCCGTGTTCCTCGACAACGAGCGTGTCCGGCGGCTCCGGCCCGATCAGCGCCTCCCCGCCTTGCCGATCGTCCACCCGAGCTACACCAAAACGCCGCCACAGCGAGGTGACCCCGAGCCCACGCAGCGCGTCCACGATGCTGCCGAGGTGCGGCTCCCACGCCCGGGCGTAGAGCCGCAGGACGAAGGTCTGGTCGTAGCGATCGAGGACCAGGCCCGGGAGGCGGTCCCCCTCCCCGTGACAGACCCTATAGGCGTTGGTCGTACCCAATTGCGGCACCAGGGCCGCGCGCAGGGCGAACGCGTCCTTCAGGCGCCAGGCCACCACCCGTTCGACGGGCATGGGTTCACGCCCGAGCACCCGAACGGCGATGGGGCCACCTTCGAAAAGCCCCCAGGCAACCCGCTTTCCCTTGCCATCGGTGAGCTCGACTGGCTCGCCCGTCCCCGCCGATCCAATCACGCCCTCCCGGTACACCCAGGGGTGGCCTCGCGCGACCGTCCCCACCGTGTCGAGGGTCAGCATGAGGCGCTTTGGGGGTGGCACGCCGGGAAGTACCCCGCCCGCCGGCATCGTGACAACCCGGGACACGGCTGATCTCGAATACCATGCGCCCTGGGCGCGTACTTGTATGCGGAGTCCACGAAGATGAAAACGACCTTCCAAACCATGATTCTCGCCGCCCTCCCCCTGCTCGGCACGCTGTCCGGCTGCTACGTCGACGTCGTCGCGCCCGGGCCCGGCCCCGTCGCCACCGATGCCGCGCCCAGGATCACCTACAAGGACGCCGGCTGCTACTTCGACGCCGCCACCCCCGACAATCCCATGGGCTACAACGACTACGTCTGGTACTTTGAGGCCGACGCCACCGATGCGAACGGCGCCGCCGACGTTGCCCAGGTGTACGCGGACGTGTACGACGACCCGACCGGTGACTGGGTCGACAGCTTCGACCTCGCGCCAGATCAGGGCGTGACCTGGTACTCGGCCTGGGTCGGCTCCAGCACCTACCTGGACTGCACCTACCCGGGCTACGTCGTCGACATCACCGCGGTTGACCTGGCCGGCATGACGGACGTCGTCACGCTCTACCCGAACCAGCAGCCGTGAACCGGGGGGCCGGACCCTTGCCCGACGCGGCTCGGTGCGAAGGTTTCAGCGATGCCGAACATCACGATCTACAGCACCGACTGGTGCCCCTACTGCCGGTCGGCCAAGGCGTTCTTCGACCAGCGCGGCCTCGCCTACCAGGAGCTCGACCTGACCGACGATGACGCCGGGCGCGTCGCGCTGGTTGCCCGAACCGGCCGGACAAGCGTTCCGCAGATCTTCATCGGCGAGCACCACGTCGGCGGCTACGATGATCTGCGCGCCCTCGACAGGGCTGGCGGCCTCAAGCCGCTGCTCGAAAAAGCCGCGCAGGGGTAGGAGCCCGGTGTTGCACTGGCTCGCAGCAGGAATCGCGCTCGCGTACGTCGGGCTCGTCGCCTTTGGCGTTCGCGGCCGGGTTCGTGGCATCAAGCCGCTCCCTGCCCTGCTGCTCGCGGTCGCGAACCCGCCGATGGCCCCCGTGCTCGTTGCGTGGGCCACCGGAGACGCGTTCCTGCTCGACAAGGACCGCTTTTTCCTGCATGGGCTCGGCGCGTTCCTGGTCGGGCACATCCTGTTCATCGGGGTTGTGGGGGCAAGCAGCGGGGTCTCGCTGCCCGCGCTCGGGGTAGGACTCGCTGTCGCCGGGGGCGTGCTCTCGGCGCTCTGGGGCGGCCTGCGGCCCAAGCTGCGCGCGCCAGTGTCCCTCTACGCGGTCGCGCTGGCCGGAATGCTCGGGGTCGCGGTGCCAGCAGGCGACCTCCCGGGCGTCCTCTTTCTGCTCATCTCGGACACGATCCTCGCCTGGAACCGGTTTCGAACGCCCCTTCCTCGCGGCGATCTGCTGGTGATGTGCACGTACTACGGCGCCGTCTTTTTGATCGGCCTGCCAAAATAAATCCCACTACGGACATTTTTTGGCCGTCTATCAGGTCATGATGAGGCATGCCCTGCCTCGACCCGTCTTTCATCGGTAGCGAATCGGAACTTATTTTCGTTCCCCCCTTGCTTACCCCACCACCCTCGCGGTACTCTCCAGCATCGCCGTTGACTCGTCAACCCCGATGCTCCCCGGTGGGCCTCCCCGCACACCGAATCCCCCCGTCCCCCTGCCTCCCCGACAACGCCATGCACACCGAAAGCCCCACGGGTCCGCCGTCCTCGCCGGACGCCTCACCCTCCGCCACGCCAGACCGGACCGTCACGCTGCGCATCAACGCGAGCGGCACGTTGGTCTGCGAGGTCCCGGCGGGCATCCCGTTCGACCACCTCCGGATCGCCGTCCGCGAGACGTTCATGGGCACGGGCGACAAGTACCGGCACCAGTCGCTGCGCCTCGACCTCGGCCGTCGCGATTTTGACCTGTTCGACCTCCGACGGCTCATCAACCTCATCAAGGACGAGTTCGGCGCCCAGGTGACCGGCCTGAACTGCCCGTCGGAGGCGCTCGCCCGCTACGCCGAGCGCGAACTGAAGATCCGCGTGCACCCGTCCCACGTCAGCTTTGTGGAGGCGATGCCGACGGTGACCGCGCCCCTCCGCGCATCCGAGGCCGCCGCCGAGCTGCCGGACGAGCGGCAGACCGAGCCGACCGAGCTCGTGGCGGCGCCCGACGAAGCCGAGTCCGCACCGCCCGAAGATCGCGGCGAGCGCTCCCACACGCTCCACGGCACCGTGCGCTCCGGGGCGGTGGTTCGCCACCCGGGGGACGTGCACATCTTTGGCGACGTGAACCCCGGCGCCCAGATCCTCGCTGGCGGCAGCGTGTTTGTCTACGGCACACTCAAGGGGCTCGCGAGCGCGGGCACCCGCGGTGACTCCGAGGCGATCATCCTCGCCTTTGACATGCGCCCCAGCCAGCTCCGCATCGGGAAGGTCATCCAGATCCCGACGCAGATCCCCGACCGCCCTTCCCGCTACACGCCAGAGGTCGCCTGGATCTCCGGCGGCTCCATCGTCATCGAAGCCTACCGGGGCCGGCACCCCCACCAGAGGGACACCACATGAGCGAGTGCATCGTCATCACATCCGGAAAAGGGGGCGTCGGCAAGACCACCTCCACGGCCAACCTCGGCGTTGCGCTGGCGTTGATGGGCAAGAAGGTCGCGGTCGTGGACGCCGACATCGGCCTCCGCAACCTCGACGTCATCCTCGGCCTCGAGAACCGCATCGTCTACGATCTCGTGCACGTGATCGAGGGCGAGTGCAAGCTGCGGCAGGCCCTCATCAAGGACAAGCGCGTTGACGGGCTCTACCTGCTCCCGGCGGCACAGACGCGCGACAAGAACGCCGTCAGCCCCGAGAACATGCGCGACCTCGTCAAGCAGATGAAGGAGGAGTTCGACTACGTCCTCATCGACTGCCCCGCCGGCATCGAGCAGGGGTTCAAGAACTCGATCGCCGGTGCTGACCGCGCGATCATCGTCACGACGCCGGAGGTGAGCGCGATCCGCGATGCAGACCGAATCATCGGGTTGTGCGAGGCGGCCGAGCTGCCCGAGCCGATGCTCATCGTGAACCGCTTCCGCGCGAAGCTCGTGAAGCGCGGCGACATGCTGAACAAGGAGGACATCCTCGAGATCCTCGCGATCCCGCTCATCGGGATGGTTCCGGACCACGAAGACGTGATCATCACCGCCAACCGGGGATACCCGGCGGCGTTCGACGAGAAGTCGGTGGTCGGCGAGGCCTACCGCCGCATCGCCCGCCGGATCACCGGGGAGACGGACGTGCCGTTCGTCGCCACCGAAGAGCCCGAGACGATGTGGGGCGCCGTGAAGCGTTGGATGGGCTTCGCGCCCGTCCAGGCCGGCGCGAAGGCCCAGGACGGCGGCAAGCCCCAGGACGGTTTGAAGGAGGTGGCATCGTGATCAACCTGCTCGACCGATTCTTTGTAGGCCGGCACACCGGCTCCAAGGACGACGCCAAGTCGCGCCTCAAGATCCTGCTCGTGCACGACCAGGTCGACCTCACACCCTCCCAGATGGACGCCATGCGCGCCGAGATCCTTGCGGTGATCGCGCGCTACGCAGAGATCGAGCCGACCAAGGTGGACCTGCGCCTCGAGCGTGGGGACGACGGCGTGAACCTCGTGAGCTCCGTCGCGGTTCGCCGCGTGAATGCGAGGCTCGCCGCGGTCGGTGGGTGATACGTCGGGCGGCATGTCCGACAAGAAGCGTGTACCCAAGGAAGAGCCAGTGCTGCCGACGTGGCGGTACACCGATCTGGGGGAGTTCGCCCAGGGCGGCACGGCCGCGATCCACCTGACGACTGATCGGTTGCTCGGCCGAACCGTCGCTACGAAGATCGCGCGCTCGGATGATGCGGTGCAGCTCCGCCGGTTCCGGCGCGAAGCATGCATCACCGCACAGCTCGATCACCCGAACATCGTGCCAATCCACGACCTCGGGCCGACGTGGTTCACGATGAAGCGTGTAGAGGGTGCGACGCTCGCTGCGATCCTCCGTGCCGAACCCTACAGCCTGACGTTGCTCGCCCGCGTGCTCGACATCCTGATCCGCGTGTGCGATGCGCTCGCGTTCGCCCACGACCGGGGCGTCGTGCACCGCGATCTGAAGCCCGAGAACGTGATGGTAGGCCGTTTTGGCGAGGTCTACCTGATGGACTGGGGGATCGCGCAGAGCGCCGGGGAGGTCGACGACCCCTACGCCGGCACGACCTCGTGGATGTCGCCCGAGCAGGCCCGGGGTCAGCTTTGCGACGCGCGGACGGACGTGTGGGGCGTTGGCGCGATGCTCTACGCTGCGCTGTGCGGAGCGAGGCCAAACCAGGGCGCGACCGCCGAGGAACGTGCTGCCAACGCCGCTGCTTCGCTCCCGCCGCGGCCGCCCGGGGAGATGGCGCGCACGCGTGACCTGCCCTGCGAGCTCGTGCGCATCACCATGAAGGCGCTCGCCGTCGACCCCTTCGCCCGCTACCCCGACGTCAACGCCCTCGCCCAGGACCTCGCGCGGATGCAGCAGGGCGGCTGGTGGTTCGCGCGACGCGTGTTCGCAGCGGACGAGGAGATCGTGCGCGAGGGCGAGGAGGCCGACGCTGCCTACATCATCGACGAGGGCAACTGCGAGGTGCGCCAGAACGGCGGGCCGATCGCGGAGCTTGGTCCCGGCGAGATCTTCGGCGAAGCGGCGCTACTGACCGGCGACGTCCGCACGGCCACGGTCGTCGCGCTGACCGAGGTCTACACCCGCGTAATCACCCGCGAATCGCTGGAGGCCGAGCTTGGCCGGGATCGCTGGATGGGCCCGCTGGTCCGAGGCCTCGCCCGGCGCTTCCATGAGCTCTCGACTGAGAACCTGCAGCGCCGATTCTAACCCGAGCCCGGTAGGCACGACGCCCCCGCGCGGATAGCCGCGCGCCATGCGTATCCTCGTCACCGGCGGTGCCGGCTTCATCCCCTCCCACCTGTGCGAAGTCCTGCTGGCCGACGGGCACGAGGTAGTCGCGGTCGACAACTTCATCACGGGGCACCACCGAAACCTCGCGACGTTGCTGCCGAATCCACGGTTCGCGTTCGTCGAGGCGGATGTCACCAAAGCGCTCCCGGTCAGCGGACGCTTCGACCGCGTCTACCACATGGCGAGCCCAGCGAGCCCGATTGACTACGTCCAACTTCCGTTTGAGACGCTTTACTGCGGCTCAGACGCCACGCGCATCGCCCTCGACCGGTGCCGTCAGGACGGCGCCCGCTTCTTCCTCGCCAGCACCAGCGAGGTGTACGGCGACCCGCTCGTCCACCCGCAGCCCGAAACCTACTGGGGCAACGTCAATTCCATCGGCCCACGCTCGGTGTACGACGAGGCCAAGCGGTTCGCCGAGGCCGTCACCATGGCCTACCATCGCTACCACGGCGTCCAGACGCGCATCGTCCGCATCTTCAACACCTACGGCCCGCGCATGCGCGAGAACGACGGGCGCGTCATGCCCGCGTTCATCTCCCAGGCCCTGCGCCGCCAGCCGCTCACGGTTTTCGGCGACGGCCTGCAGACCCGCAGCTTCTGTTTTGTCGACGACAACGTGCGCGGGCTGATTGGCCTGATGGAATCCGGCCTTTCGGAGCCCTGCAACATCGGCAACCCGCACGAGATGACGATGCTGCAGCTCGCCGAGTACATCAACGAATACACGGGGAACACCGCCGGGATCGTCCACAAGCCGCTGCCGACCGACGATCCCACGCAACGCAAGCCCATCATCGACCGGGCGCGCGCCAACTTCGGCTGGGAGCCGCAGGTGTCCTTCGCCGAGGGCATTGAGCGAACGGTGGCGTACTTTCGCGGGATCGTGGCGGTGTAGCTCCGCTTCTGGGCGGCTCGCTCCGCCCGTCGCCGTTCCAGATCCCCGATGGGACGCCGCGCAGACCCCACGCCGTTCACGCGCCTGTCGTCCGCCCCTACCCGGGGCTGAATTCCGCGACGTTAGGGAGCGGTCACCGGAGCCTGATCCTTCTCGCCAAGTTGCTGCAATTCCTCGAATCCCGGGAGCTGCGAGAGGTCTGCTACGACCGTGATCTCGATCCGCCGGTTCGCGGACTTGCCCGCGGGCGTGCTGTTGGCGACGATCGGGTGGAATTCCCCGTAGCTTGCCGCGCTGACGCGGTCGGGCTTCACGCCCGCGTCTACGAGCGCGCGGACGACCGTGATGGCGCGGGCGCTGGCGAGCTCCCAATTGCTGGGGAACTGCGCGGTTTTGATCGGGTCGTTGTCCGTGTGGCCTTCGACCTGGAACTTCCGGTCTGGGATCGCGGCGAGGACGGCGCCAACGTCCGCGATCGCCGCATGCCCTGCCTTGGAAAGATCGGCCTTTCCCGAGTCGAACAGGACGTCCGTCGCCAGTTCGACGACCATGCGACCGTCGGCGATCTTGACCTTGAGCCGGCCGGCGTCGATGAGCGCCTTGAAGCGGGCGAGGAGGTCGCGGTACTGTGCGACCCGGGCTTCGGCCTGGGCTTTTCGGGACTGAAGCTCCTTGAGCGCCGCGGTGGTCTCCTCGACCGTGGCCTTCAACTTGGACTTGTCCGTCAGCAGCGCCGCCTTCTCGGCCGTCAGCCCGTCCACCTGCGCCTGACGCGACCTGAGATCAGCCTGGGTGGCCGTGATCTGGTCGCCAAGCTGGGCGGCGGCCGCCGTCTCGGCGGTCAGGGCATCCTGCAGGGACTGCACCTTCGCATCGCGGGTCGCGACGTCCGCGTGGGCAGTGGCGGCATCGGCCTGCGCGGCGGTGAGCTGCGCCTGAAGCGCGTCGTACTTCTTCTGGGGGACGCAGGCGGTGGTGAGGAGAAAGAGGGCGGCGAAGGGGGTCATTCGACGGTGTAACCCGGACCGGCCATGGCGGCGGGCTCGGGGCTCTCGGTGGTATGGTCTGCGAGATGCGGCGTCGCTGGCTCGCTCTTCTCGTCGCCGTGCTGGCTGGCGCGGGCTGGTGGGCCGCTGATTCGCCCCAACGCCAGCCGACGAAGCCGCCCGCGAGCGTCGGCACGCAAGCGAATTCTCCCCCTTCCAGCCACAGCGGGATGCCAACTACACCCATCGAAGCCCGTGATCGCGCGATGAGTGAGATCGATCCGGAGCGGCACGCGGAGGCCCGACACCTCGTCTCAGACGACCCGCGCGCCCGCGCCATCGACTTCATCGGGACCGGGCCGCCAAACGCTGGGCCCGTGACCGTCGCGGCTGGCTGGCTGTCTGGCTGTGTGTGTGGGGACGCTACTCGGACCCCGACGACAGGCTCGCATACGACGACCACCACCTCGCGCGCGCCGACCTGTCGGCCAATTTCCGGACCATCCTGGAACGACAACGGGCCCGGGATCTCGCGGACCGCGCCCCCGCCTCCAACGCCGTCTGCGGCGCGCTCAAGTCCTTCGGCGTCATCCCCCCTCGCGTTCCGCTGCTCTGCCCGGACGGCCACTGGTCCTTCGCCGAGTCGTTCTGGCCGTCGCCCGAGGAAGCGGCCGACGAATGCGGCGTTTCGCACGTCACCGGCGCGGCCCCACAGGGCTCGTACGTGCTCGTCTACCCCTGACCGCCGACCGACAATTCGGATAGACCGCCCCTCTCCGCGTCCGCCAACCGCCCCGCAACGAGCCAACGCCAATGACCACCAGCCCCATCGACCACCTCACCGCCAACACCATCCGCGGCCTCGCCATCGACGGCGTACAGGCTGCCAATTCCGGTCATCCGGGGATGCCGCTGGGCATGGCGGACGTCGCCACCGTCATCTACACGCGCTTCTTGCGGTATGACCCGACCTGCCCCGACTGGTTTGACCGTGACCGCTTCGTCCTCTCGGCCGGCCACGGCTCGATGCTGCTGTACTCGGTGCTCCACCTCACGGGCATCGGCCGCGAGAACGGCGGGCACGGCGAGCGGCCGATTCGCATGGACGAACTGAAGCAGTTCCGGCAATGGGGTTCGCGGTGCGCCGGCCATCCGGAGCACGGCGAGGCGCCGGGGATCGAGACGACGACCGGGCCGCTCGGCCAGGGCTTCTGCAACGCCGTCGGCATGGCGCTCGCGGAGGCGCACCTGCGCGCACGGTTCGGCGCCAACCAGGTGGACCACTGGACGTACGGCATCTGCTCGGACGGCGACCTGATGGAGGGCATCTCGGGAGAAGCCGCCTCACTCGCGGGACATTGGGGCCTTGGCCGGGTGATTCTGTGCTGGGACGACAACGGCATCACCATCGACGGCACCACCGAGGTGGCGTTCACCGAGGACGTCCTCGCCCGCTTCGAGGCATACCACTGGCACGTGCAGCGCGTGAACGGGCACGACCAGGAGGCCGTCGCCGCTGCCATTGACGCCGCGCGCGCCGTCACGGACAAGCCAAGCTTGATCGCCTGCAAGACGACGATCGGCTTTGGCTCGCCCAACAAGGCCGGCAAGTCCAGCGCCCACGGCGCGCCCCTTGGCGTCGACGAGGTCAAGCTGACGAAGACGGCGTTGGGCCTGGATCCCGAGCAGTCCTTCGTCGTCCCCGACAGCGTGTACGCGCATGTTCGCGCGAAGGACGCAGCGAGGAAGGCCGAGCGGCAGTCGTGGCAGGGGCGAGTGCAGGCCGCGGGCGACGACGCCTTTGGCCGCGTTCTCGCGAATGCCGAGGATGGCGCGCTGGATCTCTCGGCCGTCGTCTGGCCGCCGTACGCTATCGGGTCCAAGACCTCCACCCGAAAGGCCAGTCAGGCGGCGCTCCAGGCGATCTGCGTCGGCGTGCCCGAGGTGATCGGCGGTTCGGCCGACCTCGCCGAGTCCAACCTCACGCACATGAAGGCGACTGGCGCGTTCCAGCGCGCCACCCCCGAGGGCCGGAACCTGAACTTCGGCATCCGCGAGCACGCGATGGCGTCCATGTGCAACGGCATCAGCCTGCACGGCGGACTGCGCCCTTACAACGCGACGTTCCTGATCTTCCACGACTACCATCGCCCGGCGGTTCGCCTATCCGCGCTCATGAAACAGCCGGTCGTCTACGTCTACACCCACGACTCCATCTGGGTCGGCGAGGACGGCCCCACGCACCAGCCCATCGAAACGCTGCAAGCGCTCCGCCTCATCCCCAACCTCGAGACCTTCCGCCCCTGCGACGCGAACGAGGCAAACGAGGCCTGGCGCGAGGCACTTACGCGCACCGATGGCCCTGTCGCCCTCGCATTCACCCGTCAGGACCTGCCAAACCTCGATCGTTCCAACGGCGGGCCCGACGCAGTCAAGCGCGGCGGGTACGTGTTGACAGAGGTCGCCGACGCCACCGTGACGCTCATCGCGACCGGCTCCGAGGTCTGGCTCGCGGCAGACGCTGCGACGGCGCTCGCGGCGGAGGGCGTGCGCGCCCGCGTCGTGAACCTCGTGAGCATCGAGCGCTTCGACAAGCAGGACGCTGCCTACAAACGCGCGGTGCTCGGGACCGCGGCCCGCGTGAGCGTGGAGGCCGGCACCACGCGCGGCTGGGAGCGCTACGTCGGTCTTGACGGCGCAAGTGTGGGCATCGATCGCTTCGGCGCCTCCGGACCGGGCAAGACCGTTTCGGAGAACCTTGGATTGAACGTCCCGAACATCGTGGCGACGGTGAAGCGGGTGCTGGCAGGCGCCTAGGGCGGGTTCGGGATATCATTGTCGCAATGTCCGATCTCGACATGGACCTGCGGCAAGGCGAGCAGCGGCTCGGCCCGTACCGGTTGATCCGGCCGATCTCGGCCGGCGGGATGGCGCGCGTCTACGAGGGGCGCCTGGACTCGCTCGCGGGCGTCAGCACCCGCGTAGCCGTAAAGGTGATCCATCCCGCCTTCGCCGCGGACCCCGGTTTTCAGGAGTTGTTCGTCGCCGAGGCGCGGGTCTCGGCGCGCCTGGAACACTTGAACCTCGTGCGCGTGCAGCAGTTCAACCGCGAGGGCGAGCTGCTCTACCTGGTGATGGAGTTCATCGAGGGCTTCACGCTGCGAAAGCTCATCTCGCACGCCCGCCGAAACCAGATGGTCATACCGACCGCGATGATCGCTGAGATCGGGCGCCAGGTCTGCGAGGGGTTGCACTACGCGCACACCCTGGCCGACGAGGAGGGCCACGGGCTCGGCCTCGTCCACCGCGACATCAAGCCGTCCAACCTCATGGTGAACCTCCAGGGCGTCGTGAAGGTGCTCGATTTTGGCATCTCCGCGGCAAGTGGCCGGGATGAGCCGCAACCCAGGGACGGCGTGAAGGGCACCTGGGGCTACATGTCGCTCGAGCAGGCACATGGCGACGCTGTCGGGCCCGGCGCGGACATTTTCGGCCTCGGCGCCGTTCTTTTTGAGCTGGCGACGGGGGAGGCGCTGTTCCCCGAGCGCGAGAACGAGGTCATCCGGATCGGCTTGATCAAGGACGAAGCGGCTCGGCGCGCCGCGACGTCCGTCCGGGCGGACCTCGCCCCCGTGCTCATCCGCGCGCTGCAGCGGGACCCCGCGGCGCGGTACACGAGCGCAGCGGCGCTTGGGCGTGCGCTCGCCGCGCTCGTCGGCGATCCGCTGGTCGCCCACGAGGGGCTCGTCCAGCTCGCGACCGAGCTGCGGTCCCAGGAAGGGTCGGTCCAGGCCGGCGCCCAGGAGCGGATCCGGTCCGTCTCCACGATCGGCACCTCCGCACCTCCACAATTGAACCCACGCGCCGAGGCTCGCCGGCCCGTCGGCCTCCCCGTTTCGGTCGGCGACGCGCACGGACCCCGCGTCGAACGGCGCCCCCCCCCCCGGCCGAAACGGCGCCCCAGCCTGCTCTGGGCCGGCGCGCTCGCCAGCTTTGGGTTGGCCGCCGTGGTCATCATGGCCTTTGCGTCCTGGCAGCTCTACCGCAGCGCCAGCAGCGCCCCGCCCGCAACGAGCGTGCCCCCGGATCTTTCGGTCCTGGCGGACCCGCGCGGCGCCGCGCCGACCACGCCGCCGCCGGCGGCACCCACCACAGCTCCGAGCCATCCGGCGCCTCCCTCCCTTTCTGCGAGCGCACCCGCCGTCGCACACCACGCAGAGCCGGACGTCGCCGTGCGGATCCCCGTCGCACCGCAGCCCCCCGCGCCCACCGCTGTCGCCATCCCGCCCGCTGCCCCCGTCTCGGCACCCGTGGCCGTGGTCACCGGCTACCTCTCGATCGGGAGCGAGCCCGCGGCGGACGTGCTGATCGACGGCTCCTTCGTAAAGCGGACGCCGATGCTGCGCTATTCCATCGCCGCCGGGACCCACACGGTGAAGCTGATCGCGGCGGGCTCCGACCCGAAGACCTTCAAGGTCACCGTGGTCGGCGGGCAGGAGGCCCGGAAGATCTGGAACTTTGAGGGCGGGAATTGGGTCGACGAATAGGCTGGCTGCTGGCACCAGGCTTGCTGCTCGCGGCCCACCTTGCCAACGCCGCTCCGCTGCTGGTCACGAACGGACGCGCCGACGACCCACGGGTGCAGCAGCTCGTCCACCCCGACGCAGACGGCGTCATCCCGCGCGTCATCGGCGTCGGGGCGTTCGCCGATCTCTTCGACGTGCTCTCGCTCACCGGGCGCTCGAGCGACGACGATTGCGGGGGCCCGGTGGCGCTCGACGCGTGGCGCGCGGAGCTGGACGAGGGCCGCTCAGAGACGACGATGCTTCAGACGGCCAAGGCGCTGTCCACGTTCGCGTCGGCCGAAGCCGAGACTGCGTGCCTTGACCGACCGCCCGCAGCGTCGGATCTGGTGCGGTTGGAGCTGGCGCTCACGGACCTGCACCGCCAGCTCGCCCAGGTCGCCGACGATCCGCAGGAGCGCGCTTCCCATCAGTCGGAGGCGAGCGCCGCGATGGATCGGGCTGCGGTGTTCGGCATCGGCCTGGCCGCACCGGCCGGGTTCGACAGCGGCCTGCTCGACGATTTTGACGCTCGCCGCGCCGTGCTCGCAGCGAGCAACAACGCGCGCCAGCCGCGGATCCTGTTCGCGGGCCGCGTCGTCGGCACACGCCTCAACGGGCGACCGGTGGAGCAGGGGGTAACGCCCGGGGTCGCGGGGATGAACCTGCTTGAAGCGGTGGACGGCGGCAAGGTCACCGCATCCTTGCTCGTCCGCCTCGCGCCCGGATCGAGCACCCTGGTGTGGGTCGAGCCCGGCGGCCAGCCCAAGCAGCTCGGGGACATCGCCCTCGCGCTCGACCACCTCGCGGCCAACGCGACCGACGACGGCCTGCTCAGCGGTGCTGCCCGCCTGGTCGCAGAGGCGCCGGTCGCTCCCGGAGACCCGCTCGACGTGCGGTTCGCCGCCGTCCGTAGCAATGGCGTGGACCTCTACGAAGTGCGTGGGGACACGCTCGCCGGCGTAGAGGCCGTGGACGCGGTGGTGCACAACGCCGTGCGGGCCTGGCGCGGGGCGCTCACCATCGGGCCGCTGCTCCGCTACGAGGCGCGGCCAGGTGCGGCAGGCGCACCCTCGGGCATGGCGATGGGGCTGGAATTGGCGGGGTCCTACGCCGTTGGCGGTGCGCTCCACGGGCTGGTGCTCGGCGCCTCGGTGCGCCCGGCGTCCACGCGCACCGCGCTGTCCACCGAAAGCGGCGGCGGGAGCCGATTCCGCGCGACGGTGCCCTCGGCCGTGGAGGCGCGTTGGGAGCGCCCCGATCGGGGGCTTACGCCGGTCTTCGGCGCACAGTTCGGCGTTGACATCCTCGGCGCACCGTACCCCGCCGCACCCTACGGAGCCGCGGTTGCCGGGGTCGCCGCCGGGATCGGCCAGGCGGGCGGCGTGCGCGCGGAGGCCCGCTTTGGCGGGGGTCCCGGCCTGCTTTTTGGTGATCTCACGCTGGCGACCGAGGTGCGGTTTTGAGCGACACGGCGTCTGATAGCGCGACCGACACCGCAACCGGCGTCGATCGTGACGGCGACGGGTTCTTCGCCATCACCACCGGCGGCGATGACTGCGACGACGGCAACGCCGCCGTCCACCCCGGCGCCACCGAGGCCTGCAACCTGCGCGACGACAACTGCGACGGCGCCATCGACGAAGGATGCCCCGAGACGCTGGACCCGGGCGCCTCAACCGACGGCATCTCCTGGTCCTGCGCCGCCGTCGGCTCCTCAGCGCCTCCGCCCGCCCTCCTCCTCGCCCTCGCCAGCGTCGGCCTTCTGCTGTCCGCGCGCCGGCTCCGACGCACCCGGGGATAGTCACGCCCCATGCGCCTCCTTTTTGTGGACGACGACCCCGACAACGTCCGCGGCCTCGCCCGGGTCTTGCGCGATGCCTTCGGGCCAACCAGCGAGATCATCGAGGCCACCACCGTCGAGGACGCCGTCGCCGCCCTCCATCGCCCCGACGCGAACGGCCGCATCGGCTTCGACATCGTCGTCACCGACATCTTCATCCCCCTCGGCGAGCAGGTCCGCGGCGTCCTCGGCCCCCGCGCCCGTCGCATCGCCAACGATCGCTCCCACCGCCTCCCCAGCGACCAGGCCCCCGGCGGCACCGGCGACCTCGAACACCTCGGCGGGCTCGTGCTCCTCGACGAGATCGACCGCCTCTCCCCCGCCCCCGTCGTCCTCGCGCACACCGCCTGCACCGACCCGATCCTCACCCAGCTCCTGGGCGAGCGCGTCCACGCCCGCGTCCGCAAGCCCGCGCCCTTTGAGGTGCTGCTGAACGCGATCCTGGAGGTTGTCCGCGAGAAAGAGGCGGAGCGCTGAGTCTGCAGCTGGTGCGGGACGTTCCGCGTCCTTTGGGCGGCTCGCTCCACCCCACGCCGCTCAAGGGCGCACGCGGAACGCCGCGCCGACCCCACACGGGTCATCGGGCGACATTTGACCCCGGTCACGCCCCTCCCCACCGCCCCGAGCGGATACTCAGCCCCGGTGCCCCGCCCCACGCCCGCCGTCGTCGCCGTCGGGCTCCTCCTCGCATTCCCCGCCTTCGCCGCTGATAGTTCAGCCGACAGCCCGTCTGCAAGCGCCGGCACCTGCACCGCCTGGTCCACCGCCGGCCAGCTTCAGGAATCCCCCGACGTCCCCGCGCCCGAGTCCTCTGGCGTCGCCGCCAGCACGCTGGAACCCGGCCTCTACTACACCCACAACGACGCCGGAAACGCCGCCGAGCTCTACCTTTTCGACGAGGACGGCACCTACCGCTACACCCAGGTGATCACCAACGCCACCAACACCGACTGGGAGGACATCGCCGCCGCCCCCTGCCCAGACGCGCTCGGCGGGATCACGAATCCCTGTATTTATATCGGCGATATCGGCGACAACCTCTCCAACCGCGCCGGCATCACGCTCTGGGTCGTCCCCGAGTCGACGGACATGCTCGCCGACGCCGTCGCCTGCCCCCTCGTCTTCGAGGACGGCGCGCGGGACGCCGAGAGCCTGCTGGTCAGCGCAGACGGCACCGTCCGCGTCGTCTCAAAGGAGGGCGACGGTCAGGCCAAGATCTACAAGGTGGACGCCCTGAGTTGCGGGTCCGCGCCCGACACGCTCAAGCGCGAGGCGCAAGTCCAGCTCGATGGCCCCGCAACAGGCGGCTTCATGTCCGACGATCCCGCCCACAACGTCGCGATCATCCGCACGCACACGAGCGCGTTCGTGTGGGAGGACTGCGCGCCCGTGGGCGCGAGCACCTGGCTTTCAACACCGGCAAAGTACGACCTCGGGAACGATCCCAAGGGCGAGGGCGTCACGCTCACGCCCGCGGGCGACATGCTCACGACGTCCGAGGGCACGGCCGTCGACCGTCAAGGCCTGCTCTTCCGGCTGACGTCGTGTTCGGCGCATGGAACGCCGAAGTGTGCGGGGTGTGGGTGTGAGAGCGTGCCGGAAGCCGGCGGCGCGGGGTTGGCGGTCGTGGTCGGCGGGCTGGTGTTCGCACGTCGGCGGCGTGACAGTTCGCGCCCCCCGAGGGGAATTTGAACCGCCAATGCGCCAGGCCGCCAGGGAAGAACAGCATTTCTTGGCGTCTTGGCGTTTTGGCGGTTTCAAATCTTGATCTTCAGCCCGCCGATGCCGGCGCTCGGCGAACCTCGCGCCGGCCTCGGCGGTCACTTCTCGCCGTTCCAAGGCCACGAACCCCGCCAGCCGGCGAAGACACCGCCTGTCACGGTTCGTGCGCGGAACGGCGGGCTGGGGGCCAATCCGCCTCGCCATCCTCGCGATTTCAGGGGGATACAGCCGCTGTGTTTGCGGAGCGCCCGGATTGGCCCGCCGATCCTGGCGCTCGCCGGGGCTCGCGCCAGGATCGGCGCTGAATTCCCGCAGTTCCAAGGCCAAGATCGGGTCCCGCCGCCGAAGACGGCGTCCGTCCCCGATCTTGCGCGGAACAGCGCGCTGGGGGGCCATTGCTCTCGCCAATCGCGCGCTTTCAGG